>CAKOMU010000029.1 GCA_934096755.1 uncultured Bacilli bacterium
GTGCTATTAGGACCTGCTAAAACGACACGTAAAATAACTGATAAAGAAAAGAAATTAGTTTCAATTCACGAAGCTGGACATGCAGTAATTGGACTAAAACTAGAAGATGCTCAAGAAGTTCATAAAATAACAATTATTCCACGTGGTATGGCTGGTGGTTACACTATGATGCTACCTAAGGAAGAAAAAATAGCAGTTTTAACTAAAGATGAATTACTTGCTCAAATAACTGGACTTTTAGGTGGCCGAGTTAGTGAAGAAATGTTCTTACATGAAATTTCAACCGGAGCTAGTGATGATTTTAAAAAAGCTACAAGAATTGCACGTAGTATGGTCACTGAATATGGTATGAGTGATTTAGGACCTGTTCAATACGAAGAAAAAAGCGAAGGCGTATTCTTAGGTAGAGATTATAATAAATCACGCGATTTCTCTGATCAAGTTGCTCTAGAAATTGATGAACAAGTTCGTAAAATTATAGAAAGTTGTTATGAAAAAGCTAAAAAGATAATTGGCGATAATAAAGAATTAATATTTGCGCTAAGCGATGCCTTAATGCAATATGAAACTATTACTAAAGAACAAATTGAATCAATCGTCAATACTGGTAAAATCAAACCAGAAGAAATTGAAGATAAAGACCAAGAAGAAAAAGAAGGAAAACCTAAAAGTAAAAAAAGTAATAAAACAACAGAAGAATAAAGTTGCAAATTGATTTTATTTATGTTAAAGTACTAAAAGAACGGATGTGTTAACATGTTAGAAAATATTTTATTAATTATATCAGTATTATTGATTGCTATAGTATTATTACAAGGAAATAAAGCTAGTGACGCTGGTCAAATAATAACTGGAGGAAATGAAAACCTATTTCAACATCAAAAAGAAAGAGGCTTAGAACTAGTTATAAGTAGACTAACAATGATACTAGGTATATTATTCTTTATTATTTCTTTAGTTTTATTCTTAAAATAAAAATGTTTCAGTTTATTTTGAAACATTTTTTTATTTGCTTTTATTGATAATTTTTATGATTTTTCTTGTACTTGGTATACGTTTGTCGCTGACAACTACTTCATTTATAACTAAAAAGGTTTTTTTATTGTCAAAGGTTTCATCATTTATAAACTCAATACTGATGTTTTTATTACTATTTCGTACAGCCTTTAACACATTTTTCTTTAATTTTTCTCCTTGCAAAGTTTTATAATTAATAATTTTTATAGTCACTTTATCACTTCCACTACTACATATTAAAACATAAAAGTGAAATTCTTATGTTTGTTTTGTAAAGGTTATGTTATACTATGAATGGTGAATAAAATGAATAATAAAGGTTTTACACTAATTGAAACGTTAGTGGTGATAGCATTATTAGCTGCAGTATCAGTCACTGTAGGTGTCAGTATGTCTGGGATGTTAAACCGCCAAAATAACAATAAATTGACTGACTATCGAGAAACAATTGAAAATGCAGCTTGCGTATATGCTGAAAATAATAATGTTAAAAGCGATAGTACTGTGACTATAAAAGAGTTAATTGAAAACGGATTGCTAAAGAAAAATTTAACTAATCCAGCTACTAAAAAAAATATTATGGATTATGAAAATGATGTTGTAAATATAAATTGGCAAAACAACGAAAGAAACTGTTCATATAATGCTAGTTAAAACTGTTGAAATATGATATACTTTAAATGTGATAAAAATGAAAGATAAAAAGAGGGTACTGACAATCATTTTAGTTTTAATAATAATTATTGCGATAATACTAGCTATCGTCTTAATTTTTGGTGGACTTAAAAATCAAAAAGTGGAAAATTTTCAAAAGAGTATTAGTGATGCTGCCTGTCAAATGGCAGAAGATGAACATTATACAGAGAGTATATGTGAAGGCTTTGAAGGACTATGCAAAGTACATTTAGAAAAGTTAATAACTAGAAAATATGTTGACAACAATTTGGTTAATCCACTGACAAAAAAAATAATTACTGACGATAAAAATAGTTACGTTCAAATTAGTTTTAAAAATAACAAAATGATATGCACATTTAAAGAAGGTTAGTAAAATGAAAGAAAAAATATTAGACATACTTAAAGATGAAACAAAAGCTCAAACCATAAATGCCATAAATGATAAATTAGGCTTAAAATCAGTAGAAGAATTAGAACATTTAGAACAAGATTTACATGAGTTAATGATAGAGGGATTATTACATGAATCTAAAGCTCATGAATTTATGTTAATGTCAAATACTAAAGCCTTAAAAGTAGGTATTATAAGAGTTAATAAAAGTGGAAATGGTTTTGTAGATATTTCTAATGGCAAAGATATTTTTATACCTTACGATAGATTACATGGTGCAATCAACGGCGATTTTGTTGAAGCGGAAATTTTAAATAAAGTAACAGATCCTAATCCTGAAGGACATGTAATTAGAATTTTAAAACGTGACATCAAAAATATTGTTGGCGAAATGGTTAAAGATAAAAATCGTTTAGTTTTTAAAACTGATGATGAAAAATTAAAAATAGTTGTTAAGTTAACTAAGGATAGTTTAAAAGGCTGTGTAGAAGGTCACAAAGTAGTTGTTAACTTAATTAAAGAAGTAGCTAATCGTGTCTATTTAGGTAAAATAATAAAAATAATTGGTCATAAAAATGATCCAGGTATTGATATTTTAACTATTGCAGCTAAACATAGTATTAGTGCAGATTTTAGTATGGCCACTATTAAGGAATTAACAAATATTCCTGATGAAGTCAACGAACGAGATTTATTAGGTAGAAAAAATTTAACTGATAAAATGATTTTTACGATTGATGGCGATGATACTAAAGATATTGATGACGCTATCAGCTTAGAAAAAAAAGATAATAAATACTTATTAGGGGTTCATATCGCTGATGTTTCTAACTATGTTAAAGTGGGAACTAGTTTATATGATGATGCGTATTCTAGGGGAACTTCTAGTTATTTGGCAAATACAGTCATTCCAATGATTCCTCATCAACTTTCAAACGGTATTTGTTCACTTAATCCTGGCGTAGTTCGTCTTACTATCAGTTGTGAAATGTTAATAAACGAAAATGGCAAAGTCGAAAGCTATGATATATTTCCATCATTTATTAAATCTCGTAAGCAAATGACTTATAAAAATGTTAACAAAATATTGATGGAAAATACCATACCAGATGGCTATGAAGATTATAGTGAAAATCTAAAGTTAATGGGTAAATTAGCTCACATTTTACGTCAAGAAAAAACTAATCGAGGGTACATAGATTTTGGTATAGATGAAGCAAAAGTAATTCAAGATGAAACAGGAAAAGTCATCGATATTGTCAAAAGAAGTAGAGGTATTGGGGAAAATTTAATCGAGGACTTTATGATAGTTGCAAATGAAACCGTAGCAACACATATTAGCAATATGGATTTACCATTCATTTATCGAGTTCACGACCTACCTAATAGTGATAAAATTGAAGATTTTACCAATTTATTAAAACAAATGGGATATTCACTTAAAACGAACACTAATAAAATTACTCCATTGACAATGCAAAATATTCTTGATGAATTAAGAAATAAACCAGAGTTTAATATATTATCGGACATGCTTTTAAGAAGTATGAAAAAAGCCATTTATAGTACAAATAATATTGGTCACTTTGGATTAGCTAGTAAAAATTATACCCATTTTACTAGTCCTATCCGTCGTTTTCCAGACTTGACTGTACATCGTCTTTTAAGAACATATTTATTCGAAAAACGAATTGATATGGAAACAATCAACTTTAATGCAAAATACTTAATCGATGTGGCAGATCATTCTAGTGAAACAGAAGTTAATGCCATTGAAACTGAAAGAGAAGTTTTAGACATGAAGATGGCTGAATATATGGAAAGTCATATTGGTGAAAAATATGAAGGTATTATTAGCGGAGTCACTAATTTTGGCATATTTGTAGAATTAGAAAATTTAGTTGAAGGATTAATTCACATTAGTTCATTAGATGGTTATTACACGTATGTGCCAGAAATGCTTTCATTAGTGCGTAATGATAAGAAGAAAAAATACCGCATCGGTGATAAGATACAAGTAATTGTGAGTGGTGCTAATAAAGAATCTAAAACCATTGATTTTGAATTAGTTAAGGAGAAAAAAAACAATGGAAATAAAAAACAAAAAAGCTAATTTTAACTATTTTATAGAAGATTCTATTGAAGCCGGAATTGTTTTAGTAGGAACAGAGATAAAATCAATAAGATTAGGTAAAGTAAACATCACTGATAGTTACATTAGAATCAAAAATAAAGAAGCATATATTATTAATATGTTTATAGATAAATATGACGAAGGTAGCATTTTTAATCATGAAACTAGTAGAGAACGGAAACTTTTATTACATAAAAAAGAAATTAACAAATTGTTAACAAAAACAACAAAAGAGGGATATACATTAATTCCTTTGCGATTATATTTAAAAGATGGTTTAGTTAAAGTAGAAGTAGGAATTTGTAAAGGTAAAAAAAATTATGACAAAAGAGAAACAATCAAAAAAAGAGATTTAGAAAGGGAAAATAGAAGTAGGAGGTAACTGTGAAAATTAGGCTGGGCAAAAGGCTAAATGAAAAACAAATCTTCATAATTGGCGCAGTAATTATAATTATATTAGGGGTTATCATTACCTCTCTTGTTTATTTTGGCAAGAAGAATAAAATAACTGAGCCTAAACCAGATGATTCTATAATTCAAGAACCAGTAGAAGAACCAGAAAAGACGCCTAATAAATTAAAAATAGTAGATGAAAAATCTACCTCAAGGCCATTTGCTATTATGATTAATAACATAAATATTGCTCGACCATTACAAAGTGGATTACAAGATGCTTATTTAATTTATGAAATGATTGTAGAGGGCGGTATCACGAGGTACATGGCTTTGTTTATGGATCAAAATACTGCAAGAATTGGTTCTATTAGAAGTGCAAGACATTACTATTTAGATTATGCTTTAGAAAATGATGCTATTTATGTGCATCATGGTCAAAGTCCAGAAGCCGCAAGTGATTTTAAATCATTAAACGTGGATCGCATTGTGGTCGATAACAATAAAACTGGTTGGCGAGATAAAAGTCTTCATGTTTCAAGTGAACACACATTATTTACTAGTATTAGCAAACTTCAAAATGGTTTAGGTAAATTAAGAACTACCCGTAAAAATGGTCTATTACTTAATTACAGTGTGGAAGAAATTGACTTATCAACAATCTCCACTGCCATACCAGCAAATAATGTTAATATTAAATATTCTAATTATATTACTAGTAGTTATGTCTATGATGCCACTAATGGTTATTATTTAAGAAGTGTTAATGGTCAAAAGCATGCAGATTATGTGACTAAAGAACAATATCATTTTAAAAATATCATTACTTACCAGGTTTCTAACTATACATTAAACGATGGGGAAAACAAAGGAAGGCAAGAACTAGAAAATATTGGCTCTGGCACTGGATATTACATCACAAATGGCTATGCAATTCCAATTAATTGGTCAAAATCTAGCAGATCTCAACCAACAAAATACACTTTGCCAAATGGTGAAGAATTAAAAGTCAATGATGGTAATACTTTTATTCAAATACAACCTAAAAATCAAACTTTGACGATTAATTAAAAGAGAGGAAAAGATTTTATGACAAATGTTATTTCATTTATTAGTGATTATTATTTTATATTTGTAATCATTACTATTATCTTAATAAATGCTTTAGTAGGTTATTTTGTTTCTCAAAAACGTCAAAAATCTTCACCTTTTAAAATTGAAAATAATCAAAATGCAAATATAATTAACGAAGGATTAAATATGAACATTAACAATAATATGTCTTTGCAAGAAATAGTTAATGAAAATGCACAGTACAAAAATAATAAATAGATATGTGTCAACTAGGGGGAGTTACCCCTTTTTATTTTTTTGGATTTTTGATATAATTAATTAGCAATATTAGAGGATGGTGTTATAATGAATTTTACAGGTATCTGGGAAATATTTACCAAACTATTAGACATCTGTTTAGTATGGATCGCATTTTACTATATTTTAAAAAATGTTAAAAATAATATTAAAATGGTCCTTATTTTAAAAGGTGTAATTATCGTTTTAATTGTTAAACTTTTAAGTGATATATTAAATTTGTATACTGTTGGCGTAATATTAGAATATGCCATTCAATGGGGCCCTTTAGCTATTATTGTTATTTTCCAACCCGAAATTAGAAGTGTTTTGGAAAGTTTGGGAAGAACTCAACTTTTAGGAAGACATAAAGTATTAACTGTAGATGAAAGAGAAAAAGTTGTCTATGAAATCATGCGAGCTATGGACTACTTTCACAAAAATCGTATCGGTGCTTTAATTGTCATTGAACGAGAAGTTTCTTTAGAAGAATACATTAAGGGTGCTACTAAAGTATATGCTGATATCACTGATGCTTTATTGGACACAATCTTTTTTCCAAATTCCGCATTACATGATGGCGGTGTAATTATTCAAGGTGACAGAATAACTTGTGCAGGA
Source organism: uncultured Bacilli bacterium (assembly GCA_934096755.1). Taxonomy (GTDB): domain Bacteria; phylum Bacillota_I; class Bacilli_A; order RF39; family UBA660; genus Onthocola_B. Next base: position 6,585 of record CAKOMU010000029.1, read on the forward strand.
GCTGTATTTAAAACCAGCATGAATCCTAATGTCTCTAAAAAACTTGGTACAAGACATAGAGCCGCTTTAGGGATAGCTGAAGAAAGCGACGCCATTGCACTAGTAGCCAGTGAAGAAACGGGTCGTTTAAGTATTGCCGTAGATGGAGAGTTACATTATAACCTTGATCAAGATCAATTTAAAATGATGCTTATGGATGAATTAAAACCAAAAATGGAAGTATTCTTTGAAGCTGATGAAAGCGATGGTGAAGACGAATGATTACCAGATTTTTCAAAAGTATTTATAACTTTATCGATAAATTTTTAATTGTTCCCATTAGTCGAGCAATCTATTATTTATCAAAAAAAATAAAAAAACATCAAGGTAAACTTGATAAAATCTTAAATAGACCTCATTTTTTAATTTACATATCTTTAGTTTTAGCAGTAATAATGTTTCTTTTAATTGATTCTAAAGTTATCAGTTTGGTGGAAACAGAGGCCGAAGTTATACCTAACGTTCCGGTAGTAGTTAAGTATAATGAAGAAGCTTATGTCATTGAAGGTGTGCCTAAAACAGTGGATATAACACTTACGGGACGAAAAAGTGATATTTATCTTGCTAAACAATTAGGAGAATATGAAGTAATATTAGATTTAAGTGAATATACACCTAGTGATACACCTTACAAAGTATATTTTACTTACTCTAAATCTATAGATTCTTTAAGTTATAAACTTGATCCATCTTATGTTCAAGTAACGATCAAAAATAAAGAGAGTCAAGTTAAAACAATTTCTTATGACTTATTAAATATCAATGCTTTAGATAGTAAGTTAAGCGTTAAAAATGTTACTCTTAATAAAACAGAAGTAGTAGTTAAAGGTGGTAGTGATGCTCTTAAAGAAATAGCATCAGTTAAAGCTTTAATCGATTTAGAAAAACAAAACTTTACTGAAGCCGGAACTTACGATATAGATAATGTAGAATTAGTTGCTTATGATTCAAAAGGTAATAAATTAGATAATATTGAAATAGTTCCAAGTACAATTAGTGCTACTGTAGTATTAGAAAGCTATTCTGTGACAGTACCTCTGGCAATAGAAACAACTGGAGAACTCATTGCTGGTAAATCAATTGCTTCTATCTTAATAAATGGCAGTTCAAATTATTCAATTACCATTTATGGTGAAAAGAGTGAAATTGAAAATATTACTAGTGTACCAGTTACTATAAATGTTGATGGTCTGGGTAAAGAAGGAACCAAAACTTATAATGCGACGATTAATAAACCAAATGGTGTAAGAGAAATGAGCACAGAAAAAGTTACTATCAAAGCAACTTTTGGAGAAGAACAACAAAAAAGTATAGATATTAGTAGTAACATTATTCCTAGAAATTTAAGTGATGGTTTAACTGTAAACTTAATAGATACTAAAGGTATCACAGTTCAAGTTAAAGGTGTTGCCTCAGTAATAGAAAAAATAGATACTAGTGATATATTTGCATATGTTGACCTTGCTGGATTAGGAGCAGGTGAACACGAAGTAGAAATCAAAATAGACAATACCAATCCTTTAGTAAATTATGTTATATCTAGTAAACTTAAGATAAAAATAACGGAAAGTTGAGAATGTTCTCAACTTTTTTTATTCATCAATATTCATAAATAATAAGCCAATGTTGACAAGTCCACATATACCAACAATGATATAAATAGCTTTTTCCACAAATGCCATAGAACTAAAAATTTTATTGACTATGTTGACATCAAAAATTCCATATATTCCCCAAACTATTGCGCCAACAATAGAGAATATTAAACAAATTTTTTGAATTGTAACCATTTCTTCACATCCTTTGATAATAGTATGGAGGTAATTTAGAAATCTATACATATTTTTAATTTAATACAATATATTTAATTAGAAAAGGGGATTGGTAATGAAAAAGTTATTGTTCTTATTAACAATTACATTATTTACTATTACAGGGTGCGGTAAATATAAATTAGAAGATGCCGTTAATGATTTTACAAAAAGCGTTGAGAGTAGTAAATCATATAAGTTAAATGGCACAATGGAAATCAACAGTGGGGAAGAGACGTTTATATATAACATCGATAGTTATTTCTTAAAAGATGATTTTTATAAAGTTGTACTAGTTAATCAAACTAATAATCATGAACAAATAATTCTTAAAAATAAAGAAGGTTTATACGTTATTACACCAAGTTTAAATAAAAGTTTTAAATTTGACAGTGTATGGCCAGAAAATTCATCTCAAGCATATTTACTACAAAATTTAGTTAATGATATTAAAAATGATAATGAAGTTGAATTTGAAACATTTGATAATGGTTATCTTATTAAGTCAAAAGTTAATTATCCAAACAATGAAGAATTGACTTATCAAAAGATTTATTTTAACAAAGATAAAATCATCGAAAAGGTTGAGGTATACAATGCCGATGATATAGTCAAAATAAAAGTGAATTTTAAAAGTGTTAATTTAAAGGCTAAATTAAAAGAAGATGATTTTGCTTTAGATGATTTAATAAAAGAAGAAGATACAACTAAAGATAACACAACTAAAGAAAATACAACTAATAATGAAGAAAACAATCAACAAACTACATGTACTTCAGCTAATTGTGAAGAAAATAAATGTGAAGAAAATTGTGATAAAACGACAAGTAGCTTAGACAATGTTATTTATCCACTATATTTACCAACAAACACTCATTTAAAAAGTTCGGAAAATGTCTCTACAGAAACTGGTAATAGAGTAATATTAACCTTTGCTGGTGAAAAGAATTTTGTCATTGTAGAAGAAACAAGTAAAATAGCGGATGAATTCGAAATAGTGCCCGTATTTGGTGATCCACTGCTTTTAGACAATACTATTGCTGCGTTAAGCTCAAATTCTATTAGTTGGAATAGTGATTCTATTAGTTATTATTTAGTAAGTAGTGATTTATCTTCAAATGAAATGGTCAGTGTTGCTAAATCTTTAGGAAATTCTAAAACTGTGATCTCAAGTAAATAATAAAATGCTATTTTGCTTTTTGCAAGATGGCTTTTTGTTAATTAAGCACTGAGATAAAATCTTGCATAATTAAAAAAAATTATGTATAATTTATTCATGGAGGCTTAAAATGACAGATAAAAAAGCAAAGTTAAATGATAAACATGATAAAAAAGTTAAAAAAAATAATAAGTTAAAAACAGAAAGATATATTAGTGATGAAGCTAGAGAAGTAAGACGTTTTGTCATTATTCTATTTAGTATTATCATCCTTGTGTTAGTAGTTTATGGTGTGACGAGATTATTAAAAAAAGATACGAATAATCAAACTGATAACACTGTTACTGCAGGAAGTATAGATTATGACAAAGTTAGTGTAGGTACGATGTTTAATCGTGACATTAAAGAATATTATGTCATGTTATATGATGGAGAAGATAGTAACGCTATGTTATATTCAGCAATTATCAATAAATATATGAGTAGTGAAAAAGCTTTAAAAATTTACTATTGTGATTTAGGAAATAAGTTAAATAGTGACTATAAAATTACTGATAGTGAAACAAGCAATCCATCCGCTAGTAATATAAATGATGTTAAGTTTGGTGATTTAACTCTAGTTAAAATCAAAAATGGTAAAATTACTAAATATATTGAAAATATTGACACAATCAAAAGTGAATTAGGAATTTAGAGAAGTTTTTAACTTTTCTTTTTTTTCTTAAAGTGATAAAATCTAAATATAGGGTGATAATATGAAGAATAACAAAGGCTTTAATTTAATTAGTGTAATCATTATAATATGTGCCACCTCCATAATTTCGGCTATTACTGCAGGGGTGATAGTGACCAATAATTATGGCTTGTCATATAAAGCACTTAGTAGTGATAGTGAATTAACCGATTTTTTAAAAGCTTATTCAAATATTGTTAACAATTACTACGAAGATATAGATAAAGAAAAAATGTTGGATACGGCCTTAGATGCTATGTTAAATTATTTGGGAGATAATTACACAACCTACTTAAATTCACAACAAAGCAAAGATTTAGAGGAACGCTTAGCTGGTAGCTATGAAGGTATAGGTATTAGTATTCAAGGTCAAGAAATAAAAAGTATCGCATCTGGTAGCCCAGCCGAAAAAGCAGGACTGCAAGTTGGGGATATATTTGTAAAAATTAATGATACTGATGTTAGTGAAAAAACAAGTAATGAAATTTCTAGTTTGATTAAAAATAGTAAAGATAAAACTGTAAATATCATAGTCAAAAGAGGCGAAGAAGAATTGTCATTCACTGTAAAAATTGACACAATTCCAACATCTGCTATTGCCTATGAATTAAAGGACAATAACATAGGTTACCTTAGGATATCCATTTTTTCTAGAACTCTAACTAGTCAAGTAGAAGATGCTTTAAAAAATTTAAAAGATCAAGGAATGGAACGTTTAGTTATTGATTTACGCGATAATACAGGTGGTTACTTAGACAGTGCAGAAACAACCGCCAGTTTATTTTTAGAAAAAGGTAAGTTGATTTATAGTTTACAAGATAAAAAAAGTGAAGAAAAACATTATGATGAAACAAATGACAAAACTGATTTTCCAATTGTCGTAATAATTAACGGAAATACAGCATCAGCAGCCGAAATATTGGCAGCAGCATTAAAAGATAGCTATAAGGCAACTCTTGTTGGTGAAACAAGTTATGGCAAAGGAAAGGTACAGCAAACATACGACTTAAGTGACGGATCAAAAGCTAAATATACTTCCGCTAAATGGCTAAGACCAAATGGAGAATGTATTGATACGATTGGTATTACACCAGATTACGAAGCTAAATTAACTTATGAGTATGATGAAAATGGTAACGAAACAGCAGTAATTGACACACAATTAAATAAAGCATTAGAAGTTATCATGAGCTTATAAAAACAATTTTTTTAAATAGATGTAGGAAAAGTTCTAGAAAACTTTTCCTTTTTTTTTATTTGGTGTATAATAAAAACAGAAAGTTGGTTATATGAAAATAGGAGATAAATATAAAATACAATGTTATAAACATAATGGTGTAGTTTATCAATCTAGTGAAAAAACAATTATTTTAGATATTCAAAAAGATTACATAGTATGTGGTAACTACATGATTGACGTTATTGAACCAAACGGTCATAAATATAAAACAAAAGAATTAGCAATAATTTATTTTTACAAAAATAAATGGTTCAATTGCATAGCACAACTTAAACCATTCGGTTTGTACTATTATTGTAACATTGCAACACCTTATGTAGTAGATGAGGATGTTATTAAGTATATAGATTATGATTTGGATTTGCGGGTGTATCCAGATGGTGGGTTTAAAGTATTAGACAAAAATGAATACTTATATCATAAAAAAAAGATGAAATATCCGGAAGCAATTGATGTAATCATTCACAAAGAATTAGATAAATTAATTGAAATGAAAAAAAATAATGAAGGGCCATTTAACTTAGAAAATATTTTGAAATATCAACAAATATATGAAAAAATGAACAAATTAAGTGCTTAAATTTCAATGAAATTGTCAAAATTTGAAAAAAGGAGAAAAAAAGCGAAAAATGAGTTGACAACAAGAAATTAATTTGATATATTAACTATGCACTCACAGAAAGGGGTGCGAAATGGTCTTTGAAAACTGAGTAAAAAAGTCAATTTTGAGTAGCTTAGGAAGAACTTAAAATAACGATTTAGAGATAAATCTTTTTTATTGAGAGTTTGATCCTGGCTCAGGATGAACGCTGGCGGCATGCCTAAGACATGCAAGTCGAACGAAGGGGCCCAAAGAAAAGGAAAGAAATTTGAAGTGCTTGCACAGAGAATGGATTGAGAAGGATTTGGAATATCCCCTTAGTGGCAAACGGGTGAGTAACACGTGGGTTACCTACCTCTAAGATGGGGATAACAGTTGGAAACGACTGATAATACCGAATGTGCTCTACGGAGTAAAGAAGCCTTTAAAGCTTCGCTTAGAGATGGGCCTGCGGCGTATTAGCTAGTTGGTGGGGTAAAGGCCTACCAAGGCGACGATGCGTAGCCGAACTGAGAGGTTGATCGGCCACACTGGGACTGAGACACGGCCCAGACTCCTACGGGAGACAGCAGTTAGGAATATTCGTCAATGGGGGAAACCCTGAACGA
>CAKOMU010000030.1 GCA_934096755.1 uncultured Bacilli bacterium
TGGTTAATTTATATAAACTGAAAGATAGAATTAATTATTTTTATTCTCTAATGCCTTATAGTACTGGCAGTTTAAAAAAATTTGAATTAGTTTATTTGGGCAAAAATAAAATTATCTTTTTATTTCCTACTGTAACTAGTAAAGGATTAGTACCTGAATATGTTCATTATGATAATATCATTGAAAATTTTTATAGTGGTAAGAAATGGTTAAATGAACTAAATATGCCTTATATTACTGATTTAAATAAAACAGTAGGAAATGGTAAAATAAAAAAATTTATTGGTTCTTGTGAATTGATCTTTTATTTGAATTTAGCTAATGTAGTAAAAGAAATTAGAGAAAAAAAAGATGTTAAGTTTGTTTTAATTGCAGGTCCATCTTCTAGTGGAAAAACGACAACGACAGCTAGGCTTTCTTCTTGTTTTGCGGCTTTAGGTTATGATCCTATAAATATTAGTTTGGATGATTATTTTGTTGATCGTGATAAAACACCAAAGGATCAAAATGGTAATTATGATTTTGAATGTGTTAATGCAATTGATACAGAGTTGTTTAACAAACATTTACAAGCATTATTAAATGGTGAAAGCATTAGATTGCCAAAATATAATTTTATAAGTGGTAAAAGTGAATTAAGAAAAGAAGAAGTGAAATTAAATAATAATAGTATCTTTTTAATTGAAGGATTACATGCTTTAAATGATGAAGTAACCAAATATATTGATAATAAGTACAAGTATAAAATTTATTTGAGCCCTTTTATTCCTTTATCAATTGATAGGCATAATTATATATCTACATTAGATTTAAGGTTATTAAGAAGGATCGTTAGAGATAATAGAACTAGAGGTTTTAATGTTGTGGACACGATTGATAATTGGCAAAGGGTAAGAAATGGTGAAGAAAAATATATCTTTCCATATATTCATCAAGCAGATGTAATTATTAATACCGCTTTACCATACGAAATTGGGGTTTTGAAAGTTTATGTAGAACCTTTACTATTATCGGTAAGTGTTAATTCAAAATATGTGGAGGAAGCAAGAAGGTTAGTAGATTTTTTGAAGCAATTTTTCCCTATACCAGGGGAATATGTAAGCGATGAATCAATATTAAGAGAATTTATAGGAGGAAAATATAATGATTAAAGTAGCAATTAATGGTTTTGGGAGAATAGGGAGATTAGCGTTTAGACAAATAGTTACACAAACTGATTTTGATATTGTAGCTATAAATGATTTAACAAGTGCTGAAGATTTGGCATATTTGGTTAAGTATGATACAGTTCATGGTTCTTTTCATGAAGATGAAATTAAAGCAGAAGGTAATGAAATTGTTGTTGCAGGAGTAAAAAGAATAAAAGTATATAGTGAAACTGATCCAAGCAATTTACCATGGAAAGATCTAGGTGTAGATTTGGTCTTAGAATGTACAGGGAAATTTACATCTAAAGATGATGCGATGAAACACATTACGGCTGGAGCAAAGAAGGTATTAATTTCTGCACCTGGTAAAGGTGAAATGAAAACTATTGTATATGGCGTTAATGATAATACTTTAACGAGTGAAGATGTAATTGTTTCTGGAGCTAGTTGTACAACTAATTGTTTAGCACCTGTCTTAAATATCATTGAAAATAATATTGGTATTAAAAAAGGCTTTATGACAACTGTTCATGCTTATACAAATGATCAAGCAACGCTTGATATTGCTCATAAAAAAGGGATTAAATCAAGACGTGGTAGAGCTTGTGGTCAAAATATTGTACCATCAAGTACAGGAGCAGCTAAAGCAATTGGTTTAGTTATTCCTCAACTTTTAGGAAAATTAGATGGAAGTGCTTTAAGAGTACCTACTGCAGATGGTTCAGTAGTAGATTTAACATTAGAACTTTCAAGAAATACAACTGTAGATGAATTAAATAAATTATTTATGGATAATCAAAATGAAACAATTAAGTTTACTATGGATCCAATCGTTTCTAGTGATTGTTTAGGTAAGAAGTTTGGGGCAATTGTTGATGGTTTATCAACTAGTATTGTGGAGAATGAAGGCTCACAATTAGTAAAAGTAGTAGCTTGGTATGATAATGAATATGGTTATACAGCTCAAATGCTTAGAACTGCCAAAAAAATGTTTCAATAAGGACTCTCTAAAATGAGAGTTTTTTTCATTTAGAATATAATATAATTTATGATTTTAGTTAGTACATTGTAAATTTTTTTAAGTAATGATAAATTTTAAAATTGTTGTCAATGATTGTATTTTTTGATTATTTATGATTGTTTTTCGTACGATTTTATGATTAATATATATTTTATTGTGATAAGTTACTTTTTTTGTTATTATGGTTAAACGGGAGGGATAGAAAATGAAGACTTTTGAAGAAGTAAAAGTAGATTTGTTAGCAGCAAATGTAGCATCAATTGAATTAGCTAAGGCTATGTTGGAAGTCGATGATTATAGTAATGAGGTAAGAAAAATTGCTAAAATGACTATGAAAAACTGTCAAAAAATTATTGAAAATATTGATGAAGCTACAATCATAACAATTGGTTTTAATGTTAATAATTTGATAGAAGAAATACGTGATGGTTATTCAATGAATGAGTATGATTATTATACTCAATTTGATAAGTTTATGGATAAATATATTTTTGGTGAAAAAGATGAAACTGGTAATTTAAAAGAGGGTGCTTTTAGTTGTATATATGTTGATAAATTGGGTATTACTAAGGAAGATTTACAATGTCTTAGAAATAATTTGCCTACAAATAAAGATTTTGGTGATGAACTTCGATATCGAGTTAATTTAATGATGGGTACCAAAATACCGACTACAGATGAAATAACTAGAATAGAAAGTGAATACTTTAAAGCTGATGATAGAACTGTAGATCAAGCCTTGGTAAATTATTTAGAAATGCAAAGAGATGCAGGTTGGTTAAAAGTCGGTAAAAGATTTGAATTTTTAAGTGATAATGAAGAATATCAAATTGCTAAAAATCGCACTTTAGGTAGGACTAGAAGATTGTTTTTTTGGAATTTTTAATTAAAAAAGTACTAAATAAGAATTATTTAATTCTGCTTAGTACTTTTTTTCTTGGCAAATTTAGTTATTAGTTTGTTTCCAATTAATTCATTTAATAATTCTCGATTTAAGGGATAATAAATAATTAGTGCTATAATTCCTATAACCGCTAGTGCTAAAAACATGTAAATTTTATTGGTTAGATGATTAAATACAAGTGGTTTAATAATTAAACATAAAGTTACTAAAATAATTATAGTAAATATTAATTTTGGAAGCGATTTAATAGTTTGTTTGTAGCTGAAATGATATTTGTGATGTAATGTATATAAGGGTATAGCTAAGGATAAACAATAGCCAATTGTTGTAGCTAGTATAGCTCCATAAAAAGGATAAATCCCTATTTTATTAAATAAAAATATTAAAGGAATATCTAGGATGGTTTTAGTAATTAAACCAGTGGCACAAGAGATATAAATTAGTTTTGTTTTTGATAGACCTTGTAAAGCACTACATATCATTATGTAAGCTGAATCTAATATAGCTAATAAAATTGTATATTTGAAGATTAATGGTCCATAAAAGCTTTCTCCATAGAATAGAGTCCATACTTGTTTTGAAAATATACTTAAAAAGATTGAAAAGGGTAATATAACATATAAAAGTACTTGTAAAGTTTTATTAAATTGATTATTTACTTCTTCCATATCCTTTTTGGTGTATGCTTCAACGATTGAAGGGATAAGACTGATAACTAAACCAGTAGCAATAGCAGTTACTACACTAACTAATTTGCTTCCCCAAGTTGTAAATACTGAAGAAATAGTTTCAATATCTTTTGCTGGATAACCAATCCAATTTAAACCTTTAATTACTAATATCATATCAACAGAATTGTAGATGCTATTAGCTACGTTGATGATAATGAACGGAATACAATATCCAATTAGTTTTTTTAAAATAATCTTTTTTTCTTCCTTAGATACTTCTTCAAATGGTACAAATAAATTATCTTTTATTTTTCTAGTTTTCAATAATAAGTAACCATAAGAAACTAAAGCTCCAGCACATGCTCCAAATACAGCTATTCCTACAGCTTGAGCAACACTTAGATGAAATACTTTTAGAGCTACGAATGAACCGACGATTATAACCAATACTCTTACGAACTGTTCAATTACTTGGCCAATTGATGGAGCAGCTATGTAACGATGGCCTTGCAAATATCCACGTAAAATACTTAAAAGAGGTACTACTAAAATAGCAAATGATACACATCTTATAACAAAAGCAACGTCGCTAATAGAGTTTCCTCCCGTTAAATCTCCTACAATGGCAGTTGCTATTAAGTTTGCACCAAAAAAACATATACAGAAAGATATGATGGAAAAAATACGGATGATTTTTTGAGAGTATTTAAACATGTAGGTTTTTTCTTTGACTTTTCCTAAAGTGTTGTATTCACTGGTGATTTTACTGATGGCTAGTGGTATACCGGCGGAAGATATTATTAAAAAGAAATTATAAATATTGTAAGCATAACCATATAAAGAACCACCGTTTTCACCGATAATTTTATAAAAAGGAATAACGTAGAGAACACCTAAAATTTTAGAAAGAATTATAGCAATTGTAGCTATCATTGCACCTTCCATAAATTCGTTTTTTTTCAAAAAATCACTTCCTATCAATATATAATTATATAAAATAAATTATTCGCTGGCAAGGAAACTTCACTAATAAGTGTCAAATGGTATAATTTAGCATTTATTAAATTTTTTAAGAATGTTATACTTATTATGGAGGTCCATATGAAGTTTATAGAAGTAAAAAATGTAAATAAAACATATAAAAATGGCATTACAGCTATTGCTGATTTATCGGTTAGTGTAGCTAAGGGTGAATTTGTTTTTGTAATTGGACTTACTGCTAGTGGTAAATCAACATTTATAAAAATGCTTTATCGAGAAGAAAAGCCAACAAGTGGCACAGTATATGTGGGTGGTTTAAACGTTGGTAAACTTCGTAATCGTAAAGTTTATAAATTAAGAAGAAAGATTGGAATAGTTTTTCAAGATTTTAAATTGTTGCCAAAGTTGACAGTTTATGAAAATGTTGCATTTGCTTTGGAATGCGTAGGAATGAAAGGAACAGAAATTAGACCCCTTGTGTTAAATGCTTTGGAAAGAGTAGGATTAAAAGAAAAAGTCCGTTCATTTCCAGGGGAGTTATCAGGGGGAGAACAACAAAGAGTTTGTATTGCTAGGGCAATTGTGAACAAGCCAAAGCTTCTTATATGTGATGAACCAACTGGTAATTTAGATCCTAAAACTAGTGAAGAAATAATGGAAGTAATCGATAAAATAAATAAAGAAATGGGAACTACTATTATTATGGCTACTCATGATAAAGATATTGTTAATAGAATGAAAAAAAGAGTTTTGTTAATTAATAATGGGGTATTAGCTGGCGATTACGCGAAAGGAAGTTATAAGACAAATGAGGGCATTTAGAATTTTTTTAAGAAGTATAAGAGATGCTTTTAAAAGTGTTATTAGAAATTTTTCGTTAAGTTTTGCTTCTATTATGTGTACCACTATAACGTTAATACTTGTTGCAATAGCGATTGTGTGTGCTTGTAATATTCAAAATGCGACCAAATTAATTGAAGATGAATTAACAATTGTGGTGTATTTAAAAAGAGAAGTTACTGATGAACAAATAGAAAATATAAAGGCTGATTTAAATAATCAAAAAAATATTGAAGAAGTAACTTTTAAAGGAAAAGATGAATGGAAATTAGAAATGAGTAACTATGATGAAGCATTTAAAAATGTTTTGAATTATTTAGATGATAATCCTTTGCTTAATTCTTTTGTTTTAAAAGTTAAAGATGTTAAAAATTTGAGTGCAACCAGTGAATATATTAAAACGATTGATGGGGTTGATACAGTTAAATATGGTGAAGGAATGGTTGAAACTGTTATTTCTGTATTTGATGTAGTACAAAAGGTAGTGATTGTGGTCGTAATTGCTTTAGTATTAGTAACAGCCTTTTTAATTAGCAATACAATTAAATTAACCATTTTTAGTCGTCGTAATGAAATTGAAATAATGCGTTTAGTTGGAGCTAGTAATACTACTATTAAATTACCTTTCTTGTTTGAAGGATTTATTATAGGTTTAATTGGTTCAATTATTCCAGTATGTATTACTATTTATGGATATGTGATTCTTTATTCTAGATTACATGGTAAATTATTTTCTAATTTAATTATGTTAATCAAACCATATAATTTTGTTTTTGGTGTTTCTGGTGTGTTAGTGGCAATTGGTGCTTTAGTGGGTATGTTTGGTAGTATTAAAGCTGTAAGGAAGTATTTGAAAATATGATGAGTGTGAAAAAAATAAGTGAATATTTTATCCGTTATATTTTAGCGATAGGTTTATTTGTTTCTTGTTTTATTTTTAAAGTTGAAGATGCTTCTGCTAAGAGTGAGGCTACAACATTAGCAGAACTGAGACAAGAATTAAAAGAATTGCAAGCCAAAAAACAAAAAACACAAAGTCAAAAGGCAATGACAGAAGCCCAAAAAAGACAAAGAAATGATGATATAAGAAATGCTAATCAAGAAATAATTAATTCTGAAAACAAAATAAGTGAAGCCAAAGCTTCTATAGAAGAAACTAATAAAAAAATCAGTGAATTAAATGAACAAACTAATGAATTAATGGAAAATTATCAACTACTACTTGGCGATAATATCTATTTGGAATTTGTTACTAATTCTTCTTCGATGACAGAATTAATAATGCGTCTTGATGCTGTAAAACAAATATCTCAGTACAATAAAGATAAATTGACAGAAATGGAAGAATTAATTAAGACGAATGAACAAAAACAAGTAGATTTAAAGAATTATGAAGTGGAACTAAATAAGAATATTGTTAATTATGAAAAACAAATAGAGAGTTTAGATTCTAGTTTATTGGAATTGTCTGATATTTCAATGGATATCGATGAAGAGATTAAAATAGTTGAGACAAATATTAAAAATTATGTAGCGATGGGGTGTAAAGAAAATCAAAAATTTACTGAATGTGCTTCATATTCTTATAATAGTACTTGGTTAAAACCAGTTGTTAAAGGTTCTATTACTAGTTTATATGGTTGGAGAGTAATTAATGGTAAATCTAGTAACCATAGCGGTATTGATATTGGTACGCCAGAAGGTACTACTGTATATTCATCTACAAATGGAAAAGTTGTTTATATTATTAGAGGTGCTAGTTGTGGTGGTAATCAAGTGTATATTGAATCTAAAGTAAATGGAGTAACATATACGATGTTGTATGCTCATTTATTATCGATAAGTGTAAGTTTAAATCAAACTGTTACTAATCAAACTGTGATAGGTAAATCTGGGGGTAAAAGTACTTCTATTAGTTATGGTGGTTATGATTCGTGTACTTTTGGAGCTCATTTACATTATAGTGTGTCTAAGAGTAATTGGACTAGCTGGTCACATTTTTATGCTAATTTGATGAATCCTCCAGGATTTCCTGGTAAAGGAGCATGGTTTTATGCTAGAACTCAATGGTTTTAAAAAATAAAAATATCCAAAGTTAATCTTTGGATATTATCATTTTATAAAATTTACTTGTATTTGTTGAAAATATTTATTATAATGACTGTAAGCGTTACCTAAATGAGTAATGCCTACTGTTTTGTTAAGCACTACACCTAGATTAGGTTAGTGTCTTTTTTTTATATTAAACGTAAAATTACGATTATCAATAAAATTATTATTACTAGAAGAATACTTTCTCTTTTCATAACCTAGCACCTGCCTTTCTCCCCCTGATTCAGGTTTGATTAGCTGATCTCTCTAGGTAGGCACCACCACTTAGGTAACGGCACTATTATACTTTATATATACTAGGGTTGCAATAAAAAATTCAAAATAACTTGAATTTACTTTTTAATTCATTTATAATGGCTGTAAGGGTTACCCAAGTGGGTAATGCCTACATTTTGTGTAAACACTACACCTAGATTAGGTTAGTGTCTTTTTTTATATCAAACGTAAAATTACAATTATTAATAAAATTATTATTACTAGAAGAATACTTTCTCTTTTCATAACCTAGCACCTGTCTTTTTCCCCCTGATTCAGGTTTGATTAGCTGATCTCTCTAGGTAGGCACCACCACTTAGGCAACGGCATTATTATGCTTTATATATACTTGCTTGTAAAGTATAATTTGTTAAAAATGCTTATAAAAATTGGATGCTAATTGATGTTTTGTATGTTTTATGTTAGTATTAATGCAGAGTAGGTGAAGAAATGAAATTAGAAACAATAGTAGTTGGAGCTTTGCAAGAAAATTGTTATATAGGAACAATTGGGAATTATAGTTTTATTGTTGATCCTGGAGATGAACCACAAAGAATTATAGATGCTTGTAAGAATAAAAATGTTAAAGAAATATTGGTGACACATTATCATGATGATCATATTGGAGCCTTAGAAGAATTAAAAAAATATTTTAAAATTAAAGAAAATGAAGATACAAAAATTTTTAATTATGAGATTATAAAAACGCCTGGCCATACCAGTGATAGTTTGAGTTTTTATTTTAAAGAAGATAAAATATTATTTAGTGGAGATTTTATTTTTTATGGAACTATAGGTCGTATGGATTTACCTACTGGTAGTGAAGAAGATATGAAAGATAGTTTAGAGTTAATTAGTAAATATCCAAAAGATATTGTGATTTATCCGGGCCATGGACCTAAAACTATATTGGAAAATGAAATAAAAAGATTTAAATATTATTTTTAAAATCTACAAGTTGCTTGCATGCGAAGATAAGTCGTGAAAAAATTTTATATATAGTGTGGAGGCTTCCAAAGAAGGAAGCTTCTTTTGGTTGTGAAGAAAATAGGGATAGTTGGTGGCGTCATACTAGTTATGTTATTAGGGATTTATGTAGTTGGTAGTGTATATTTTGATAAAAATACTTACTTTGCAGATTATATTAAAAATTTATTTACTGTTCAGGGTGCAAGATCATTATATTACCATGATAATACTTTGACTAATAGTGCTAATGATAAGTCCTATCGTTATTCTGGTCCTAGTGATACGGCAAACAATTTTGTATGTTTTAGTACTACTGTTTCTAATTGTCCAGTAGATAACTTGTATAGAATTATAGGAGTTTTTGAAGATTTAGTAAAATTAATTAAGTATGATTATGCTGAATCTAATTTATTAGGATCAAATGGTTGTACTTATGGCTCTATTTCGATTCCTACTAGTTATTTAGGAAATAAAATCGGAACTTTAAATGTTTATCGTTTTAATAATAATGATCAAGATAATAAATGGCAAATAGCAATTTAAATATTAATTATTTAAATAATGATGTTAAATACGTGTCTGGTGATGGAACAAGGAATAATCCGTTTATAATTTCGTAATAAAAAAACAAAAAGTTACACAAAACTTTTTGTTTTTTAATAAGTCTTTTCAGAGTAACTATGAGAATAAATTATTGGTTCCATAAATTCTACATAGTTTAAATAAATTATTCTTATTAAGTACCATAAATTATTAGTATTATCACGAATAATTAAATGATCTTTGCCTGCTTCTTCAATTATACCTTCATAAATCTTATTTTGCCAAGCACTACTATCTGGATAAGAAACGTAGGCTTTAACTTTTCTTCCCTTGTTTAGTCTTAATATGTTTTCAATATAACTTTGCTCTTGGGGAATATTATTAGTAACATCTGTTACAGATACATTTCCAGGTGGAGTTTGAAAGCCTTGATTTGGAAATGTTGGATTTTGGTAATAGCTACCATTCATTAAAATTCACCTCTAAATCAATATATGCATGGTTGCCAAAAATATGTTATTATCTTATAATGATGTAAAGTAGTGGTGGTTATTTATGCATAAAACAAAAATAAATTATCGAGAAATCGTAATCGATGGGTTATCTTTAGTAATTGGTATATTTTTATATGCTGTATGTTTTAATTTGTTTTTAACACCTAATGATTTGGTTGTATCTGGCTTTAGTGGTATTGCTATTGTTGTGCAAAAATTATTTGGATGGAATTATAATGTTTTTTTGTATGTTGCTAACTTATTGATTTTATTAATTGGTTGGATTTTTTTGGATGCTAAAACTACTAAAAAAAATATATTGGGCTCAATTTTGTACCCTTTTATGGTAACAGTATCGATGCCTATAACGAACTTTTTAGCTAAGTATTTAGTAAGTGAAGACTTTTATTTAGTTTTATTATTTGCTGTCATTTTATATGGAATTAGTAGTGGACTTATATATCGAAGCGGGTATTCCACTGGTGGTACAGATATTATTATGCAAATTATCAATAAGTATGCTAAAGTTAGTGAATCTAAGGCCATGATTATTGCTAATAGCATTATTATTATTTTGGGTATGTTAGTCTTTGGTATGGATAAAGGAGTTTATTCGTTTATAATTTTAACTTGTTCTACTTACTTTGTTGATAGAATATTATTTGGTATTCAAAATAGTAAATTGTTTTACATTTATACTAAACATTTTATTAAAGTTAAACATTTAATTTTAGAAGAGTTTTCTACTGGCCTTACTTGTATTCCTAGTGAAGGTGGATTTAAAAGAAAAAATGGTTTTATGATAATGTGTGTTGTTTCTAATAATGATTATTATTTATTAAAACAAAGAATTTTAGAAATAGATCCGGATGCTTTTATTGTAATTGATACATGTTATGAAGTTAATGGTGGAGTAAAACGTAGAAATATCCCATTTTTATAGAATTTTTTGGGTATCTGTGTTACACTTGAGTTGTGATGAAGATGAAAAAAGTAGTTATTTTTGGGGGAGGAAGTGGCCTTTCTCAACTTTTAAAGGGAATGAAATTATTTCCTATAGATATAACCGCGGTTGTTTCGGTAGCTGATAATGGCGGAAGTACGGGATTGTTGCGACGAGAATTAAATATGCCAGCGGTAGGTGATATATCTAAAG
>CAKOMU010000031.1 GCA_934096755.1 uncultured Bacilli bacterium
TACCAATACATGTATCAACAGCATCTGCATACAAAGATTCAATTCCAAAATGTTTCATATAAACATCTTTAGGAGCCATTCCCTTACGGAATCCATCAATTTTAACTTCTCTATTTTTCTTTTTAAATGTAGTATCTAGGGCTGATACCCATTCCTTATCTAATTTGATTTCTACTTCAAATACATTTTTCATTTATAAACTTCCTTTCATCTACGTACTCTATTATAATATAAAACCACCTATATTACAACCAAAATAAAACTAACATACGTTAGTTTTAAGCAATATTATTAATTTTAATTTCGTATCCACCATTTGGACTTTCAACTTTAACAGTATCTCCAACTTTATGTTTTAATAAAGCAACTCCAAGCGGAGACTCGTTACTAATCTTGTTATCAAATGGATCAGCTTCCATTGAACCTACTATTTTATATTCTTCAACTTCACCATCTTCATCAGTAATGGTAACAACTGAACCTAAATTAACAACATTTTTATCTTTATTATCAATTATTTCTGCATGTTCTAATTTATATTCTAATTCTTGAATTTTTGCTTCAATAATAGCTTGTTCATTTCTAGCAGCATCATAATCAGCATTTTCCGACAAATCGCCTAAAGCTCTAGCTTCCTTTAAGGCTTTAATAACTTCTGGGCGACGAACATTTTTAAGTTCATTTAGTTCATTTTCAGCTTCTAAAAATCCTTCTGCAGTCATAATAAATTTATTTTCTTTTTTCATGTTATTTTTCTCCTTAATACTTTTTACAGTTCATAATCATACTATAAAAACATTTTTTTGTCAAACACTTTTAATCGCATCATTTCATTTTCTTTAAGTCGTATAGAAACAGGTAATTTAACGATACTTTTAGGATGTCTGGCTACATCTATTTTTTCTCCTAAATCATTATACATTATATTAATTTCATAATCAAATGGTTCTAAATCAGGACCAAAAAATTGCACTATATCACCCTTTTTAAAATAATTACGTACCTCAATACTGACTTCTTGCAAATTTTCATCATAACTTTTTACTAATCCTAAAAAATCTTGATTGGATACTTCTGTGCGTCCATTCCAATATTCTTCCTTTTCTCCCGGTATACTCTTAAAAAATTGTGGTGTTGACTCTCTATTTGCACATCTATTAAGTATATGCAAATAATAATTTTCTAACCCTAAAGTAAGAGTATTATTTAAAGCTGCATCAATCATTTTACGATAACATAATATAACCGTTGCTACGTAATAAATTGATCTCATTCGTCCTTCAATTTTAAATGAATCAATGTTCATCTCAATTTCTTCTTTAATAAAGGGAATCATATTTAAATCTTTTGGCATAATTGTAAAATCTGGACTATTTGGTAAACTAAAAGGCCAACGACAAACTTGAGCACATCCACCTCTATTCGAATCTCTCAAAGTCATATAATTAGATAAAATACATTTGCCACTAAACGAAGTACACATCGCACCATGAATAAAAGTTTCCACTTCTATACCAGTAGCTTTAATTTTTTGTAAATCTTCCTTCATTGCCTCTCTAGCAGGAACTACTCTTTCCACTCCCAGTCTTTGCCAAAAACGAGCACTTCGACTATTTAAAGTACTAGCTTGAGTGGATAATGATATAGGTAAATCTAAATTTAATTCTTTAATTCTTTTAATTACTAGTATATCACTAGCAATAATCCCATCAATTTGGATATCAGCTAAATACTTCAAGTATTCATCTAATCCCTCTAAATTTTCTTCATGAAAGACAATATTTACAGTAACATAAATTTTTTTACCTAAACTATGTGCATAATTAGTTGCTTCCTTTAACTCAGGTAAACTAAAATTTTTAGCATTGGCCCGTAAACTAAAATTTTGTCCTCCACAGTAAATAGCATCTGCTCCATACATATATGCAATCTTCATTCTTTCTAAATCTCCAGCTGGAGCTAACAATTCAGGCATCTAAATCACCCACTTTATATACACATTTTTGTTCTAAAAAGATTTTATCAGTTGTAATACCGTTAATATCTTCATGATCTACTAAATTTAATATTTCTGTTTTTTTCAATAAAATGGGGTCATACCAATAATATAAAATGTTTTCTAAATTTAATAATTCTAAAGCATTATAATATGGATATGCATAAAATTTAGTGCCAAGTTCATCTTCTACTACAATAAAATGTTTGTCTAGAATATTTGGTTGAATGATATTTTCTTTCAATAAACCATAATGTGTTTGGTAATTACTGACTAATTTTCGGCGTGAATACATCAATGTTTTTAAGCCAAAGACATTAATAATCATTTTTTTCTTACATAAAGGAACAATTTTCATAATTTCTTCTTTCGTTAAATCATTGGATACAACCACACTATCGACATAATCTAAGTAATAATTAATTGATTCATGATTACAAGCTAAATGATCTAACAATAAAATTTTTTCTATTTTTAAATCTTGAATAATTTCTAATATTCCTAAATCATCAAAAACAATTCCTTGAAACTTACCATCATGTAGTATTTTTGTTAAATTATCAATATCTGTATCTGTCAACAATCTATTTATTAGTACAAAATCATCGATTTCTTGAATATCAAAATAATCTAAATAACCCACTGAATATGATTTAAGAGGATATAGAAGTCTTACTTTACCTTGTAAACTTTCTATAACCTCTCTATCCGTCACCGTAACTATTTTATTCACTTTTAAGCACACTTACAGAAAGTCCATCACCAATGTCCTTAAAGGTTGTTTCAAATTCTGTATTATCCTTTAAAAATTGTATATATCCTTCAATCTTTTGTACTAAACTTTTTAAATTGCCTTTATCTAACTGGCTAGATGTTCCAACATATCCATGAAATTTAATGTTATCTGTAATAATTACACCATTAGGATTCAAAAAATGTTTATACTTTTCAAAAAACTTAGTATATTGACCTTTAGCAGCATCGATAAAAATCATATCATAACGTAAATCTTCCGACAAATTCAATTCTAAAGCATCTTGATATACAACATTAATTTTCTTTTCCATGCCACATTTTTTGACATTTTTTAAACACTCCATATACCTGGCTTCATCTCTTTCAATTGTAGTTACACTAACATCAGGACTACTAGAAGCCATCAAAATTGCAGAATAACCAATAGCACTACCAATTTCTAAAATATTTTTTATCTTATGTTCTTTGATATATTTCATAATAAACACAATGGATTGCTTTTCAATAATCGGCACATTATTTTCATTAGCATATTTTTCCATTTCTAAAATTTGTTCTTTCATTTAATAAATTCACCTATCCATATATTTTTTTAAAATTTTCAAATTCACTAGCATCATCTGTAAAATAAACATTTCCTGTATTAATATCTGCAAAAAAGTAAATATAATTAGTTTTAGCGGGATTAAGTACAGCTTCAATGCTTTCTTTACTAGGATTACAAATTGGCCCCACAGGAAGACCTAAAAATGATGTCACCCGAGTGTTATAGGGATTATTATCATTAAGATCAGCTTTCGTTATTACTTCTGTCATATCTTTTTGTACTCCATAATAACTAGTAACATCCATACCTAAGCTCATATTTTTTGCAATTCTTGTAAATATTACTTGAGCAACTTTTGTTCTATCTTCATAATTTAAAGCTTCCTTTTCTACAATAGATGCCATCGTCAACAGTTCATGAACACTTAAATTACTTACTTCTATTTGGTCTTTATATTGACTCAAAATTTTATCAGTCGTGTCAAGCATTTTTCTTATTACAGAATTTAAATCAGTATCCAAATAAAATTCATACGTATTAGGATACAAATAACCTTCTAAGGCATAATAAATATTATCATTTAGAACCTCATTCGTCAAGAACCAATAATCATTAATTAATGTTTTCAAATAGTTTTTATCATTAATCATCCTCATAATTTCTTCTTTTTCTAAAGAAGTATTATCAGCAATTAGTTCTAAGTATTGTTTTAATGTTTGACCTTCTTTAAATGTTATTGCCACACTATCTTTTTTTACTTGAATAACATTTCCTTTTACTAAACTATCTACAATTTCTAGGACGCTCATATTACGTTTCAATTCATAGCTACCTGCTAAAATATTCTTCTTACCACTTAAAAATATATAACCTAAAGTTGCATATTTACTTCTTATTAATCGAGCATTTTTTAAATTTTCCGCAATTTGTTCCTTGCTATCGCCTTTGCTAATGACTAACACGACTGTTTCATCATCTTTACTGATAGGGCTTAACAAATAAACTGTAGTAAGACTTATAAGGACAATAAATCCTATAATCACGCCAATTACAATCCCAATTATTTTTTTCATTTTTTTATTTTTTGCCATATCTATCACTACCCATTTCTATTTACCATATTTTGTACTTGCATCAAAATGCCATCTAGTCTTTCTAATATTTGATCATCTAAAACTGGAGAAATAGTTTGTTTCCCACTTTTAAAATTATAACAAGAAACATAACAAATAATATCCCCTACTTCATTTTTAGTATCATTAGTATATATTATATATTCTTCTTCATCAGTACTTACTTTTAACAGTAATTTATAATTTTCTTTCCCCTCATTATCATTATCAATAATCAATTTATTTTTCATGTTCTTTCCTTTTTAAAAAACTTTCTAATATTAACACAGCTGATAAAATATCTGTTTTATTTTTGGTATTTATTTTTTTCATACCATTATTTTTCATAATATTAATAGCTTCCACTGTCGTTAATCGTTCATCTTCTAAATAGACCGTAATATTTTTTTCTTCCAACATTTTTTTGAAATTTTCACTTCTTTGGGCAGCAAATCCTAAACTATTATCCATATTTTTAGGCAATCCTAAAACTACACTTCGAATATTTTCTTCTTCTATGATTTGCATGAGTTGATTTAACGCCATTTGATAATCTTCTCTAGGAAATTTAATCAAAGTTTTAGGACTAACTAATAATCCTGTTTTATCGCTAATTGCAACACCTAAAGATGTCGTCCCTAAATCTAATCCTAAATAGCGCATTTTAACGTCCTAAATAAGCATTAATGATGGCCATAAGTATTTCATTACGATCAAATTTGCATAATTTTTTTCGAGCATTATTAAACGTTGTTATATATTTACTATCTCCCGTTGTAAGAAAACCAACAATTTGATTTGTAGCGTTATAACCTTTAAATTCTAAAGCTTCGATCACTTCATTTAAATTCATTAAAATTAATTCTTGGCGCAAATTTTTAACATCAAAAACTGTTGTATTATAATTCATATTATCCACCCAACTCATTTTATCAAAAATACTATTTAATTGCAACCTAACAAAAAGAGATAGAAACCGAAATTTCTATCTCGCAAGGAGTTTTAGTCTACATATCTTTTATTTATTTTTATTTAAAAGAAAACTTTTAATACTTAATATTGTAGGAACTATAAGACTATAATATATACATATTATAGAAAGGTTTGTAAAAGAGTTAATGATCAATAAACTAAAGAATCATGTCTCCTAAAACTGCCCAATAACAATGTACTAAATCAATGTGAATATTATGTGATGCCTTTGTGAAAGTGTCGCAATATGTCGAATTTCAATTTAAAATCACAATAGCTAGATTTAAAATACCTGCAAACACTAACCAAATTAGATAAGGAATTTGTAAAAAAGCTGCAACATTAGAAATATTTTTAAATTTCATAATCATTTTAAATACGACTATAATTAAAAGAATTAACCAAAGAAATGCTAATAAATAAAGTCGCATTGAAAAGATAATAAAGCTTCAAAGCAAATTTATTCCCAATTGAACATTATACAGTTTGATGGCATCTAGATTATCATCGATTAAATATCTAGAAATTCCCATAAGAATATATAAAACAGTCCATACTATAGGAAAAACTATTTTCGGTGGTAAAAATTTGGGCTGAACAATATCACCAAAACCTGCAAAGCTACCACTTAAAAAGCCTACTAAAGCTCCTAATAATAAAGGAACACAAATATAGATTATTAACTTTTTATAATTTATTTTCTTCATACTAATTAATATGTCCAACAAAGCTAAAATATTTCTTTAAATTAATTAAAAACTGAAATATCACTATAATCATTATAAATTTTTTGAATCTTTGATTAAATTTAATTGTTTTATTTTTATATGCCCATAATTTTCATTAATATCTAAATCTTCATTCATTTTCTTAATATTAATATCTCCATAAGCACTATCAATTATAATATTATCAACTTCATTAATTTCAACATCTCCACTTTTCAATATATATATTACCATAGTTGCAAACTACCAACTTTTCATGGAAATTTGTCAACTAACATTAACATTTTCAAATTAGTTCCTTCATTTTGTTTTAAGCAAACAAAAACTAACTATTTCTAGTTAGTGTCTATTACTTAAACTTAGAACAATTCTAAGTTTCCTATCCACTTGGTGCACGCGAAGGGACTTGAACCCCCACGGATATATCCACTAGATCCTAAGTCTAGCGCGTCTGCCAGTTCCGCCACGCGTGCAATTAATATGGTGGACCTCGTAGGACTCGAACCTACGACAACTCGGTTATGAGCCGAGGGCTCTAACCAACTGAGCTAGAGGTCCATGACACTATTAATGTTATCACATTTTTTTTAATCACGCAACCCATTTTTAAAAAAAATATAAAAACTTAGGCAACCCCCGAAGCCTAAGTTATTTCTCTTGTAACATATTAAGTAAATCTATTTTAAACATATCTTTCGAAGCCTTAGCTTTCGATATCATAATACCTTTATAAGTTGTAAGCTCTGATCTATGTCCTTCCAATAATATTTCTGCTGGAGTAATAGTTTCTAACACTACTACTTCATCTTTTTTATGGACAGTATAGATAAGTTTTACATCACCATGAATTTGTGCAAACATCTTATCACTTGGTAATTTCAATTCATAAGTTTCAGTTCCATTTTTCTTATTAACAGAAATAAGTTCTCCAACAAATTGTCCATTTCTTAAAGCTGGATAATAATCAAAATTTAATTTTTTAAACGCAAGCATATTATATTTCTTTAATGCTCTTTCCAACTTCTTAAATTCATTTTCACATACGTAATCTAATACATATCCTTTCATTTTAACATACCCCCTAATTACTCGAACAATATCATTATACCACAAACATTCGTTTTTGTCAAATCTGTGTCTTTTCATATCATTCTTAGTATTACCAAATACACCTATATTATACCAAAAAAAGCTAGTTTTGTCAAACCAGCTACTTTAAATCGAGTTTTACGATCGTTTCTCCTAAATTCCAATTATTTTTATAAAACTCTAAAACATTCTTATTTTTCTTTAACACTCTATGTACTTCTTTAGTAACAATATTCGTGCTTTTTCCATGAACGATAATAATATATTCATTTTTTAATAGGACATTATCATAAACAAATTGATCTACTAATACTTCCACCATAGCAACAATTTCACCATGTAAATCAAGCACAGGAGTCTTACTAGTAATCATACTTGACCATTTTGGGGATTAGGATTACTGTTTACATTAACATTGTTATACATATTCATTTTAGCATTATAATAATCTAACACGTTAGATAGATTAGGAATTGATAATCTGCCACCTATCTTATTAACAGACAATCCAGCTGCAATATTAGCTAGAGTAATTATTTTTTCCATATCGTAATTATTCGCAATACCATATGTAAAAGCTCCATGAAATATATCTCCTGCTCCAGTTGTATCTACTGCTTGAATCTTTAAACCTGGCATAATTTTAATTTCATTGCCACTAGTATACAAGCAACCGTGTTCTTCTAAAGTTATTACTAAAACACTATTTGGATATTTATCTTGTAATTTATTATAAACGGCTACTAAACTATTAGGATTATTAAAATCAAACTTTAAACCTGTGACAGTTTCAGCAAAGCCCTTACTACAAACAATATATTTAATATATTTACAAAGTTCTAGTAATTCAGGAGTAACTCGTCCAGCATCTATAATGGTAATAGCATTTTGATATTTACTTATTGCATTTTGAGTAGCTCCGTAATCATGTCCATCGGTGAATATAATATCAGGAGTAAAATCATAATTAAGTTTTTTTAATGGTGGATGTTCTGTAGCAACATTAAAAACTGTTCTAGAACCAGTATTTTTATTTATAAGAATAAAAGAAAATGATGTATCTTTATCATAACTAGTTTCTAAATATTCTGTATTAACATGAATTTCTTGAAATTCTTTTTTAATCTTAGTTCCAAAATCATCACTGCCTATATTAGAGGCAATAACTGTATCCATTCCCCATTTACCAAGCAAATATGCTGCATTAGCAGCAGGACCTCCTCCAGATGAATATTTTTCACTATATCTATATTTAGTATTTTCTACGGGATATTCATCAACCGGAACAGTCATATCCCAACTAGAATGTCCTATACATAATATTTTCAATTAAATCATTTCCTTTCTTTCTTTTTAAATCGGCTACTAACACATGCTTAAACAGCCTGCGCCAGATTATTTCTATTACATGTCTTCCACCTTGTTTCCTTAGTTTTTTGTTTTTTTCGTGCTCACTTCGTCCCGCAAGGGTACGTAGATTTGCATTTACCTTGCCACTATTTTATCAAAATCGGTGAACCGGCTGTGCCGTTTCCACCTGCATAGGCGACGCTAGACTCAAGATAAAGGACTGGCCTCACCGCAAAGCTGCGGTTCACCGCAAAGTAATTCATATACCCTGCACTATGAACATAGACCGCAATGTACGAAAGGTTCGTACAAGGCGTAATTGTCCATTCCCACAAGCCCATATACATCCAATTCACTTTTGTTACTAATGAGCTACTATAAGAACTTAGATTTGTTGTCCATGCACTTGGTGCTGCAGCATAGCCATAATCACTTACATACATTAATCCTACTTTTGCATCATATGTCGTATTTGTTGCAGGATTAGTAATTTCGTTATTGTAAGCATTTGACGCTGTTACTTGATATATATTAGCCTCAGTATTTCCTCCAACTTTCCATGTATGTGTTGCTATTTTACTTGACCAAGTTGATCCTATATTATTTACGTAATTTGTATTTAGATTAGTTTTATTTAACAAGCTATTACTCCATGTATGAGTTGTCTGTGAACTAAACCAAGGGTATATTCCTATTTCTGCAGTAGAATTACTTCCTTTATTTGTACCATTCAATCCTGCACCAGAACTAGAATATTCACTATAATAAACGCCATCAGTACCCAGTAAACTAGCTTTAGCATAATCATATTTAATTAATTTAACTTGACCATCAAATACACCGATTATTCGATATAAGTAATCTGTTGGACATGTTCCATCGGTGGAGTCATAACCAAAGCAAACAAAGTTATTAGTAGTATCACTTGAACCTGCATAACGATATGAATTATCTCTGGTTCCATTTTCTAATTTACTATTATGATAATACATATTATTATCACCTTGAGTTCCTGTATATTGTTTTGCCACATGACAAGCAAGTAGTGATTCATCACATATTTCATGATAAGCAAGTACTCTTTCTTCCTTACTCATAATCACCTTAGTACTCATACTATGACCATAATTACCAGATTGATCAAAACCTAAATTCAAATAAGTCAAAGTAAATTGCCAATCTTGAATAGTAGCATTATCACTAGAATTAGAAGTAATTTCATAACTATTAGCAATATTAAATAAACCACTTTTCGTCGTAACATCAAACCCAGAAATACCACTAAAAGTACCATAAGTCAAACCATCAATATTAGTAACTTCATCACCATTAGGATTAGTAACCGTTAAAATTATTTCTGGTGTCGATCCATCAGTATAAACAAAAGTATTTTCTGGTATTTGCAAATAAACATAATAATTCATCGTCGCTGTGTTCTTATTATTATTTGCTAAAAGTGAAGCACTAAATTTCGAACTTTTCACTAAATTAGTCCCATCTTCTTTTAATGTTGTACTAGTAGCATCCAAACTCAAAGGATCTCCTTCAATAAATTTCAGTGTATCAACACTACTACTATCTACCACAACATTATTCATAGCATCTTTAATCGATGGTGCTAAATAAGCAAAGGTAATTCTTGCTAAAACAAGGACAAAAACCCCTACTATAAGCACACATAAACTCGATAACAATTTATTATTTTTTATTCTTTTAACTAGCTGTTTCACTTTAATCACCCTACTATCACAAGTATAACACAAAAATAAAAAAACACATAGTCTTTTTTTGCTATATGTTAAAACTGTAATTAAACATCAGTTTTCTTAATAATATAAATTTTTTTATTTTTATAAAAAGCATAAAATATATCTTTAACATTTAAATGTTTCTCACTTAAAGTTTGCACTACCCATTCCTCACTTTTTCGAATATGTTTTAACACATTCTTTTGCAACTCACCATCCAAAATCAATGCCACTGGGTAAGGACTTTTAGTCTTAAAAAAATTATATTTAAACACAGACAATTCTCCATTAGGTTCTAAAAAAGCATATTCAACCATTTCAATATCCCTTATTTCTTTTTGTCTTAAACTAACTAGTAAATCATCTAATGAATATCTTTGTTTAACCATTTCTTTATAATTAACTTTTCCATTAGCAATAATTAACGACGGTTTACCGTCAAAAACAGTTCTAAACGTTCTTGATTTAATCGAAATAAAAGCAAATAAAACTTCTAATACCACCAAAACCATAATAGGAATAACCGTTAACACCATTGGTTGCTTATATTCTTCAATACTAATTGCTACCAATTCAGCAATCAAAATAGATACAATTAAATCAATTACTCCCAATTGACCTATTTCTCTTTTTCCCATAATACGATAAGAAACTAATACAAAAAAATAA
>CAKOMU010000032.1 GCA_934096755.1 uncultured Bacilli bacterium
AGTATGTGTTATTTTGACTTAATCATACTTTACTATAATTATACAGAAGTACTTGCACTTAGTCAATTTTTTTATGGTAATTTTTGTTTTTGCGTTTTAAGTTTAATTTTATTATTAATTATTACTTTATTCTCATAACTTTATTATGACATAATAAAAACCTTGCTTCTACGTTCTAAGAAACAAGGTTTAGTTTGAATTGATGTTTACTCTTCCTTAGTTAAATAGTTGTCATCGACATTATCTATTATTTCTTCAATATCTTCATCATCCATAATTTCTTCATAATCATCATAATCATCTTCCACGCTTATTTTAACTTTGGCATCCCCAACAATTTCGACGCCCATCTCTTTTTCAATATCTAATTTAACATTATTATTTTCAATAAAAACATTAGATACCGTTGGCTGTTTTAGACATCTTACGATAATTTCACTGGCACTATCAATATTAGCATCACTTTTTATTGGAATATTTAAAGTATCGCTATAATTAAAATTTTCTGTGGTGACAGCGGTTTTTTTATCGGTATCGTAAGAATACCAAACATTTACGTCAAAACTGCCATTAATTATAACACTACCATTTGGTCCTTTTATTCCATTAAATGAATGATTAATTACCCAACATCCAAGTACGGTATTTGGTACTTGTTCTGGTGTTATGGAAAACGAATGACTATTAGTTTTTTTTGCTTTACCAATGACTGCCTTGGTTACAATTTCTTTGAAACTAGACACATTATCACACTCCTAATTCAATATATGCAATTACTAGACAAAAGTACACACCATTTGTTATACTTAACGTGGTGATAATAATGAAAGATGATTGTTTATTTTGTAAAATTGTAAGAAAGGAAGTACCATCTTTAATTCTTTATGAAGACGATGACATTTTAGTGATGCTGGATGCTTATCCAGATGTGTCTGGTCATACTCTAGTAATTCCTAAAAAACATTATGAAGATATCTACGAAGTACCTGATGAAGTACTTTTAAAGATGTTTAAACAAGGAAAAACTCAAACAAAGCGATTGATGGATAAACTTGACAAAAAAGCTAGTACTTTTTTAATTAACTATGGAGATGCTCAAGTGATTAAGCATATTCATTTACATTTATTACCTAATTTTAATCATAAAAAAAATAATTTGAGTAGAACTGAAGTTTTTGATTTACTAAATAAGGAATAACATGACTAAAAGAAGGAAAAAATTGAAAAAAAACTTTAAAGTTATTAGTTTATTTTTAATAATTTTACTAAGTATAGGAATGTTTAGTGTTTATCAAAATAAATTTAATGAAGATTTAGATAAAGATCCTAACGTAGTTAAAACTAATAAGATTAACCAAACAATTAAACAAGATGAAATATATAAAATTAAATTGTTGGCAACTGGTGATGGTTTAATACATAGTGTAATTTTTAATAGTTATAAACAAAATGATGGTTCTTATGATTTTACTGATGCTTTAGTAAATGTTAAAGATATTGTTAAAGACTATGATATTGCTTATTATAATCAAGAAACACCGATGGGAGATGCATCGATTGCTTACAGTGGTTACCCTACTTTTTATGCCCCAAAAGAATTCGGTGATGCTATGATTGCAACGGGATTCAATACAGTTTCACTGGCTTCAAATCACTCTTTTGATAAAGGAGAAAAAGGAGTTTTAAATACTTTAAATTATTTTAAATCTACAGATGTATTATACAGTGGAATGAATGAGTCACTAGAGGATCGAAATAATTTTATTATAAAAGAAAAAAATAATATTACTTATACAATGTTATCTTATACTACTATTACCAATGGTTTAAATACTCCGGCCAATAAAACATATTTAGTTAATAAATTTGATAAAGATCAAGTAAAAAAAGATATCGAAAGTGTAAGGGATTCTGTCGATGTTCTAATTGTAGCAATGCATTGGGGTGTCGAATATCAAAATATGCCAAATGATGAACAAAAAGAAATTGCTCAATATTTAGCTAGTTTGGGAGTAGATATTATTATTGGTAACCATCCACATATATTACAACCAATTACTAAGATAGATAATACTATTGTCATGTATTCTTTAGGCAATTTTATTTCTAATCAGTACGGTAATGATGATTATAGTAAATTAGTGGGATTTATGGCTACTTTAGATATAACCAAAACAATTACTCCAGATGGTAAGACAACGATTAGTTATGACAATTTAGGAGGAGAATTAATTTTCACAAAATATGATGGCAATCCTATTACGACAGCTAATCATAAAAATCATACAGTTATACCATTTAGTAAAATGCATGATAATACTTATTTAAATGATTATGAAAGAATCTATACTAAATATGGGAATGTGTTAAAAAGTATGGGAACAGACATCAATATAGCTCCCTTAGGTTCGAAAAATTAAAGCTTTGATACAGAAAGCTTTTTTTGTGCAACAAAAAAGACACTAACTAAATAGCGTCTTCTTCATTTATTTCTTCAACTACTTTCTTTGTATCCGTAATGATGTCATCATTATCCATTAACTTTTCTTCTAATATTTCACTAGCATCATCATCAATTAATTCTTTTTCAAGTTCTAATTTGATGTCGCTATATTGCTTATAACCAGTACCTGCTGGTATTAATTTACCAATAATAACATTTTCTTTTAATCCTAGTAAATTATCTACCTTACCATGGATTGCAGCATCAGTTAAAACTCTAGTAGTTTCTTGGAATGAAGCAGCTGATAAGAATGAATCAGTTTCAAGAGATGATTTAGTGATACCTAACATAATTGGATTTCCTTTAGCTGGTACTTTACCTGCTAAAATGTATGGTTTATTGCCTTCAGTAAATTCTCTTAACGATACGGCTAAACCTTCAACAAAATCAGTATCTCCTGCATCGGTAATTCTTACTTTATTAATCATTCTCTTAACAATAATTTCAATATGTTTGTCTGAAATATCAACACCTTGAAGTTTATAAACTTTTTGAACTTCTTTCATGATATATTCTTGAGCAGTAAGTGGATCCGTAACAGCTAATAATTCTTTAGGTGAAATTACACCTTCTGTTAATCTATCCCCTGCTTCAACTTCATCACCTAGAGAAACACGTAATTTCATGTTGTAGTTTGTAACATGTTCTCTTATTCCAGCTTCATTTTCAATTGTTATTGTATGTTTACCGTTATTTTCTTCAATTCCAATAACTTTACCAGAAATTTCTGCAATAGTTGCTTTTCCTTTAGGAATACGAGCTTCAAATAATTCTTCAACTCTTGGTAACCCTTGAGTGATATCATCACCACTAGCTACACCACCGGTATGGAATGTACGCATTGTAAGTTGGGTACCTGGTTCACCGATTGATTGAGCAGCCATAATACCTACAGCTTCACCTTTTTCAACCAAATTACCAGTTGCAAGGTTACGGCCATAACATTTTTGACATACACCATTGTTAGATTTACATGTAAGAACACTTCTTATTTCTACCTTTTTAATACCAGCTTTCGTAATTTTGGCAACAGCGTTTTCATTAATCATTTCACCAGCATTAACAATAACTTCTTTAGTTTCTGGATTAACAATCTTTTTCGATGCATATCTTCCTAGAATACGTTCAGCAAGAGGTTCAATAACAGAATTATCTTTTTCATTTAATAAATCATATACTACTAAACCTTGAACAGATCCACAATCATAATCTTTAACAATAATGTCTTGAGCAACATCTACTAGACGTCTAGTCAAATATCCTGAGTCGGCAGTTCTTAAGGCAGTATCGGCATCTCCTTTACGAGATCCATGAGTCGATAAGAAGAATTCACTAACAGTTAACCCTTCAATAAATGAAGATGTAATAGGAATTTCTACAGTCGAACCATCTGGTTTTGCCATTAACCCACGCATACCAGCAAGTTGTGTAAAGTTTGAAATCTTACCACGAGCACCAGAGTTCATCATCATAAATATTGGATTATCATAATTATTTTCACTGATTTCTTTAAGTTCGTTTTTAACATCGTCAGTAGCTTTAGTCCATAGTTCAATAACACTAGCATATCTTTCTTGTTCGGTAATTAAACCTCTTTGATATTGTTTATTGATTTTATCTACTTTGTCTTTAGCTGAGGCAATGATTTCACCTTTTTTCTCACTTCTTACCACATCGGCAATAGATACCGTAATACCAGCAATTGTTGAATATTTGAACCCTAAATCTTTTAATTTATCAAGCATAATTGATGTTTCAGTTGTCTTATATCTTTTAAATACTTGAGCAATTAATTTACCTAAAGTTTTTTGAACAAAAGGTTGACCTAAAGGCATTTTACTAATTTCTTCTGGTATATTTGAACCCATTTCTAAGAAGTATTTATCTGGTGTTACACCTTCAATATTTTCTTTAGAGTCTTCTTGTACGTATGGATATGTATCTGGTAATATTTCATTAAATTTAATTTTACCAACCGTAGTCACTAAATATTTATCTTTTTGATTATCTGTAAATAATTTATATTTAAAAGAATTTACAGGAATAGCAATACGAGTATGTAATGTAATTTCTTTTCTTTCATAAGCCATTAAAGCTTCATTTGGATTTTTATATACGTGACCTTCATTTGGTTCACCAGCTTTTTCAATAGTTAGATAACAGTTACCTAAAACCATATCTTGAGATGGTGTAACAATTGGTTTTCCATCTTTAGGATTTAAGATGTTATTAGCCCCTAACATTAATATACGAGCTTCAGCTTTAGCTTCTTCACTTAATGGAACGTGAACAGCCATTTGATCTCCATCGAAATCGGCATTAAAGGCTGTACATACCAATGGGTGTAATCTTATCGCTTTACCACCTACTAAAACTGGTTCAAATGCTTGAATACCTAGTCTATGTAGTGTTGGTGCTCTATTTAATAATACTGGATATTCTGTAATTACATCTTCAACAATATCCCATACAGATTCATCACGAGAATCAATTAATTTTTTAGCACCTTTAATGTTATGAGCAAGACCACGTTCAACGATACCATTTATTACATGTGGTTTAAATAGTTCAATAGCCATTTCTTTAGGCAAACCACATTGATACATTTTTAAATTTGGTCCAACAACGATAACAGAACGACCAGAGTAATCAACTCTTTTACCTAATAAGTTTTGACGGAAACGACCTTGTTTACCT
This sequence comes from uncultured Bacilli bacterium, assembly GCA_934096755.1. Classification (GTDB taxonomy): domain Bacteria; phylum Bacillota_I; class Bacilli_A; order RF39; family UBA660; genus Onthocola_B. The sequence goes on from CAKOMU010000032.1 coordinate 5,201, forward strand.
TTTAACATACTAGATAAACTTTTTAAAGGTCTATTTGAAGCAGCCGTAATACTTCTACCACGACGACCATTATCAAATAATGAGTCAACTGCTTCTTGAAGCATACGTTTTTCATTTTGAACAATTATTGATGGAGCTCCTAATTCAAGTAATTTCTTTAAACGATTATTTCTATTAATTATACGACGATATAAATCATTTAAATCACTTGTAGCAAAACGACCACCATCAAGTTGAATCATTGGACGTAATTCTGGAGGAATTACAGGTAAAACATCTAATACCATCCATTCTGGTTTATTGCCAGATTCTTGGAAAGCCACTAAACAGTCTAATCTTTTAACTAGACGAATACGCTTTTGGCCAGTTGCATCTTCCAAATCGCGTCTTAAATCTTCAACTTCTTTGTCAATATCAACTTGTTTTAATAATTCTTTAATAGCTTCAGCACCCATGCCAACTTTGAAACTATTACCGTATTTTTCATAATAAGCACGGTATTCTTTGTCTGACAATGTTTGCTTTTTTTCAAGTGGAGCTGTTCCAGGATCAATTACAACATAACTAACAAAGTATAAAACTTCTTCTAAGTCACGTGGTGACATATCTAGAACAAGACCCATTTTTGATGGAACGCCTTTAAAGAACCAAATGTGAGAACAAGGAGCAGCAAGTTCAATGTGCCCCATTCTTTCTCTACGTACTTTACTTCTAGTTACTTCTACGCCACAACGATCACAAATAATATTTTTATATCTTAAACGTTTATATTTTCCACAAGAACATTCAAAATCTTTTGTAGGCCCAAAGATTTTTTCACAAAATAACCCATCTCTTTCTGGTTTAAGAGTACGATAATTTATAGTTTCTGGCTTTTTTACTTCTCCATAAGACCAAGAACGGATCTTTTCAGGTGAGGCAATACTTACTTTGATACCTTTAAATTTACTTACGTCTATCATTTTTATTCACCTACTATCCCTTCGTCTAATTCATCACTTTCTATATTTTCTGGGAATTCTAGACTATCTAAATCGTCTTCTTCCTCATCTTCTTCTATAAAAGGTTCATAATCATCTGTTGTTTCTAGAACAACATTTTCTTTATTTAACTCTTTCGTAGTGACATCTATTTCATCAATACGGAAAGCTTCATTATCATCTTCATCTTCTTCAATATCTTTAAATTCTAAGACTTTATCTTCCTTGTCAACAACTTGAACATCTAAGCCTAATGCTTGGAATTCTTTAACTAATACACGGAACGATTCTGGTACACCAGCTTGATCAATGGTTTTTCCTTTAACAAGAGATTCGTATACTTTGACACGACCAGTGATATCATCGGCTTTAACAGTCAAGATTTCTTGTAAAACATGAGACGCACCATAAGCATATAATGCCCAAACTTCCATTTCTCCAAAACGTTGACCACCAAATTGTGCTTTACCACCTAAAGGTTGTTGAGTAACAAGCGAATAAGGTCCTGTTGCTCTAGCATGTAATTTATCATCTACCATGTGGTGAAGTTTAACCATATACATGACACCAACATTAACACGGTGGTCAAATGCTTCCCCAGTACGTCCATCATAAAGAGTTACTTTACCATCTGGAGCCATACCAGCTTCTTGCATTTCAGCAGAAATATCTTCCCAGGTTGCGCTATCAAATACTGGTGTTGCATAATGAACGCCTAATTTTTTACCAGCCATACCTAAATGTAATTCTAAGATTTGACCGATATTCATACGTGATGGAACCCCTAATGGATTAAGCATTACGTCAACTGGACGACCATCTGGTAAGTAAGGCATATCTTCTTCTGGTAAAATAAGTGAAATAACCCCTTTGTTACCGTGACGACCAGACATTTTATCCCCTACTTGAATCTTACGTTTTTGAATTATATATACACGAATAATTTTTGATACACCAGCAGGTAATTCGTCGCTATTTTCTTTCGTATAAACTTTAATATCATGAACAAATCCACCAGCACCATGTTCTACACGTAGAGATGTATCCCTTACTTCACGAGTTTTTTCACCAAAAATGGCATGTAATAATTTTTCTTCACTAGTTAATTCTTGAACACCTTTAGGAGTTACTTTACCAACTAAAATATCTCCTTCTCTAACTTCTGTACCAATTTTGACAATACCATCGGCATCTAAGTTTTTACGTGCATCTTCTCCCACATTTGGAATATCACGAGTAATTTCTTCAGGTCCAAGTTTAGTATCACGACAATCAATATCGTAGTGTGATATATGAAGTGAAGTATAAACATCATCTTTTACTAATCTTTCATTTAGAATAACGGCATCTTCATAGTTATAACCATTATAAGTCATGAAAGCAACAGTAAGATTTTTACCTAAAGCAAGTTCTCCTTGTTCAGTTGATGGTCCGTCAGCAATTACTTGACCACGATGAATTTTATCTCCTGCGACAACTAAAGGCTGATGATTGATACAGCTTGAAGCATTACTACGTTCGTAGTTGGCTAAATGGTATGTATCTTTGCCGCCTGCTGTTTTAACCACAATTTTTAAGCCATCAGCATATTCAACTACGCCATCAGCTTTAGCAACAATTGTAGATCCAGAATCACGAGCAGCAATGTATTCAACACCAGTACCAACGATTGGAGCTTCAGCTTTTAATAGAGGCACGGCTTGACGTTGCATGTTGGCACCCATCAATGTTCTGTGGGCATCGTCGAATTCAAGGAATGGAATACAACTTGTTGTAACGGCAACTACTTGACTTGGAGCAACGTCGATATAATCGACATCTTCTCTTTTAACGTAAACAGTATCTCCATTAACACGTACTACTACTTCATCATCAACAATGCGGTTGTCATCATCTAATTTAACAGCAGCTTGACTGATTGCATGTCCGCGTTCTTCATCAGCAGTCATATAAACTACTTCATCAGTAACAATACCTTTTTTTACTTTATGATATGGAGTCATAATGAAGCCATAATCATTAATTTTAGCATAACCAGCAAGTGATGTAATAAGCCCAATGTTTTGACCTTCTGGTGATTCGATTGGACAAATACGGCCATAGTGAGAGGCATTAACGTCACGAACATCCATACCAGCACGGTCTCTTGATAGACCTCCAGGTCCTAGACTTGATAAACGTCTTTTATCAGTTAATTCAGCAATAGGATTGATTTGATCCATGAATTTAGATAATTGACTTGAACCAAAGAATTCTTTTAAAGACGCTGTTACAGGACGAATATTAATTAAAGTCTTTGGTGTAACAGTATCGATTTCTTGTGTTGTCATTCTTTCTCTTATGACACGTTCCATACGAGCCATACCAGTTCTAAATTGGTTTTGAATCAATTCACCAACTTGACGAACACGACGATTGCCTAAATTATCGATTTCATCATCAGTACCAATACCGGCATGTAATCCTATGTAATAACTAAGGGATGCAAAAATATCAGGAATCGTAAGTCTCTTAACATCAACGCTTTGATCAACGCCAATAATATTGATAGTTTTCTTAGCATCAAGTGGATCGACAACTTTAACTACTTGAACCATCTTAAAGTCATCAAGTTCTTCATTGACTGATGCTTCTTTTAGATTTAAGCCTTCTTTAAATAAAGGTTTCAATTCTTCTAATAAATCTTTAGTAATGACAGTACCAGCACTAGCAACTACTTCCCCGTTGTTAATTAATGGTTCTGCCAAAGTTAAACCTTCAAGACGATCTACTATATTTAATTTTTTATTAAATTTATAACGACCGACTTTGGCTAAATCATAACGAAAACGATCAAAGAATCTCGTAATCAATTGATTTTTCGAAGAATCTAATGTTGCTGGTTCTCCAGGTCTTAATTTTTCATAAATTTCAATTAAAGCCTCATCGGTATTATGAGTATTATCTTTTTCTAAAGTATTTTTGATATAATCATTATCACCATAAACACTGATAATATCTTCATCACTCGATAAACCTAATGCTCTTAAAAGTGTTGTAACTGTAACTTTTCTCGTACGATCAATACGAACATATAAAACATCACGAGCATCAGTTTCATATTCTAACCATGTACCTTTATTAGGTATTAATTCTCCACTAATGATATGACGGCCATTTTTATCAATTTCTTTTTTGAAATAAACACTTGGACTACGAACTAATTGAGATACAATAACTCTTTCAGCCCCGTTGATAATAAATGTACCAGCTTCAGTCATAAGTGGCATGTCACCAAGGAAAATAGTTTGTTCTTTTACTTCCCCAGTTTCATGAATAAAAAGCCTAGCTTCTACCTTTAAAGGAGCCGCATAGTTTACCATTCTTTCTTTTGCTTCCTTAATTGAATATCTTGGTTCATCAAAATAATAATCACCAAATTCCAAAGAAATATTACCAGTAAAACTTTCTACTGGAAATAAATCATCAAATATTTCACGAATGCCATTTTCTAGAAATTCTTGATATGATTTTTTTTGAACTTCTAGTAAATCATTCAATTCTAAAACGTTTTTCGTCTTCGAAAAACTTCTTCTTTCACGATAGTCACCAAATTTTTTTACTTTATAAGCCATGATATCACCCCATACACAATTTTTTTAAGACTATTTTTATTTGCATTTTATAAAAAAATAAATACGCCACCAATTTAAAATTTTAAAGCCTATTTAAAAATTTGTCAATCTAATTTTGCTTTAAATACATAAAAACCTTTACTTTTTGTAATAATTTCAATGTTATACTCAGCATCAAGTATTTTTTTAATTGATTTAGCACCTTGATCCTTGTTAATGACAAACCATAATTCTCCACCTATTTTTAAATGTTCTTTTGCGTTTTTCAAAATATTTAAAACCGTTTCTTTACCCGCTCGAATCGGTGGATTAGTAATTATATAATCGTATTCACCAGACACATTTTCATAAATATTACTTTCATATGCATGCCCAAGCGCTTTATTTTCTTTAATGTTTCGTTCACACAAATGAAGTGCCCTCTTATTTATGTCGATAGAATCCAGTCGGTAATCAAGAATTTTACTGATAACAATACCAATAAAACCATAGCCACACCCGACATCCAAAATAGTCGCCTCAGTATTACTTTCATGTGCTCGTAGAAACGCTTCTAAAAGTATACGAGATGCATAATCTATTTTGTCTTTGGCAAAGACCCCATTATCACTAAAAAAGCTAAAGGTGTGATTTTCATAATTATAACAGAGTTTTCTCAATTCACTTTTTAAATTTTCGTTGTTAGTAAAATAATGTTCCAAAGGCTCGTTCCCCTTTTCTCAAACGTAAGTTTATTATACTATAAAAA
>CAKOMU010000033.1 GCA_934096755.1 uncultured Bacilli bacterium
AACTACTATATTTAAGAATCAAAAAGTTGTTAATGCTAATTTTGACATTGATTTAATGCGAAAATTAAAAGACAATCTATTTATTTATGGTCCAACAGGAACAGGAAAAACAGAAATTTTAAAAATAATTGCTAAAACATACAAGATTCCAATTGTAATCGAAGATGCTACATCATTTACAGAAGCTGGTTATGCTGGAAGAGATATTAAAGACATGTTACATGATTTATATCTAGCCGCAGACAAAAATATTGAATTAGCTGAAAAAGGAATACTTGTAATTGATGAATTTGACAAATTAGCAGAAAAAAACTTACAAGATGCTAAAAAGACACATATATCAAGAGAAGGAGTTCAAAGATCACTGTTAAAGTTATTTGATGGTACACAATATCATTTTAATGGTATAACATTTAACACATCTAAAATATCTATAATCGCTGTGGGTGCATTTACTGGTATTACTAAAAATGATGATTATAAGCAAATAACAGATACTGATTTTATAAATTATGGAATTATGAGAGAATTAATCGGTAGATTTTCCAAGTTTATAGCTATGAATAATTTAAAAAAAATAGACATAAAAAAAATATTAATAGAATCAAACTACAGTCCAATAAATACATATATGAAATTATTTAAATCAATGAACATTGAATTTACTTATGAAGATGAAGTTATTGAATTTATAGCACAACAAGCTATAGCCTTAAATAATGGCGCCAGAAGTTTAAAAACTATTTTTGATAATATAATTAGCGAAGCTATGTTTAATATTTTTACTGATGAGTATTCATCACTTCGTTTAATAAAACCATATGGTAAAGAAAAACCATATATATTAAAAAGAAAAAAATAATTGAAGATAATTGTATATTCTCAATTATTTTTTTTACCATTTTTACCATAAAATTTAGTTAATTATCTTTATTTTTATTTTCTTTTTATAGCCATTTATAAAGACTTCTATGCATTATTCCAGTATTAGGCAATCCTTTTCTTTAACTTTTAAAACATGGGACTTTACATAGGCAATATAAGTTTTTTTAATTAATTATATTACTTGGTATAAATTCATAATTTCGTTTTAAGCAGAAAAAACTAACATTTCTGTTAGTAATCTATCACTTAAACTCAAATGAATCCAAGTTCCTATCAATCTGGTGCCGGTAAGAAATAGATCTCACAGCTCCTTGGCTAAAAGATGATAGTAAGTAATGACTTACTATCTAAATTAATTATAATACAAAAAGAAAGAAATTAACAACAAACAAAACAATAGACAAAAACTATTTTTTTTGCTATAATCTTAATAGTTTTAAAAACTTTTAAACAACAGAAAGAAGGAATTTTTTTTATGGAAAATAAAAATATAGCCACTAAGGTTATTGCTTTAGGTGGTTTAGGTGAAGTTGGAAAAAACATGTACATCGTTGAACATAACAATGAAATAATTATTATTGATGCTGGTGTCATGTTTCCAGAAGACAATTTACTAGGAGTAGACTATGTCATTCAAGATATCAGTTACTTAAAGAAAAATCTTCATAAAATCAAAGGATTATTTATTACCCACGGTCACGAAGATCACATCGGTGGCATACCATTTCTACTACAAAGTATTGATATTCCAGTTATTTATACTCCTAAAATTGCTAAGGATTTAATTGAAAAAAAATTGGTAGAAAGAAACTTTAAGTATCAAAACTATGAAATAATAACACCAGAATTAAATGTTAAAACCAAATATTTTGATGTTTCTTTTGTGAATACTACGCACTCTATTCCAGATAGTTTTGCCCTTATTATTAAAACACCTAACGGAACTATTTTTGAAACTGGTGACTTTAAGTTTGATTTAACTCCAGTGGGACCTATGGCAGACATTCACAAAATGGCTAAAATTGGAGCCGAAGGTGTTACACTACTTCTAAGTGATTCCACTAACGCTTTATCAAGCGGTTACTCTAAAAGTGAAAGTGCTGTTGATGGAACATTAAACGACATGATTAGTAAACATCATGGACGAGTTATTATTGCTACCTTTGCATCAAACATTTATAGAATTAAACATATTGTGGAAAGTTGTCGAAAATATAATCGTAAGATCATTGTTTTTGGTAGAAGTATGGAAAACAGCATCGAACTTGCTTTAAATAATGGCTTAATTAAAGATAAATCTATTTTTATTGAAGCTAATGAATCAAAAAGTTTAAAACGTAACGAAGTATGTATTTTATGTACAGGGTCACAAGGAGAACCACTAGCGGCATTATCTCGTATCGCTAACGGTCAGCATAAACAAATATCTTTATTAAATGACGATTTAGTAATTTTTTCTTCTAGTCCTATTCCGGGAAATGCCGAAAGTATTAATAAAATTATCAATAAATTATATTTAAAAGGCGTTAGAGTTTTTACCAATTCTGAATTTAGTGACGTCCATACATCTGGCCACGCTAAAGAAGAAGAATTAAAATGGATGTTACGTATCATCAAACCAAAATATTTTATGCCAATGCATGGAGAATATCGAATGTTAAAAAAACATACAGAAATTGGTGTAATGTGTGGAGTTGATCCTGAAAATACTTTCATTTGCACAAATGGAGATTGTATCGAACTTTTAAATGGTAAAGTAAGAAAAAATGGTACAGTTCAAGCTGGAGATGTTTATGTCGATGGTTCTCGTATCGGTGATATAGGTAGTGTCGTTATCAAAGATCGTAAGTTAATGAGTCAAGATGGCATATTAATAACTATTTTAAATATTAATACCTTAACGAGGAAATTACTTTTAAAACCAAATGTAACAGCCAGAGGATTCGTTTTAGTTAACGAAAATCAAGAATTAATGCAAAAAATAGAACGTAAAATTAGTGAAGTAACTAATAATTTCTTAAATAAATCACCATATAGTTATACAGACTTAAAAAATCAAATTATTTTAGAATTACTACCATTTATTAATAACTTAACGGGACGTAAACCAATAATTTTACCTGTTATCATGGAAGTAAATCAAGCTTAAAAAATGACAATTTTGTCATTTTTTTTATTCCACGTAAAGTAGATTGTCAAACTTTAGCTTTAATTTTATAATTATCATGGAGGATAAAATTTATGAATTATGAACAAATAAAAGAAATTGGAAAATTTATACAAGATGAAAGAAAAAAACTTAATTTAACACAAGAAGAATTAGCTAATAAAATATGTGTTACAAGTAAAGCTGTTTCCAAATGGGAAAATGGCCACGGATTACCAAACATTGACTGTATGATTAGTTTAGCAGAAACTTTTAACATTTCCATTAATGAATTACTGGCAGGTAAAAGATTAAATGAAAAAGAAAAAATTGCTAAGGCCGACGAAACAATAATCAAAAATATGAAAAGTGATCAAAAAAAATTACATAGTCTTAATATAATTTTAAGTATATTTATTTGTCTATGCCTTTGTTTTTTAGAAGTTATTTTATACATGGCCGATGTAAAAGCAAGTTATGCCTATCTTATTTTGGGCATTGTAATTGCCATCGGTCTCATGCTAGAAATTTCTAATAAATACTTAAAATAATAAATTTTCCCATCAAAAAAATGGTAATCAAACCATTTTTTATTTTATAAATTTATTCTTTTTCTTAGTATAATTCAAAATAATTCCAGAACCAATAACTCCAGCAGTACCTAACAAAATTGAAATAACATTTCCTGTTTTAGGATTTTCTTTTACATCTGTTGTAATAGTTATTATGATATCACATCCTGGCATTACTAATAAACCATCACTAAATTCAATCTTATTTCCATTAGCATCAGTAATACTAATTTCTGTGTATTCACCTAATAAATCTTTTAAATTTATTATATCTCCCTCATAATAAGTTTTACTATCTGTACTATCATTAGTTTTATTATTAATAGTAATTTTATGTTCATCAACCAAAGATAACTTTTGAATAAAAGCTCGTGAAGTATTATTTTCTACAATATTACCAATATTAATTATACTTCTATCATTATCACTTTCTATTTTAGTTGTCACTAAATTATTCATTTTACTTTCATAAACTTTTATTTCATTACCACTATCATCATAACTGACAATACCATAAGTTTTATCATCATTATTAGCTGCCAAGACATAATAATTACCATCTAATCTAGTAATTGATTTTAATATGTGATTTTGTACCTGATTCTTATTTTGCCATAGTTCATCTGTAGAAGTTTGATCAACAACACTGCAAGTAACTTTATACTCATATCCAGTTTTATACTTTCTTAATCCAACGTTTCTACCACCAACAATAATAAAATTATTAGTATAAATTTGTCCAGTTGGTTGATAACCATAGACACAACCTTGTAAATGATCATTACTACCTTTTACAAAATAATCATCATCTAAAGCCAAAAAATCATTACTAGAAGGTATGGCAGAACTAACTGTTAATTTTTCGAAATAATCCTTTGATACATTATATCTATATATATCATAAAAAGAATTACCAATATTTTTATAAGTTAAACTTAAAAACAATTCACCTTTTGTATTTTTTTTTAAAATTTGTGTATTGATATTTTCACCAAAAGTTCTTGACAATTTAACATTACATTCACCTTTTGAATCACTACACCCAGAAGAAATTCTTAACGTCGCTTGTTGTTCATTAACAAAACCTACAGCAACATAACCTTCATTTGTTGTTGCGATATCATTTAAACTAGTTGCAATATTATCAGGTAATGTTCTACTATTTAATATGTTTCCTTCATTATCATACCATAAAAGAGTCGCTGCTTTCTTATAATCAGCAGAAGGTTCTTTATCAAAAAAAGAACTGCCTATAACTACATAACCATTGCTAGTTTTATCAATTGCTTTAAACACAATACCATTATAAACGTCACCCACATACTCTCTGGTCCAAACCAACTTTCCAGATGAAGCTTCAAATTTACTAATAATTCCTTTAGCAACATTGTTACTTGTATTAACAAAAGAACTTACTGTAACATAATAATTTCCATCTACTAAAATATCATTTATAGAATTGTTATCAAAATCATCAACATCTTCAAACCGATAATGCCATTGTTCATTTAATTCTTTAGCGTAACTCCAGAGTGGACAACACATAAAACCGATCATCCCTAATAAAATTATTACACACTTACGCACATTCAAACACTTCCCTATCCTACAAATAGGATAACATAAAAACTAATAAAAAGCTATCATTTAACACAAAAAAACTTTTAATAATTTCATCTATTAAAAGTCTTAATTTAATATTTCTTAGTTTTAAATTTATAAAAGAATAAATATCCCCCAAAATAAACTACATCAATCAAAATCTTAATTAGTAAAACATTGGTATTCACAAAATAAAGAATTAAAAGATCAAGAATTAAATTACCTAAGTAGTATAACCAATGAAAAGTCTTATTAAATAATAAAATAATTACACACGTTATCAATTTTCCTAATACTAAATAATATACTAAACTAGAAAAACTAACAATGTGGTTTAAATATTTTACCAAAAATATATTCTCTAAAATAAAGGCAACTAACACCAATAAAATATATTTACTAAATAATTTATAAATTCGTAAAGAATCTTTTACTGGATTAAAATGACTAGTTTCATTATTATTAATATAAATAGTTTTAATAACCACTTCTTTAATAGGAATATTTAATTTATGTGCTACGATTAAACAATTAGTTTCATATTCATATCTCTCGCCTTCAACTTCTATAAACCTGCAAGCTAATTGACAACTCATTGCTCTTAACCCCGTTTGAGTATCACTAATCTTTTGTCCTACAAAAAAATTCAAAATATTTTTAGTTATCTTATTCCCATATTTTGATTTAAATGGCACATCTTTTTGATCAAAATCTCTTACTCCCAAAACCAAGGAATCAGGATATTTCAAAGCAACATCAGCACATCTTTTAATATCTTCCACACTATGTTGACCATCACAATCAGCCATTACAATTACTTTATCTTTATCAAAATTATTTAAAATATAATTAATACCATTTTTTAAGCCTCTACCCTTTCCCAAATTAACGGCATGCTTAATTAAAGGATACTTACTAGAAATATCATTCATAAACTTTTTATGTTTTTTATTACTACCATCATCCACAAAAACTATATTACTAAATTCTTTTGTCAATTTCTGCAAAAATTCCGTCATAATGCTTTCATTAGGATCATAAACCGGAATCAAAACAACTACATTTTTATTCATCATGCACCACTTTTCTTATAAATATTATTTTTCAAATATTAACTACCTTCATTATAATACATTATTCTTTTTTTGGCTAGACAAGAAAAAAATACATAAGTTAAAACCCATGTATTTATCTATTTTGCTTCTTCTTGAACTCTTGTTTCTCTTATTACCGTTATCTTAACTGTACCAGGATATTGCATTTCATTTTCAATTCGTTCTTTAATATCTCGAGCAATCTTATAACTTTTATTATCATCCACTTCATTTGGTTTAACAATTACTCGCAATTCTCTTCCTGCTTGCACTGCAAAAGTTTTTTCAACACCTTCATAAGAATTACCAATCGTTTCTAATTGTTCTAATCTCTTAACATAATTTTCAATTGAATCATTTCGAGCACCTGGTCTTGCCGCTGATAGTGTATCAGCAATAGCAACTAAAACAGCAATAATTGACTTAGCCTCAGTATCACCATGATGAGATGCTATAGCATCTAAAACAACTTCTGGTTCATGATGTCTTTTAGCAAATTCTAGCCCAATTTCTACATGACTACCTTCAACTTCAAAATCAATTGATTTACCAATATCATGTAACAATCCCGCTCTTTTTGCTAAGGTAACATTTTCTCCCAACTCTGCTGCCATCAATCCGCATAAATTGGCCACTTCAATAGAATGTTTTAAAGCATTTTGTCCATAACTTGTACGAAAATTTAACTTTCCTAGTAATGTAACTAACTCAGGATCCACTTTAGTTATGCCTAAATCATTTATCGTTTGATTACCAATTTGAATGATTCTCGTATTGACATCATTTAATGTCTTATCATAAACTTCTTCAATTCTACCCGGATGAATTCTTCCATCTTTAATTAAAGTTTCAATGGTAATTTTAGCAATTTCTCTTCTTAATGGATCAAAAGAAGATAAACTAATAGCTTCTGGTGTATCATCAATAATTAAATCTACACCAGTCACCGATTCAATTGTACGAATATTTCTTCCTTCCCTACCAATTAAACGACCTTTCATTTCATCATTAGGTAATTCTATCGTACTAATAGTTTGTGTTTCCACAACATCATCAGCATATCTTTCCATACTACTAACAATCAATTGTTTAGCAATCTCATGAGCCTCTAACTTAGCTTTTGCCTCTTGTTCTTGAATGTAATTAGTAATTTCTAATTCCATATCACTTTCTACTTTTTGCATTATAACATTTCTGGCTTTTTCTTTACTAAACTTTGCAATTTTTTCTAATTCGGCTAATTGTTCCTTCATTAGCCCATCCATTTTGTCCTCTTTTTCTTGTAAGTTTTTTTGTTTAACTAATAAATCATTTTCTTTATCTTGCAATAAATTATCTCTATTTTGCAACATTTCTTCCCGTTTATCCAAACTATTTTCTCTCGTCAGTAATCGGTCTTCGGTTTCTCTCAACTCTGCTTTGCGCATTTTAATTTCTGCTTCATTTTCTTGACGAAGACGATAAGTTTCTTGTTTAACTTCTAAAAGTGTATCTCTTTTATTTTTTTCTACCTCTTTTTTAGCGTCTTCAATAAATTTATTAGCTTTTTGTATAGCTTTCGAAGCCTTTATTGAAAAAAATATCCATAAAGCTATGCTTCCTAACAAAATTCCAACAATCAGGGATAAAATGGCTACTAAAATGTTATCCATTTCAATCCTCCATTCTAATAAATATATTTTCTAATTATATCTACAATTTTATTATACCGATAAATAAAAAAATAATCAAGAAAATATCCTGATTATTTTTTCTCCTTCTTTATAAAAACTAAACACTTACTAATTATATAATTACCAACAATTACCAACAAATTATCAATCAATTTCATAATTTTATCATTTAATCCCAATAAAGAAACCGTCAAATACATCATCAACATATCAAAAACTAAAGTCACAATTCGTGATCCATAAAAAGTTAAACTTTCCTTTAAAACATCAGGATTTTTACTCTCAAAAACATATTTTCGATTAGCAATATATGCAAAGGTAACCGATACCACCCAAGATATAATATTAGCCATTTGTAATTGCCAAGGATTATTGGGATTAAATACTAGCAGAACTCCTAAATAATAAATTAACAAACTAATTAGAGTAGTCATTACTCCCACTACGATATAATTAATAATTTCTTTATATCTTTGATAAATCACTTCTAATAAAAATCGCAAATTATATTTACAAAATCTCTTTAATCTTACTGGTTCTTTAATAATACGATATAACCATTCCAAATTACATTTTATTATCCATTTAGGAGCTCGATTTTTAACTCCACTTAACACATCAAAAGAACCACCTACTCCAACAAAAATACCTTTCTTGGCTTCTTTATAATATTTATAAAGTAATTCTTCTTGTAATGGTATTCCCATTGCTACCAAACATATATCAGGTTGTAAATCAATTATCTTTTTCATGACTTTATCTTTATCTTTTACATAACCATTACTAATACCTAACAATTTAATATTTTTGTACTGTTCTTTAATTTTTTGTTTTAATTTTTTGGTCACATCTTCTTGAGCTCCAAATAAGTAAACACTATATTTTTTTAAATTAGCCAAATTTAATAAAAACTCGCAAATATCAATCCCCGTAATTCTTTCATATTCATGTTGATTTAACAAATAAGCACCTTTAACAATTGCAATCCCATCACAAACTAAATCCACATCTTGATCATTTAATAATTCTTTTAAATTATGATTTTTTTTCGATATCATCACAGTTTCTGGATTAACAGTAACAATCATTTTACGTTTTTTTGCTTCTAAAGTTTCTTCTAAGCTTTTATAATATTCTTCTTTATTTCCTTTATATAATCTATCTAAAATATTTTTCATATCATCTACACTTCTTCTTGTTTTATTAAATCAACAATCACTTTAGCTTTCTTACTCCAATCATTATCTTTAGCTTCTTTATCTAACAATTTAAGATATTTTTTGTCATCTTTTAATTTTTGAGCTTCTTCAATTTTTTCCAAAAACTCTTTATGATTATTAGCAATCAATACGCTTTCATATTTTGTACACTCTGGCATTTTGGTAGTTACAATTGGTTTATGTAAAGCCATATATTCAAAAATTTTAACAGGACTAGTTGATTTTGTAATATCATTTATTAAAAATGGAATCGTTAAAACATCAGCACATTTAGCATAATATTTTAACACTTGATAATTTCTACTACCTAAAAAATAAATATTTTTTTCATCATGCATATTTTTATCATAACTATCATCATATTTAATACCAAATAAAACTACGCTATATTTATTAGTTTTAGCTATTTTTTTCACTAAATCATAATCAAACCATTTAGCTAATGCTCCATAATACATAATAATTGGTTTCTTTTTATCAAGTATCTCTTGAAATTCTTTTTCATATGTAAAATCTTCAAAATGTTGAAAAAAATCATAATCAACTCCATTAGAAGAGAAAACCAAATTCTTTTCTCCTCTTCTTTTAACAACTTCTTTTAAAAGTAAATCCGCTGTTACTACAACATAAACATCTTGATTATTCATGACAAATTCATACTTATCGATAATATTTTGTGGCAAATTTTTGGTTCCAGCTAAATCCGGAGATAAATGATCAATATATTCATAAATAAACTTATAACCATTAGCTAAGTAATTTTGAATATTTAAAACTGATAATTTCCAATCTGTTGAATAAAGTTGAACATATTTTGGTTTATTAATTAAAGAAAGTTCTTTCTTCAAAATCTTATTTAAACACACATTATTAAAATTTACTAAATAAAAATTATCAGCATGTTTTTTTATTGTCTTAATTTTATCAGTCATCGTAGTCACTTCATAAAACATTAAGCATTTATTTTTAGCTAAATTATTAGCAATATGTTGAGGCCTTTGAAATAACTCAACGTTATAGCCAAAACTACTACGCCACAAAATAACTCGATCATAATCACCATTTTCCAATATTTTTTTAATATATTTGATTTTTGCACAAAAAAGAGCGCTGTTTTTATTTCAGTCTGCACAAAATATAAGAGAAATCATAAGGATAACCTTAAAAAAAATGATCCTA
>CAKOMU010000034.1 GCA_934096755.1 uncultured Bacilli bacterium
TTAAAACATCTTTTCCTTTAGTAGTCATAATTTCTTTGGCAAAAGAATCAACCCCTTCGCCAGCACCTTTAGGAATTTCATTACCTAATTCTATACTAAGTTTGTGCATTTCACTTAGAAAAATATATCTGCTTATCACAGATGCACATGCAACACTTAAACATAAAGATTCGGCTTTAGGTGTAAATGTGATATTTTTAACTGGGTTTGGTACATCGCTTAAATACCCATAATAATTTTTGGGTGGAGTAAATTGATCAACAACAATTTTATCAAAAGCTAACTCTTTATTTACCATATTGGTTAATACTTTATTATGTAAAATAGCTTTGATTTTGTTCATATTTACTAGTTTATGGTCGATGTTATTATATGCTTCGTTTGTTAAAATAAAAGCTGAAAAAGGTATTTTCTCCATGATTTTAGGAGCAACATTTAAAATAGCTTCATCAGTCATTTTTTTAGAGTCATCTACTTTTAATTCTTTTAACCATGAAACATCTTTAACAGAAACATAACTAGCTGCCACAACAATTGGTCCAAAATAATCACCAGTTCCTACTTCGTCAGAGCCAATAGTGTTGAATTTGTTAAAATTCATTTGTATTGTGTTGTCCTTTTTTTCTTTCTTATCTTTTCCGGTTTTAATATCGATATCACGGTTATTTAATCTTTTTTCTTGATCTATCCAAATATTAGCATCGATATCGGCGCAAATTCCTTGAAACATTGCTTTACCACTTTCATATAAGGTAATAATAGTATCGGCCTCTTGAGCTTGAAAAATAGCATAGGGTGGTGTCTTATCTCTTTTCAAATTCTTGTAGTATTTAATCATATTATTTTTTACATTATCACTTACTTTAAAAACTATTGTCATGTTATCATCCTCGCTTTTTTTTAGTTTACCATAAAATTTAGTCTTTTTAAACAAGTTACATCTTTATTTTTAAAATGTTTTATAATATAATTAAATAAAAGGAGAATTGATATGAATATCGTTAGTGTGGTTACAATACTTATAATTTTATTAGGCGGGGTTTTAGGTTTTAAAAAAGGAGTTATTAAAACAGGAGTTGAACTTGTCGGTTCCATTTGTGTTCTAATTATCGCTTATGCTTTAAAAGATGTTTTAGCAAATTTTTTAATGAAATTTATGCCATTTTTTAACTTTGCGGGGATCTTTAATGGAATCAGTAGTATTAATATTTTAATCTATGAAATGGTTTCTTTCTTGGTAATTTTTATTTTACTATACTGTGTTTTAAATATTTTATTATCTTTGTCTGGTGCTGTAGAAAAGCTTTTAAAGTTGACAGTAGTTTTGGCAATTCCGTCTAAAATTTTAGGCTTTATCTTGGGTTTGTTGGATGGCATTATTTTTGCTTATTTAGTAGCTTTCGTTCTTCTACATTTACCCCAAACAGAAAGTTATGTTTTAGAAAGCAAACCAGCCACAGTAGTATTAGAAAGGACGCCTTTTATTGGTGCAGTGGCTTTAAGAACGACTTTAGCTTTGGAAGAAATTAATGATACGATTAAAGATCTAAAAACAGATAGTGATAGAGAAAAAGCTAACTTTAATGTTCTACATATCTTATTAAACTATAAAATTATTAGTGCTGAAGACGCGCAAGCATTAATAGATAGTGGTAAATTACAAATAGGTAAAGGAATAGAAATTTAAGGTGTTAAGATGATTAAATATTTAGAAAAAGAAGAAGATTTTAAATCAGCTATAACTAACAAGATTTTAGTTGATTTTTATGCTGATTGGTGTGGCCCATGTAAAAGAATGGGAGCTATATTAGAAGAAATTGAAGGAATAGAAATCTTGAAAGTAAACGTTGATTTATTTCCAAATATAGCTAAAAATTATGGCATTATGAGCATTCCAACTTTAATATTATTTGAAAATGGACAAGAAATAAACAAAATGATTGGTTTTCAATCATTAGATGCAATAACAGAAATGCTTAAATAAAAAATGCAGGATTTAGTTGATTACACTAAGTCCTGCATTTTTATAAGCTCTCATCAATGGGCCAGCCCCTAATTTTATTCCACCAAAATAGCGAACAACAACAATTAAAGAATCATTTATTTGATTCATATCTAAAATATTATAAAGAGGAGTACCAGCAGTACCACTTGGCTCTTTATCATCACTTTTACCCGCTGTATTAGCAAATCTATAAGCATATACAATATGTTTAGCTTTTTTGTTGTTTTTTTTCATATAGGCTAAAATGTCTTTTACTTCATCAATTTTATCTAATTTATAAAAATAAGCAATAAATTTTGATTTTTTTATTTCGATTGTATTTGTTTTTATTAATATCATATAATCCCTCGGTTACAATTATATCGTAAAAAAGTCGAAATTTGTAGTATAATAATCAAATAGGAGGGCAATACTGTATGTTAAAAGAAAAACTAAAAACGATTCCTCATCTACCAGGATCTTACCAAATGCGTAATATTAATAATACTGTTATCTATGTTGGTAAAGCCAAAGATTTATATAAACGTGTCAACAGTTATTTTCGCGGTAACGTCACAGGTAAAACTGCTAAAATGGTCAGTGAAGTAGTAGATTTTACATATATAACTACGCAAACAGAACAAGAAGCATTTATTTTAGAATTAAATTTAATTAAAGAATATGATCCAAAATATAATATTTTGTTAAAAGATGATAAAAGTTATCCATACATTGAATATATTAAAAATCCTTATCCTCAACTTAAAGTTTCTCGTTATTTAAATATCAAAAAACGTGATAAAAAATTATTGTTTGGTCCTTATCCCAATGCCTATGCTGCCAGGAAAATAGTTAATTTGATTAATCGCTTATATCCTTTAAAGAAATGTAGTGGGATGCCTAAAAATGTTTGCTTGTATTATCATATCGGTGAATGTCTAGGCTTTTGTCAAAAAACAGTCAATCAAGAGGCTTTGCTTAATATGGAAAAAGAAATTTTAGCTTTTTTACGAGGAAATGATAAAATTCTTACAGATAAAATCTTGGAAAAAATCAATATATTTAGTGCTAATTTGAATTTTGAAGCAGCCTTAGAGTTAAAAAAAGAATTAGAATATATTAATGTCATTTTGGATAAACAAAAAGTTGAATTACATGACTACATCAATCGTGATATTTGTGCTTACTTTTTTAATGAAGGTTTAGTAAGTGTGCAAATTCTCTTTGTCCGTAATGGAAAAATAGTAGGTAGTAACAATGACAAATTTTATCTTATCAGTGATGTTTTAGATGAAGTCAATTCTTATATTTTAAAGTTTTACGAACGCCATGAAATACCAGCAGAAATTCTTTTAATGCCTGATTTAAACAGTGAAATAATTAGTAATATTTTAAATACTAGAGTGGTCATTCCTCAAAAAGGTAAAAAGAAAAAATTGTTGGATATGGCATATACTAATGCTCGCATTAATTTAGAACAAGAGTTAACCATGATTAATAATGATGAAAAACGTACAGTGTTAGCTAACGAAGAATTACGTCATCTTTTAAATTTACCGGTATTAGATCGTATCGAAGCCTTTGATAATTCTAATCTATTTGGTACTTACGCAGTATCAGGGATGGTAGTCTTCAAAAATGGGCGACCATCACGTAAAAGTTATCGTAAATTTAAAGTTACAGTAGACAAAAATGACGATTATAATACGATGAAAGAAATTATTTATCGTCGTTATTATCGATGTTTAGTAGACAAACTAGAATTACCAGATTTAATCATTGTAGATGGTGGTATAAGTCAAATTAATGCTTGTCAAAGTGTATTAACGGAATTGAATTTACCAATCAAAGTTTGTGGATTACGAAAAGATAATCATCATAGAACTAATGAATTAGTCGATGGTAATACCATGGAGGTAATAGAAATTCCACGTACCAGTGATGTTTTTCATTATTTAACCCGTATTCAAGATGAAGTCCATCGTTACACGATTACTTATCATAAAACTTTACGAGATAAAGGTGCTATCAGCAGTATTTTAGATAATATTGATGGAATAGGTACAGTTAGAAAGAAAGAATTAATAAAAAAATATGGTAGTATAAAAAAAATAGCAGAAGCACCACTCACAGAATTAGCCACTATTTTGCCAGAAAATATTGCAATCACATTACAAAATTATTTAAAAGAAAGGAATCAAGATGCATCTCACTAAATTAGAAAAAAATATTCATATCGTTCCTAATAAAAGTATTACGTATTATCTTAATCCGGATTATATTTATTTACCACTTCCTAAGTTATATGTGTCACAAAATGAAAGGGTATATAAAAACCAAATACTTGCCCCAGGCATTGTAGTTCCCATATCCGGAAAAGTAATAGGCATGCAAAAAAAGTGCAAAGTCAATAATCAAAATGTTGTAGTTATTGCTAATGATTATAAAGAGTTAACTAAAAATCATAATAAGAAAAAAATTGAAGTTACCATTGAAAATATTTTGAAAATAGTAGAACCTGATTCTAACTTGTTTGGTAAATTTAAAAGTAGTAAAACTTATAATAATATTGTCATTTATGCCTTAAATGATAATCCATATGTCTATAATCAAATCTATTTATTAAAAGAACAAATTATGGAAGTATTAGAATGGTTTGATAAGCTACATCTAGTTTATAATTCCTCTAATAATTATTTAGTTGTAAAAAATAATGAAGTAAATATCATTGAAGAATGTTTGACTCATATTGGTAGTTTTCCTAATATTAATTTATCTTTGGTTAATGATGAATATCTTTTAGAAAAATCATATGTTTTAAATGAAAAACTAAAATTAAAAGGTGAAACTTTGTTTTTGTCAGTTGAGGAATTATTAAAATTAGCTTCTTTATTTCAAAATAATTTAAATACTACTAAACTGATCACTATTTCTGGGGATGCTTTAGAAGAGAGTAAAGTGATTAGACTTAAAATTGGTACCCCACTGTTAGATGCTTTGAATAAATATTTTACTATTAATACTAACAATTATGATATAATCATTAATGGATTAATGACTGGATTTATATTAGATAAAATCGATGATTTTTTTATAGCCAAGGACACTGTTTCCATCAATATAATGAAAAAAAATAACCACAGTCAACAAAAATGTATCAAGTGTGGTGCTTGTCTAACCATTTGTCCCAAACATTTAAATCCCCTAAATCTTACCAAGGGCAAATTGTGCTTGAACTGTCATTTATGTAGTTATATTTGTCCTTGCCATATTAATTTGCCAAAAAGGAGTGATTAGATAATGCCAGCCTATATACATAGTAAAAAAACTCTTTTTAAAGAAACAATACAATACATTTTTAGTCTTTTGCCGCTATACCTTTATGGCTTTTATAAAAATGGCCTTTTGTTATATAGTCATCATTTAGTTAGTTTTTGGCTAATTCCCAAAATTTTTTATTTATTATTTTTGTCTTTGATTTCTTACTTCCTTTTACACATTATATTCAAGAAAAAAATACAAATTAATTTATTACTAAGTAATTTTATAATTTGTCTATTTGTACCGTATTCCTTTAATCTCATATTATATTTTCTTCTCATAAGTCTATTTAATTTTTTAAATATTTATTTTACCCCAAAAATAGATTTAACGAATCCTATTATATTCATCATTATCACTTCTTTATTTGTTAGTTTTTTAAATCCTCATGAAGCTTTAAATAATAGTTCATTTTCATCGCTAGATCTTTTAATGGGAAGAAATGTTGCTGGAATCGGGAATAGTAGTATTATTCTTAGTTTCTTAATCCTTTTATATTTACACTCATTAAATATTTATAAAGCAAGTATTGCTGTTACTTCTAGCTGTGTGTATTTATTTTTAAGTCTTCTATTTCAATCTACCATTTTTTTATTTAATGCTAATGTCTGGAGTAGTTTTATATTTCTATCTACATGGTCTAGCCAAACTCCATTAACCCAAAAATATCAAATTATCTATGGCATCATATGCGGTTCTTTAAGTTTTATCTGTACAAAATATATTAATTTCTATTATGGAACTTTTGTTGCTATTATTTTTTGTCAAATATTGTTCATTTTTATTTGCAAAGTGTCTAAAAAAATGTTATAATATCTACGTTTTTAAACAACTTGACTAGCACATAGAGTATTAGAGGGGATATAATGGCATATATAAAAGACGCAGATATAAACGAAATTAGAAGCCGTGCAGATATTGTGGATATTATCTCCGGCTATTTACAAGTATCTCCTAAGGGTAAAAATCATGTTGCTTTATGTCCTTTTCATGATGATCATAATCCCAGTTTAACGATTTCGCGTGAAAAACAAATCTTTAGTTGTTTTCGTTGTCATACCAGTGGTAATGTCTTTACATTTGTCATGGACTATGAAAATGTTTCATTTGTAGAAGCCGTGCAAATTGTGGCTAATAAAATTGGTTATCAATTAAATGTTAATCAAATTGCCGATAAAACAGTTTCTAAATTTCAAGAAGATTATGAAATTTATGATTTTGCCACTAAATATTATGCCAACAATTTATTTTCACAAGTTGGCAATACAGCTCGAGAATATTTACATAATCGAGGAATTACATTAGACATAATCAAAGAATTTAATTTAGGTTTAGCTTTAGAAAATTTAGATAATTTTTTTCAAATAGCAACCCGTAAAAATTGGTCAATCGAAAAATTAAATAACTTAGGATTAATCAATAAAGTAGATACTCGTATTTACGATACCTTTATAAATCGAATTACAATTCCCATTGAAAATATTCAAGGACAAGTAGTGGGATTTACTGGCCGTATTTACCATGGTGAAAATAATTCTGCAAAATATTTAAATACCAAAGAAACACCAATATTTAAAAAAGGGAGTATATTATTTAATTACCATAATGCCAAAAAATACATTAAAGAACAAAGATCTGTAATTGTAGTGGAAGGTAATATGGATGCTATTAAAATGAGTGCTAAAGGATTTAAGAATGTCATAGCTCTCATGGGAGTTGCTCTAAGTAAAGAACAAATTGAACTTTTAAAACGTTTAAATGTTCCTTTGATTCTAATGTTAGACAATGACAACGCCGGTTTAGAAGCAACGATTAAAAATGGAGATATATTAGCCAATAATGAAATAGAAGTTAAAGTAGTTCGTTTAAGTCAAGCCAAAGATCCCGATGAATATTTAGAAAATTTTGGTGCTGAGGCGATGCAAGATAATATCAAACATGCTTTAAAATACATCGATTTTAAACTTGACTATTTAAAACAAGACAAAGATTTAACTAAAATTGAAGATTTAATTTTATACGTTAAAGCCATCATCAATAATTTAAATAACACTGATGACTTGACAAAGGAGCTAATTATATCTAAAATAAGCAAAGATTATGGAGTTGATGCCCAAATTTTAAAAAAAGAAGTATTTAAAGAACAAACCAATAACTATAAAAAAGTAAAACAACACCAAAATACTTCGAAACCCGTCTTAACCAGTTATCAAAAAGCTAGTCATCGTATTTTGTATTATATGTTAAATGATTCTAAATATATTAATTTATACCAAGAAAAGTTAGGATTTTTTCAAGAAAAAATAGAACGGATGCTTGTCAGTGAAATAATTTATTATAGTAAAACTAAACCAATCAATGTTGCTGATTTTACGACATATCTTCTTGAAAATGAAGAACTATATGGTTTTTTGCAAATAATTTTAAGTGAAAATAATAATACTAATATTGATGCTACAGAATTTGAGGCCTGTGTGAAAGCCATCTTAAAAATATATAAAAATAAAGAAATTGCGGAGATTAATCAAGATATTAAAAACGAACTAGATATAAATAAGAAATTAGAACTTATGCAAAGACTAGTCAATTTAAAAAAGGAAGTGTGAAAAGTGGAACAAATTAAAACATTAGAAGAAAGAGAAAATAGTTTAATACTTAAAGGAAAAGAAAAAGGTTTTATTACTTTTGAACAATTAGCTCAAGAATTAAAAGGCTTAGAAATCGATAATGATGATTTAGATAATTTATACAATAAATTAGTTGAAAATAATATTGCTATCGTTGCTGAAGCTGACATAGATAATAATACTGGGGAAGCTAAGATTAAAGAAAAAGATGATGAACCAATAATTCTTAGTGATGAAGATATTACTAAAGATATTAATATTAATGACCCTGTGCGAATGTATTTAAAAGAAATTGGAAGAATTCCTTTATTATCTAGCGAAGAAGAAATGGAAATATCTAAACGAGTAGCTTTAGATGATGAAGAAGCAAAAAGAATTTTGGCTGAATCTAATTTGCGTCTAGTCGTATCAATTGCTAAAAGGTATGTAGGTCGTGGTCTTTTATTTCTTGATTTAATTCAAGAAGGAAACATTGGTCTAATGAAAGCTGTTGAAAAATTTGACTATGATAAAGGATATAAATTTTCTACCTATGCAACATGGTGGATTCGTCAAGCTATAACTAGAGCTTTAGCTGATCAAGCCAGAACTATTAGGGTCCCTGTTCACATGGTGGAAACAATCAATAAAATGTCTCGTGTTCAAAGACAATTAACACTAGAATTAAATCGAGAACCAAGCGAAGAAGAAATAGCCAAAAAAATGGGCGTTGGCGTAGAAAAAGTAAGAGAAGTTTTAAAAATTAGTCAAGAACCAGTGTCATTAGAAACTCCTATTGGAGAAGAAGATGATTCGCATTTAGGAGATTTTTTAAAGGATGAATCTAGTTTATCTCCCGAAGAATATACAGAAAATGAAATTTTAAAAGAAGAAATTAAAGAAGTGCTTATGTCATTACAAGCAAGAGAACAAGAAGTGTTAGAATTAAGATTTGGTTTAATTGATGGCACTTGTCATACTCTAGAAGAAGTTGGTAAAAAATTTAACGTAACTAGAGAAAGAATACGACAAATCGAAGCTAAAGCTTTACGAAAATTACGTCATCCATCTAGAGCTAAAAAGCTTAAAGACTTTTTAGAAGAATGAAACGAATTCAAGCTTTAGCTTCATTAATAAATCCAGGTGAATCAGTCATAGACATAGGTACAGATCATGCTTATCTGCCAATTTTTCTTTATGAAAACAATATTACCACAAAAGTTGCAGGTAGTGATATTTCGTCAAATGTTTTAAAGTATGGTTATCAAAATTTAGCGAAACATAATCTTTTAGAGAAAATTGAACTTTATGAAAGTGATGGATTTGCAAATATTTGTGGCACTTATGACGTCGCGGTTATTAGTGGTATGGGAACAACGACGATAAAACATATATTAAATAATCATAACATCCCTAAAGAGTTAATAATTAGTACACATAATGAATTGCCGCAATTACGTCTTTTTATGCAAGAATTAGGTTATAGTATTGAAAAAGAAATTATTGTTAAAGAAAAAAATAGATACTATGACATTATTCGCTACATATATGAAAAAGAAATATTAACTGAGGAAGAAATTTTATTAGGAAAAAGTAATAATTATGAATATTTAGAGTATCTTTATCAAAAATATTTAAATATTTATACAAAATCACGTCAAAAAACATATCAAGATTATCTTGCAATTATTGAAAAAAAGTTGGCAAAGATGTAGTGCTGTGATGACTAGGCACTACGTCTTTTTTTGTTGTTATTTGTTTGATTGGTTTAGAAACCATCTTCCCGTCATCTTGTTTAAATTCTCTTAAAACTTGCATGATTTTACGTGCGTTACTAGCCATAGGTTTAATTTCTTTATAAATGGGGATGGCATTATTAGCAATTCCTAAAACTTTATTAATACCTCCTAGTATTTTAGTTAAACTTAAACCACTATTCATATTAGGTCCAAACATAATAAATCACCTAGTATAAATATATGATTTTATTGAGTAAAATTGTCTAGTTAAAGTTTTTAAGTATTTGTTAATTTGGTATTTATATTTTGAAATCAATATCGCAATAATGAGACTATCAAACAATTATTTTAAATATGATTGATTAGAACTTTTTTTGACTAGTTTTGTCGAATCACTTGTGTACCAAAAAACTTCCTTTATAATAACGTCTTTGAAGGGAGGTAAATATGCCAAAATTAAAAACAAGAGAAATGTTTATGCGTGATGATGTTGTTCAAAAATTGTATTCATCAAAAATTGGTCAAAAGTGTTTAGCTAAAACGGTCTGTCAAATTTTAGGTTTGCCATTCGAA
>CAKOMU010000035.1 GCA_934096755.1 uncultured Bacilli bacterium
CTTTAGCACCGATGATTAAAAGGAGTGATGAACGTCTTGATTTTACTACGAATGGACAAAATATCATTAATAAAATTCGCGGCTTAAATCCTTGGCCTTTAGCTAATATTAACTTAAATCATCAAGAAATAAAGGTGATAGATGCTTATTTTCAAAAAAGTAATGTTACCTCTTGCGGCCAAATAGTAAAAATCGATAAGAAAAATTTAGCAATTAGTTGTCAAGATGGCTTGATATATTTAACTAAAATTAAACCTAGTGGTAAAAATGTCATGGATATAACCAGTTTCTTAAATGGAATTGATAAAGAAAAATATCAAAATATGGTGGTAGCAAATGAAAACAAATCTAAATAGTCAACAAGTTGCTTTAATTAAACTGGGATTGTGGGTCGTCTTTATTGCAGTTGTCATGTTTGTTTTAAATATTGGTAATCATAATAAAGATACCGAGACCAAAACAGAAGAAAATGTCTTTTTAAGTTATGAAAAAATGCAAGATGAAATATTAAATAGTGATTATCTTTATCATTTTGTTGTTAATAATGCCGATACTAAAATAATCTATGAGGGTATCAAAAAAGATAATGTCATTACAGGGTTTAAAGAAACAAGTGAAGAAATTTTAAAATATCAAATAAAAGATAATCAAGTATCCATAATTACCTTAGAAAACACGGAACTCATACCGGATTTATATAGTCCATTTTTGGCAGACTATTTAAATATTTCTCAATTAATCAATTATCTTAAGACTTTATCATATACTACAGTAAAAAACGAAAGTACTAGAGAAATCAAATATACTTTCAATGATGGGGAAATTTTAGTTAAGACCGATTTAAAACATTTAACTAGTATTCACATTCAAAAAAATGATACTAACTATGTCTTAGAATTTACAAACATAGGAAATTGTGATAACATTAACCTATGATGGTCGAGGTAAATATGAATAAAAAGTGGTTTTATTTTATCATAACAAATTTTATAACATTATTAAGAGTGATAGGAATATTTGCGCTTATTCCAGTTTATAAAAACTTCGGCGGTTTAGCTTGTTTCTTACTATCATCATTTTGCTTTCTTACCGATTGTTTAGATGGCTTACTTGCACGTAAGTTGCAAAGTTCTACTTTTTTTGGTAGTCTTTTTGATGCTCTAAGTGATAAAGCTTTTTTAGTAGTCAATATGTTTTTACTAATGTCGATGACTGAATTTGCCATTATTCCTATCTTGCTTGAACTATCAATTGCAATGGTTCAAAGTTATAAATATGAAAAACAAATGAATATTCAGGCTAATATTATTGGCAAAACAAAAATGTGGGTAGCAGGTATATGCATATCATTATCTTATATTTTATTAGATCAACGATTCATTAACAGCCTAGGTTTATTAGGCAATCAAATTAAACAAATACCAGAAGCTGGACTATTATCTATTGTCTTAGTTCCTCTTGTTTTGAGTGAAATTGTAACCTTGATTAGTTATATTGTTGAATATTTTGGCTTTAAACATCAAATGACTGTAGACAGCTTACAAAAAAAAGCTCAAGAAGAAGAAAAAATCATGCAGGCGATGCGTGAAATTTCTTTAAAGGATTTAATGTTTAATCATAAATATTATGAAATATATAAAGATCAAGGTAATCTAAAATTAATTAGAAGTTTAGCCAAAAGAAATAAAGAAAAATAGCCAAAAAAGTGCCAATCCGCACTTTTTTTATGGTCTAATATAGACAAACTATATTAAATTTAGTAAAATTAACAATAGAAAGAGAAAAAGAATATGGAAAATATATTTGGATATACTAAACAAATGCTTGAAGACTATTTTTTTAATATTGGGGAAAAAAAATTTAAGGCTACCCAAGTTTTTGAGTGGTTATATATTCATAAAGTAACTAACCCTTTAGAGTTTAGCAATATCAAAAAAGATTTACAAGCTAAGCTACAAGAATCATTTTCTTTTGACTTTATTAAAATAGAGATAGTAGAAGAAGGTCCTTTAGTCAAAAAATTCTTATTTCGACTTTTAGATGGAGAAAAAATAGAAGCTGTTTTGATGGAACATGATTATGGCTTATCAGTTTGTGTCTCTAGTCAAGTTGGTTGTAATATGGGCTGCCGTTTTTGCGAAAGTGGTCGTTTAAAAAAAGTTCGTAATTTAGAAACTTACGAAATAGTAGAACAAATTTTGTTGATTGAATCATATATTCAAAAAAGAATTGATAGTGTAGTTTTAATGGGAATAGGTGAACCGTTTGATAATTATGATAATATTATCAAATTTATAAAAATCATTAATGATCCTAAAGGTTTAGCAATTGGTGCTCGGCATATTACTGTTTCCACTTGTGGTTTAGTACCTAAAATAAATGAATTTAGTAGCTTAGATTTACAAGTTAATTTAGCTTTATCTCTTCATGCCGCTGACAATGAGACGCGAGGTAAGATTATGCCTATTAATAAGGCTTATTCATTAGAAGAAGTTATGGATAGTATAAACAAATATATTGCTAAAACTAATCGTCGGGTAACGATTGAATATGTCATGCTAAAAGGAGTCAATGATCGCCTTAGTGATGCCATAAATTTAGCTAAATTATTAAAAGATATGAATGTTTATGTTAATTTGATTCCATATAATGAAACCAATAACATAGATTTTTATAAGAGTCCGGAGGTAAACATTCGCAAATTTTATGAAAAGCTAAAAAGTTTAAAAATAAATGTTACCATTCGTAAAGAGTTTGGTGGCCAAATAAAAGCGGCCTGTGGTCAGCTTAGAAGTGAGAGTGATTAATACGAAATCTTTTTATTTAACCGACACTGGTCGTGTAAGAGAACATAATGAAGACAGTGTTACTATTTTAAAAAATTTAAATGATGAATACTTAGTCGTAGTTGCTGATGGTATGGGTGGTCATCGTAAAGGAGAAGTCGCTAGTGCTCTAACTGTTGCTCATCTTGGTAAAAGATTTACAGAAAGTGCTTCGATTGGAACTAAAATAGATGCCGTCAACTGGTTAAGTGATAACATTTGTGAGATCAATCGAGAAATTCTCGATTATGGCGAACAAAATGAAAATTCTAAAGGTCTAGGTACAACCGTTGTAGCGGCGATAGTAACTAAAGAATTTTTAATTTTTGCCAATATTGGAGATTCATCTGGTTACGTTATGAAAAATAATAAATTACATCGTGTTACTAAACCACATACTCTTGTTAATCTCTTGGTGGATGCCGGTGATTTAACGGAAGAAGAAGCTAAAAATCATCCTAAGAAAAACGTTTTAATGAAAGCTTTAGGGGCTGCTGAAAAATGTGAACCTGATATTTTTGATGTCGATAATGAAAGTGAAGCTGTCTTTCTATGTAGTGATGGCTTAACTGGTATGCTTACTGATGAACAAATCGAAAAAGTATTACTGGAAAATGACTTAACTGTAGAAGAAAAAGTGGTCAAATTAATCAAAAAATGCAATGCTAGAGGAGGAAATGATAATATTTCCGTTGCTTATTTAATTAGAGAAAGTGGTGATATAGCATGATTATGAAGGGGCAAAAGATTAGTGACCGATATCAAATTATTAAATCAATTGGTGAAGGTGGCATGGCCAATGTTTACTTAGCTTACGATACCATCTTAGACCGTAATGTGGCTGTCAAAGTTTTAAGAGGAGATTTAGCTAACGACGAAAAATTTGTAAGACGTTTTCAAAGAGAAGCCTTATCAGCAAGTTCTTTATCAAATCCCAATATAGTTGAAGTCTATGATGTTGGTGAAGATAATGGCGAATATTATATTGTCATGGAATATGTTGAAGGTAAACACTTAAAAAATCTTATTAAAAAACGGGGAAAATTAACCGTACCAGAAGTTGTCGATATTACGTTACAAATAACTAATGGTCTTAGTGTTGCGCATGACTCCTATATAATTCATCGTGATATCAAGCCACAAAACATTTTAATATTAGACAATGGCATGATTAAAATTACTGATTTTGGTATTGCCGTTGCGATGAACGCCACCCAACTGACGCAAACAAATTCGGTGATGGGTAGTGTGCATTACTTACCGCCTGAACAAGCTAGTGGTAAAGGTGCTACTTTGCAAAGTGATATTTATTCAATCGGTATTTTAATGTATGAATTGCTAACTGGTAAATTACCATTTCGCGGTGATAACGCTGTCGAAATTGCTCTTAAACACTTAAAAGAACCGATGCCTAGTATTCGGGATGAAATACCTGATATACCTCAAAGTGTTGAAAACATTATTTTAAAAGCCACAGCTAAGAATCCTAAAAATCGTTATGCTGATGCCAGAGAGATGCATGAAGATTTAAAAACTTGTCTTGATGAATCGCGAGCAAATGAATTAAAAATAACTTTTAAATATCCAGAAAACGATTATGACGATACCCGTTTAATTAAACCAGTTAAAGCGGAAAAAAGTGTGGATAAAATTGATAAAGTAGGTGAAGATACTATGAAAAAGAAAGTGAAAAAAACTGAAGTTAGTCAAAATAAATTAGTTATTATTTTAGCAAGTATTTTTGTGGGACTGGTTGTTTTAGTAACTACCATTGTCGTTTTAATACCTCATATTACTTCGGCTAAACAAAAAGCTATACCAGATGTTTCTGGCAAAAGTGTCACAGAGGCTATCAAAATATTGCAAGATGCTGGATTTAATATTAGTGATGAACAAAGAGAAGAAGCTAATGATACAGTAACTGAAGGAGATGTAAGTAAAACATCACCAGCCGCCGGCTCGATTCGTAAAGAAGGAACTGATATTATTCTTTATATTTCTCTTGGTGATGTTAAAGTAGAAATAGAGGATTATACAGGCAAAACAGCGGCAGAAATAAAAGGAAAATTAGAAGCTTTAAAACTAAATGTTTTAATTGAAAAAAAAGAAGTTGACTTAGATCAAACTAATGATTATAAAGAAGGCGTAATTATTGATCAATCAATTAAATCTGGTGAAAAGTTATCAGAAGGTGATACAATAACTTTATATGTTCCTAAATTAGATAATAAATACCCAAATTTTGTTAATGATGACTTTTCTTTAGATGAAGTTCAAAATTTTGCTGATAACTATGGAGTGGTTTTAACAATTAATTATGAAGAAACGAGTGAATATCCAGAAGGTAAGATTTTGAAACAAAGTAGGGCAGCCGGTACTACAGTAGTAAGTGGAGCAAGATTAACTATAACAGTAGCTAAAGCTCATGATCAATCTAGTAGTACTGATAATCCTGATAGTGGGGAATTGGAATAATGGAAGGTAGAATTATTAAACAAATAAGTAATCAATACACTGTACAAGTAAATAATAATTATTATACTACACAAGCACGGGGAAAGTTTCGCAATATTGGGCTTTCCCCTTTAGTTGGTGATATTGTGGAAATTAATCCTGAAACCTTAACGATTGAAAAAATTAAACCACGCATAAATGAATTAGCACGACCAGTGGTCGCTAACATTGATATTGCCTTAATAGTTACAAGTTTAAAAAATCCTAACCTTTCTTTAAGTTTACTTGATAAACAAATTAGTATTATTAAAGCTCGACATATTGAACCTGTTATTTGTTTTACTAAAATGGATCTTTTAAATAGTCAAGAAAAAAAAGATATTAAAAAATTAAAAAAATATTATACTAATTTAAATATAAAAATCGTAGATAATCGTCATTTAGGACACTTAAAAAGAGTTTTAAAAGACAAATTAGTGTGTCTTACCGGTCAAACTGGCGCGGGAAAATCAAGCTTATTAAATAAATTAGATAAAAGACTTAATTTAGAAACTAATCCAATTAGTAAAGCATTAAATCGAGGTGTTCATACTACTAGACATACTGAAATTTACCAAATAGGGAAAATATATTTTTGCGATACACCAGGTTTTTCTGCTTTAGATTTCCAGGATATAACTAAAGAAGAATTAAGAGATACTTTTGTAGAATTCCAAAATTATCATTGTAAATTTCCAGATTGTTTTCATCAAAAAGAGAAAGGCTGTGAAGTTATTAAAGACGTTGGTACTAAAATATTGCCATCACGATACGTCAATTACGGGAGGTTTTTAAATGAATGTCAAGAAAATAGTAATAAGTTATATAAGTAGTCTTTATGATTATCAAAAAACGATAGCCTTAATTAATCAAACTTCAGCTTCCGGTATTCATGTCGATTTAATGGATGGCAAATATGTCGCTGCTAAAAACTTTGATATTAATAGTTTACCAGATTATTTTCTTTATAATCAAAAATCTTTAGATATACATGCAATGCTTAATAATCCTGAAGTAATATTACCAGATTTAATTAAACTAAGACCAGAATGTATTTATATTCATCCCAAGACTACAGATCTTATTCTTAATATTTATAAGTCTTTAGAACTAGAAAATATAAAAAGAGGTTTGGCTATTAATCCGGATGAAGAAATTACTTGCTATGAACATTTATTTCCATTTGTAGATAGAATTTTACTGATGAGTGTAGTCCCTGGTAAAGGCGGTCAACAGTTTTTAGAAACGACAAAAGAGAGATTAGCCAAATTATTAATTTTAAAAGCTAAATATAACTTTGAAATATTCATTGATGGAGGAATTAATGATTTAACTATTAAGAAAGTAAAAGAAGCAGATGGTTTTGTTTCGGGATCTTATGTTTGTCAAAGTGATGATTATGAACAACAAATTACTAAATTAAAACAAGAAGTATCTTCATAATGAAGATGCTTTTAATATTGCACAATTTAAATAATGTTGTTATGATAAATAAAAAGGAGAGGTAATATGTATGCACAAGTAATTATTGAGTACAGTATCAAAAAATTAGATCGTGAATTTACTTATAAAGTACCAGCTTGTTATGAAAAGATTATTAAACCAGGGATGAAAGTAAAAGTTCCTTTTGGCCATCAAGTTCTCTTAGGTTTTGTCTTAGCAATTTTTGAAACCACTCCAAACTCTCCACTCGAATTAAAAGAAATAATGGAAGTTGTTGATGATAAATTATATTTAAATAAAGAGCTACTGGAACTAGGAAAATACTTAAGCGAGTTGACTCTGTGCTCAAAAATTAGTGCTTATCAAACCATGTTGCCAGCTAGTCTTAAATTGAATAAAAACGGTCATGATTATGCTAAATATGACGAAATAGTTGCATTAAAAGATATCGATAAAGCCAGAGAATACAAGAAAAACTATCCTAGACGAATAGCACAAATTAAAGTCTTAGAAGAATTGGCCATAAAAGAAGAATTAAATAAAAATTTGCTTGCTCCTAGTATCTATAAAACACTACTCGAAGAAGACTTAATTACTGTAAAAAAAATTCCAAAATATCGTATTAATAGGCAAGAAATTAAACAAGAAAAAACTTTAACCAATGAACAATATCAAGTATATCAACAGATTATAAATAGTTTTAATACTTATAATACTTTTTTATTATTTGGTGTGACTGGAAGTGGCAAAACCGAAGTATATATCAAAGTAATAGAAGATTGTTTAAAACAGGGAAAAAGTGCAATAGTGTTAGTGCCAGAAATAAGTTTAACTGCACAAATTGCTAAAAGATTTTATGAAGCCTTTAAAAATGATGTAGCAATTCTTCATAGTTCACTTTCTTTAGGGGAAAAATATGATGAGTATTTAAAAATATATCGCGAAGAAGTTCACGTCGTCGTAGGAACACGTAGTGCTATTTTTGCTCCCTTGAAAAATTTAGGCATCATTATTATTGATGAAGAAGATGCTAGTAGCTATAAACAAGATAACAATCCTCGTTATCATGCTCGTGACATGGCTATTTTTCGGGCTCAATATCATAATATCCCTCTTGTTTTAGCATCGGCGACACCATCTTTAGAAAGTAAAGCTCGGGCTGATAAGGGAGTCTATAAACTTTTAACCATGAATAATAGAGTTAACAATGCTAAACTTCCATTAATTGAAATTGTTGATATGGCTCCTGAAATGAAAAAAAGAAATTTAGTTTTAAGTGAAAAATTAAAAGTAAAAATTCAAGAAAAATTGACTAAAAATGAACAAATCATCTTACTTTTAAATAGAAGGGGTTATTCAACTTTTATCACATGTAGTAATTGTGGTTATACCTATAAATGTCCTTATTGTGATATTACGCTTACATATCATAAAAGTAGCAATAGTCTATTATGCCATTATTGTGGTTATCAAAAAAAAATAGATATGATTTGTCCTAAATGTCATGAAAAAGCCTTAAATTTTTATGGCCTAGGCACAGAAAAGCTAGAAACTAATTTACAAAATTTATTTCCTGCTGCTAAAATTTTGCGAATGGATCAAGATACGACTAGACGAAAAGGAGCTCATGAAAAAATGATCATGGCGTTTAAAAATGGAGAGTATAATATTTTAGTAGGAACACAAATGATTAGTAAAGGCCTTGATTTTCCCAACGTTACTTTAGTGGGGGTTATTAATGCTGATACTACTTTAAATATTCCTGATTATAAATCTAGTGAAAATACTTTTGCTTTATTAAGTCAAGTAGCAGGGCGTAGTGGTAGAAGTAGTAAAAATGGTGAAGTTATTATTCAGACATTTAATCCTGACCATTATGTTATTAACTGCGTTAAAGAAAATAGCTATAATAAATTTTATTTACAAGAAATGCAATATCGTCATAAGTTAAATTATCCACCTTATGTCTTTTTAGTAAGTTTAAAGGTAATAGGTAAAGACTATACAACCACTTTAAATGATGCCAATAAAGTTAAAACATTTTTAACAGATCATTTAAATCATAACATAACCATATTGGGGCCAACTACCGCCTCTGTCTTTAAATTGAAAAATGAATATCGTTTACAAATAATTTTAAAATATAAAAAAGAAGAGAATTTAAGAAAGGCTTTAAAAGAACTAGAGGATATATTTATTACTAATAAGAACACGAGATTAGAAATAGATTTTAATCCTAGTAATATTTAAATTGCATAATTATATTTTATAATATATACTTAAATAAAGGATGGTGAAAAATGAAAAATATAGACCGTATATTATGGGGGATTGTTTTAATTATTGTCGGCTTAGTTTGGGGTTTAAACAAAATAGGTATGACTTCTATTAATATTTTCTTTAGTGGTTGGTGGACTTTATTTATAATCATTCCTAGTTTTATCAGTCTTTTTGATAGTAATAATGATAATGAAACGCTTAGTTTAATTGGGCTCTTAATTGGTATTCTTTTCTTACTAGATGCTCAAAATGTCATTGATATTAGTAAAATTTCAGGTTTGATAATGCCAGCAGTAGTAGTACTAATAGGGGTTAGTTTATTATTTAATCCCAAAGATAAAAAAAGCCTAACTAATACTAAAAATATCAATGTACTATTTAGCAGTCAAAATATCATTAAAAATAAAGATGATGAAGCTAGTACAACATTAAATGCAACATTTAGTAATGTGACATTGGATATTAAAAAAGCTCAAATTGAAGAAGATACAGTGATTAAAATAACCAATGTCTTTGGTAGTGTAAGAATTAATATTCCTGCAAATGTTGATGTCAAATTAATAGGCACACCAATCTTTGGGACTATTAAAAACAAAAATACTAGTGATAAAGCAACACAAACTATCTTGATTGAAGCTACAAGTATTTTTGGTAAAGTAGAAATAGTTTGAGAAAATTCACATAAATTATTCATTTTGTGAATTTTTTTCTTTACAAGGTAAATAATTTATAGTATAATCAAATTACGTCAACAAAAGAAATTATTTTGTGACAAAAAAGACTTGTCAAAAGCAATAAAATAGTGTAAAATGAAAAAGGTTTTGCTAGTTACGGGCTTGTAGCTCAGCTGGTTAGAGC
>CAKOMU010000036.1 GCA_934096755.1 uncultured Bacilli bacterium
CCTCCTTATAAATATTATTACATAAAAAAATGTAAACAGTATCTTTTTTTACTGTCTACATTTATTTTATCACTTTACAATGGGTATTTTTTATATGCCATTATTATGTAACCAATCTTCTAAAGTAGTTAATTCCTTATCACCAAAGAAACCAGCTACCATTTTTTTATTAGATATAATTATTACACAAGGTGTAAATCCTTTTTCATTAAGAAAATAGCCAAAAGTATTTTTAGTACTTTCTCCACTACCATCACTAGTTAAAGTTTGATCAGTTTCAACATTTAATAACTCAACCAATTCTTTCCAGTTATCACCATCACGATCTATCTTTGAGATATCCAAATATTGTGTAATATAATTATTATCTCTTTGAGCAGTTTGTAATTTAGGTAGTAAATCATTACAAATATCACAAGTTTGTCTACCAATATATAAAACATAAGTGTCATCATTTTTAAATAAATCTAAAGTATCACCTACACTAACCTCTCTCATCATAGACACATCGTAATCACTTTTACTATCCTTTTTACTACATCCATTAACACAGCATATAATCAACAATAAAACTATTAACGCCATTATGATATACATCAATATGTTCATTTTTTTAAATTCATTTGTATAATTTTTTTCAATATTTGCCATCAAATCACCATCAATATTATTTCATACTTTTAAATGAATTACAACTACTTTATTGTTTTAAATTTTTTTATAAATTTTCTCTAAATATATATTTTACTTCATGTCTTTTATAATTCACCTTTGTAGAAATATATTTTCATTGCAGCTTCTGTATACTTGGGTTTTGATACGTCAATATCTAATATTTTACCAATATAATAAATTATAAATTGTGAAGCTATAAGTAAATCAAACTCTGCTAATAGATTATCATAATGGCTTTCTATTATTACACAATTATCATCCAAATACTTTAATAATTCTTCTTCATATTTGCTTGTAAATTTTTGTTTAAAATATATTGATATTTTATTATTTAAATTTTCAAAATTAATAAATCTTCCATGAGAAAAATTCTTTTTTTCGTGCATAATACAATTAAAGATTCCAGATTCCACAATTTTACTTTCTAAATCATAACTGGCTGTACCAGCATAATCCCCAGTAAATATATTTATTGTTTTTTGTATTTTTAATTTTTCAATTAACTTATTATCGATTATTTTTTCTATTTGTTTATCCCAATACATAATAGAATGTATAATAAAATCATTAATATTAACATTAGAATTTGTTTTATCTAAAAAATATTTTAAAAAAATGGCAGCAGGTGCTACCGCACCTTCAAACGATAAAAAACCTCTTTCTTTTCCTCTGTTTGATGTTGATCTATAGCTTAATATATTTTTCTTTAACAAACCTGTTTTTAATACAATATTTTTTATTTCACCTTTTGTTATTAAATAAATATTTTCATTATCAAAACCTTTAACACTGTTAATAATATCATTTGTTGTACCAGAATAAGAAAATAAAAACACTCGATCAATATTACTATTATTTCTATATAAAACATCCCTAGGATATATTGGATATGTATTTGCACCATATATTCTATTTATAACTCTCGATGCAAAATAAGCTCCAGCATAAGAACCACCAGTACCAATAAATAAACAATTTTTATTATTAAATTCTATTTCTTCTAATTTATTATCTAACGACGAATTGAGAGAATTAACAATTCTTTTTTCTAAATTATTGATATTTATATTACATCTTTTTATTGTTTTTCTTTCAGAAATTAGAAAAGTATCGCAAGTGCAAAAATCATTAGTTTTTTTTATTTTATACAATGTATTAATATGTCCTCTTGCCCCCATTTTAGAAACAACTTTACAAGTGAGTTTACCAGAAATTTCGTACCATTGTTTTAAGTTATCAAAAGTATAGCTAAAATTATTTTTAATTGCTTCATTAATAATACATGAAATAAAAGCATCTCCTGCACCAGATGAATCCACTACATTACCTTTATTAATTAATTCAAAATTATATATATTATCACTAGTAATAAATGTAGCACCGTTTTCTCCTCTGGTAATTGTCATTAAATTTGGTCTTATAATATTATAAAGTTCTTTTTCACTATGTAAATTTAATCTACTCAAAAGATACTTTGATACTCTTTCATTAAAATTTATTATCTCAAACTTATTTACTATTTTATTTATAATTTCTTCATTAGTTAAACTTTCAAACTCAAAATATTGTCCTAAATCAATTATTTTTTTATTATTTGTATTATCAATAATTAACTGATTTTTGTCATTTAAATTATCGAAAACTAAAATATCTTCCTCTTGTATCTTAGATAAAATATAATTTGTATCAACTAAACTTTCATCATACCATTTTTTATTATTACAAAATGGACATCTTTTTTTAGACGTAAAAGTTAATTTATTATCTTTTTCATAATAAGAAACATGAAAACATCTCGTTCTAACATTTTCAATTATTTTAATATTATTTACATCAACGTTAATTTTTTCTAAAGAGTTAATTGCGATTTCACCCTGTAAATCATTACCACAACATCCAAATACAGAAGTATTTACTTTCATCTTGGCTAAATTAGCAATTATATTATGAGAGGTCATACCACCATTAATTCCTATTAATTTATTATTTTTATATTAATAGTCTATCACTAAATCGCCTATACTTACTACTCTCATTTAATCAGTCTCCTTTTATACTCTCCAACTTCACTTTCATTTTTATAATCATGATTTTTTGCTAAACATTCAATAATCTTTTTTCGATTTAAATCAAAAACTCCAAAACTGTCTGTATAATTTATTTTCCCATCCTTGTTCTTCCATTTATCATCTTTCCAACTATATGGACTGCTAAAACATAATCCATATATATAATTAAAAAACAAATTAAAATCTATTGCTGACGTACCATTTAAAAATATTTGATCTATTCTATTAATCCCTGGATATCTAACAATACAAATGTTATCTACATCTATGTTACAATCATATAATGAATTAATTGCTAACTGTAATGTTTTACCAGTCAATACATTATCATCGAAAATATCAACCCTTGAATTTTGAAACATATTAGAATTTAATAACCCACCATAATTATTTATATTAAATTCTATCAAATCAATAAGTTGTTTATTAGAATAGCCAGACACTTCTTTACTAAACTTTAGAAGTAAAACTTCTTCAATTCTATCATTTTCTATTATCTTTGCAAGTATTGGCAATTCAATTCCACCATAACTCAATCCACATGCATTAACACGATTTTTCTTATTACATTTTTCATTATATAAATAAACAGCTATATAATTTTCAGCAAAATTATCTATTTCTCTATAAGCTCGATATTCTTTTGAATAATCTTTTTTATCATAACAATCCTTTTCTTTTAAAAACTCATTCACTAATATAATATGTGATTTATTTATTAGTTCACAAATTAAGTCCTTATCAATCAAATAATTATATTTGAAACACATATTTTTCATTACTTCATCAATACCAAATAAAACACTATACATATCATTAAGATTTTTATTATTTGTAGAAGAAATATTCAATAAAATACTATTATCTCCATAATCTGAAACTAATTTATGATTTATAATTACTAATAACACATTTCTACAATTATCTAAAATACCAAGCAAAAATTTTTTATTAACAATTGAATTTATATTATTGGTTTCAAAAGTAGCATCAGAATTGAAATTAACTCTTATTCCATTGCTTTCTCTAAAGGTACTCAAATTGTTTGAAACAATATGAAGATTATCATAGTTATTATCATTCAATTCGTATGACAATGGTCCACTAACACTAACAAATTGTTTTTTTAAATATTTTTCTATAATTTTAAATTCATTTTTATTTGATATCCGTTATCGTTTACTGTGTCTAATACAACAGGATAGTTGCAACATTTAACAGGAAATAAAAAGTTAATGCCTCTTGTTTGAGTTTTAATTTTTATTATATTATTCTTAAATTCTAGTAAATCAAATTCAACTTTAGGTCTCATAAAACTTATTTCTTTCTATTCCATATATGATTTGACTTCTTTTAATTCATACTCATCAAAAGATAAATCGCTATATTCCTTTGAATATATATCAATACCATTTTGACTGTAAACATCATCAGTATTTATTACTATTGCATCTTTAACTTCATAGCCAAGCATCAAAACAGCTTCTTCTATTTCTTCTTTTGTAGGTCCTTCAATTTCGATATAAGGTGCTAATTTAGGCCACTTATCAATTACAATTTCTGTATTTTTGTAATCATAAGCTATTCTCATTTTTATTTGATGACGTGCAAAGAAATAACCTAGATCTTCTAGTAGTTGTTTACCATCATCTATGCTTGGGACATCAAATTCAAGTTCATTAACAGCATCTAATTCATATTCACCTTTACTTTTTACAATTCTTTTAATAGTAATAGTTGTTTCATCGCCTGTTTGTCTTAATCTTACCCACTTACTAAAATTCTCATTTGTTTTTTTCATTAATTCATAAATTTCGTCAGATTTTAATTTGTTGAAATCATTTTTATCATCATTTATAAAATCTAATATATCTTTAGTACCTAAGTTTTTTTCAATTAAATTAATATCATCTTTAGCAAAACAAGGTCTAATTTCAAAAATCAATTTTTTCAAGCCTCTTATGTCATTATTTTTCAAAAATGTTTCCACATATTTTGCATACAATTCATCGACTGTAGGTAAATCGAAGGTGTAAACATCTTGTATAAATTTTCCTTTTGATTCAATTCCTTTTTTCTTTAATGTAGATTTAATATGATTTACATCTACATTTAAAACTTTAATTTCTCTTTCAATTTGTTCCATAAATAATCATCTCCTAACATATCATAATAATTATAACATATATTTTAACAATGAAACTTACTAATAATCTTGCATTTTTGATAAATTCTTGTAAATTATTTTTTTATAGAATCATTATAAATATCATTTCACATTGAACGTAAATTACAACTACTTTATTGTTTTAACACTTTTTTTCCAATACTCATCACTTGCATATTTTTAATTAAGTAGTCAAACAAATTGGCTTTTTGAATATTTTCATCTACTGTAATATCAACTTCATCAATAACATTATTATCTTCGTCTAAAATTAATGCAGTTCCAACAACATCCCCTGCTTGAATAGGTGCTTTAACAGCTTTAACTTTTACATCAAATTTATAATTGCCTACTTCATCACTATTTTTTAATAGCTCTATTGCATCATTCAATAATACAACATTAGCAAATTCTTTTTTACCACTCTCTATTCTAACTTTACCCAATATTTCTTTTTTAGTTTTGATTACGTTTATTTTATAAGTATTAAAACCATAATTAAGTAACTTCACCGTATCACTACTTCTTTTTTCCGCTGTTTCTTCTCCCATTCCTACCGAAATTAAACGAAAATTATCTTTTTTAGCTGTAGCAGTTAAACAATATCCAGCAGTTTGAGTAAATCCAGTTTTTAATCCATCAACGCCATTATAAAAACGTACTAATTTATTAGTATTAACCAACCAAGTTCTACTACCATCATTTTTTACTAAATAATCTTCATAAATACTTGTAAATTCTAATATTTTTGGATGTTTCAACAATTCTCGAGCAATTATTGACATATCTAAAGCAGTAGAATAATGATCTTGAGCATCTAAACCATGTGGATTAACAAAATGAGTATTTTTAGCTCCAATCTCTGTCATTCGTTTATTTAACATATCAACAAACCCATTAACAGATCCTCCTATTTTTTCCGCTAAAGCTACAACTGCATCATTTCCACTGGCAATAGCAACACTTTTTAATAAATCATTTACAGTATATACTTCGCCTTCTTGCAAAAAAACTTGACTTCCTCCCATATCGGCTGCCTCACTACTAATTGTAACTTTATCATCCAATTTTAATTTACCAGCATCAATATTTTCCATAACTAACAACATACTAGCCAATTTTGTCATCGATGCTGGAGCCAACTTTTCATTTTCATTAAAACTATATAATACCTTCCCAGTAATATTATCAACTAGTACTGAACTTTTCCCATTTAATCCCAAATCGACTTCTGCTTTTACATTTAATAAGCCAAAAGAAAAAATCATAATTAATAATAGTATTTTTTTCAAAATAAATCACCTATTAATAATTATGATATATAAAATTAATTAGAACACATGTCTTAATCATCAAAATGTTTTACATAAAAAGGTTTCAATAATTCCCCACAAATAAACATTATACCTAAAACAACAAATACTATTATTAAATATTTTATTTGTAAACCACTTACAATAAAATACTTAGCAAAGCCTGTACTGAGTACAATTAATTGTAGCATTAATATTCCTAAGACACCTAAATTAAGATATTTGTTATCAAAGAAACGTTTATTAATGATTGATTTCTTCAAATCTTTACAAGAATATGCAAATAACAATTCATGCCAAATTAAGAATATAAATAATAAAGAACTAGCCACTTCTACATTACTAACACTTACAAAATATATAAATAAAAATAACATTAATACTGCTTTAAATGATGCTTGTAAAAAGATTTTAGCTATTAAAAACGGAGTTAAAAAATTTTCTTTATTTTTTGATTGTTTCTTATAGATATTTTCATCTCCCTTTTCAAAAGCAAGCATAATCGCCGGAATTGAATCAGTTAATAAATTAATCCACAAAAGTTGAATTGTATTAAACATAGTAACATTTAAAAGTAAAGAAACAAAAACTAAAATAACTTCAATAATATTTCCACCTAATAAATATAAAATTACTTTTTTAATATTTTCATTTATCCGGCGTCCATTTTTAACACCATCCACAATCGTAAT
Organism: uncultured Bacilli bacterium; assembly: GCA_934096755.1. Classification (GTDB taxonomy): domain Bacteria; phylum Bacillota_I; class Bacilli_A; order RF39; family UBA660; genus Onthocola_B. The sequence continues at coordinate 6,917 of CAKOMU010000036.1, forward strand.
AAAACTATCATCCACTAATACACAATCAGCGACATTTTTAACAACTTCTGTTCCCATTTGTCCCATTCCTATACCAATCGATGCTTTAGAAATAGCCGGAGCATCATTGACACCATCCCCAGTCATAGCAACAACATATCCTAAATCCATCAATTTTTTAACAATCAATAGTTTAGTACTTGGAGAAATTCTCGCATATACCTGATAATTTAACACAGCTTTTTCCTGTTCTTCTTCATTCATACATTCTAAGTCTTTACCTAAAATAGCTTTATCATCATTGTCAATTATACCTACATCTTTGGCAATCGCGATCGCCGTATTAATAGAATCTCCTGTAATCATCACTGGTTTTATACCAGCATGATAACACCAATTTATTGCATCAGCTACTAAAGGTCGTGGAGGATCTACTAAAGCCATAAATCCTAAAAAAGTCATATCTTGTTCTAAATTTTCTAAATCTTTACTATATGCAAATGCAATCAACCGATATGACTCTAAAGACAATTCCTTTTCTAACTTTAAAATATTATCTAGATATTCTTCAGTAATTTCTTCAATTTTTTCACCATTTACATATTTGGTACAATGTCTAATTACTTCTTCCGTACTTCCCTTAGTAAAAACATATTTTTCATTTTTCCATTCATTAATTGTACTCATCAATTTACGATCACTATCAAACGGAATCTCCTTAATTCTTGTAACCTCATGAAAATTAATATCATGGTTTTCTAAATATTTTACTATAGCAACTTCCGTTTCATCACCCAAAAAGACCTCATTATCTTTTTTCACATCATGACAACAATAAGCACATAATAAAAACATTGGAGCATCATAAGTATCTTCTTCATTATAAATAAAATCATTTACAAAAATCTTTTTAACTGCCATTTTATTTTGTGTAATCGTTCCTGTTTTATCACTACAAATAATATCCACTGAACCTAAGGTTTCCACAGAATTAATCTTTTTAATAATAACCTTTTTCTTAGCCATATCGCTCATACCTAATGCCAATATAATCGTAATTACAGAAGATAATCCTTCCGGTATCGCTGCTACAGCTAAAGAAATAGATAACATTAATACTTCTAAAAGATCATTACCCAATAAAACACCAATCACAAACATAATTAAAACAATACTTAAAATAAGAATCGTTAAAAGTTGTCCCAACTTATTAATTTTAATTTGTAATGGAGTTAATTCTTCTTTATCTTCACTAATACTTTTAGCAACTTTACCAAGTTCAGTATCCATACCTGTGGCACAAACCAATACTAAAGCATGCCCTTTAAGAACATTACAACCAGCAAAGACCATATTAGTTCTTTCATAAAGTTCTCTTTTTTCCAAAAAAACTTTATTACATTTTCTTACACCTAAGCTTTCTCCTGTCAAAGTAGACTCATCAACTTCTAAATAATCTTCTTCAATAATTCTTGCATCCGCAGCGATATAGTTACCAGCCTCAATTTCTAAAATATCTCCTACTACTATGTTTTTAACATCAATTAGTTTTCTTCTACCATCACGTATAACATATATTTTATTTACAAACATTTTATTCAATTCTAAAATAGCTTTTGATGCCTTCTTTTCTTGAATAAAACTCATGATAGCATTAATTATTACAATACCTAAAATAATGATACTATCAGCAAAAGATTCATGCTTAATGATAGATATAATGCCTGAAATAATAGCAGCTCCTATTAATAAAATAGTCATTAAATCTTTAAACTGTTCTAAAAACATTAAAATATTAGATTTTTTCTTTGGTTCTTTTAACTTATTTTCACCATTTTTAGCTAGTCTATTAAGAGCTTCTTCTTCCGTTAAACCTTCAATTGTAGTATCAAACTCTTGATAAAGTTCCTCAATCTTTTTTTTATAACTTTCTTTTTTCACAACATCACCTACAAAATACTTTCAATCACCTTTTTAATATTTTTAATATCATCACTTTTTAGACACTGCCTTAGCAATTGTTTATGCTCATAAACTTTCAATACGTCTTCTAACTCTGCTAATTTTTTAGTTGTCTTATTAATAATATTACCCACATAGCTTTTTGATACCTTTTCTAGTTCAGCTATTTCTTGTAAACTTAAATTTTCCTCATAATATAAAGAATAATATTTACAATTAGATAGATTTAAAAGATCCTTATAGATAGCAAATAATTCCGCATAATACACAAAATCTTCCATTACAACATATCCTTAAAAAGTCCATAAATATAATTTTCAATATCAAAAGTAATCAAATCATCCATTTTTTCCCCTAGACCAACAAATTTAACTGGAATGTTGACTTCTTCTTTAATTGCTAAAACTATTCCCCCTTTAGCAGTTCCATCCAATTTAGTTAAAACTATTCCTGTAATATTAGTAATCTCCTTAAAAGCAGTAGCTTGCATTATTCCATTTTGACCAGTAGTAGCATCTATTACTAACAAAGTTTCATGTGGAGCTCCAGGAATTAATTTACCAATTACCTTGTTAATTTTTTCTAATTCTTTCATCAAATTAATTTTATTATGTAAACGTCCTGCTGTATCAATTAAAACTATATCAGCATTTAACTCTTTAGCTTCCACTAATCCATCATATATAACACCAGCCGGATCAATATTTTCTTTTCCATAAATAGCGGTAGTTGTTCTATCAGCCCAAATCTTTAGTTGCTCAACTGCACCAGC
>CAKOMU010000037.1 GCA_934096755.1 uncultured Bacilli bacterium
GTACAACACAAGGGACTGGACAAGTGGTAAATGAAAAAGGCTATAGATATGAAGGAAAGAATCCAAATAATTATGTGTGGTTTAATAATGAATTATGGAGAATAATTGGAGTATTTGATTCTGCTTCTCATGGTGTATCTGGTAAAAACTTAGTTAAAATTATAAGGGTTGATACTTTGGATGGACTTGCTTGGGATAAATTAAATACAAATGATTGGACTAAGGCTAGTTTAAATAAACTGCTTAATGGAGCATATTATAATGCGCAAGATGGAACTAGTTCAGGATATTGTTATATTTATTCATATGTAACAACTAACTGTGATTATACACAAAAAGGAATACAGGATGGATATCGAAGTATGATAGCTAATGTAACTTGGTATCTTGGAGGATATTCTAATAATTTTGTTACAGCAGAAGCGTTTTATGGATATGAAAGAGGAACAAAGGTGTATAGTGGAAGACCAACAAGTACAACTGGATATATAGGATTGATGTATCCAAGTGATTATGGATATAGTGTATTATCTAGTAGTTGTGCTAGAACAACTAATATAGATTCTTATAATACTGTTTCTTGTGGAGGTCAAAGTTGGCTATATGGAAAAGGAGATGAATGGACATTATCGCCTTACTCGTCTGACAGCAGCGACGTGTTCTTTGTGAGCTATTTTGGTTATGTGGGCGACAACAGCGCGTACTTCGGCTATGGGCATCGTCCAGTCTTGTATCTCGATTCTTCTGTGTATAAAATTGATGGCGATGGAAGTATAGGAAATCCTTATATCATTGGGATGTAATATAAAAGTCAACCTAGGTGGCGGACAATCGCCGCCTCCTACTTTGACCAATTTGAGGAGGTAAATGTGTAATATTTGTAAATTACTTCATCTTTCATAAATAAGAGAAATTGATGATGGTGAATAATGTGGGAAAAAAGTATTTGATTTTGTATCAAAATTCTAAAAAGTTCTATAATGCTTATAAGGATGATGCGTATATATTAGACTATTTGTTTGGATATAAAGTTCTAGATAAAAGAAAAAGTGGGTTTTCTGATTCTGCAATAACTAAAGATAAATATGTTAGAAGAAAAGAAAATATCGTATCAAATAATATATGATGATAAAGATCCTTATGTAAAAAACTATCGTAATTTAAATTGTTACGAAGAGTATATGAAAAAATTGATATAAAATAAAGAATGGAAGTTCTTGAAAATAAAATCAAAATGTTAGGTAGTGAAGAATTAGAAAAAATAATTGAGGCTATAGAATAATGTTTAGAATAAATAATAATGATTTTAAAATATTATCTAAGTATAAAGAATTTTTATTAGAACTAGTTATGCATTGAAAATATTTAAAGAAAAGATAGAAAAGTTCAAAAAATATGACAACCTTTATTCAAAATTGGATATCAGTAAATACTTTTATAGTATTAATCATGAAGTTTTAAAATCATTATTAGTAGATGATTTAAATGAAGAATAATACGATTTAGTTTCTAAAAGTATTGATAGTACAAATAAAGATTATGTTAATAGAAAAATTAGTTATTGGAGAGTAAAATAAATGAAAAATTACTGAAGTATGAATTTGGATGTGGTTTACCTATTGGTAATTTAACATCACAATTCTTGGTTATATTTTATTTAAACAGATTGCAACATTATATTACTCATATTATTCATATAACATTTATAAACTATATGGATGATTATATATTTATTCACGAATCAAAAACTTATTTAAATAGATTTTTAAAGAAAACAGAGCAAGTATTAAATGAAGAATATAAACTAAAAATAAATAAAAAGAAGACATTTATTTCTAGTAGTAAAGGAGGTATTACATTTTTAGGATATTTATTTAAAGTTAAAAATAAAAAAACTATAATAAAAATAACAAATGTTGGTAAAAGAAATATAAGAAAAGGAATAAAAAGAACAAAGTATTTATATAACAATGGATATATTAATTTTTCGAGTTATTAGAGTTCTATTATGAGTATAAAACATTCTCATAGTTTACTAAGTGAATATAAAATAAATGAAATAATTAATAACTGGTAATTTATAAATAATCGCCTAATTCGTCTTCCAGCAACAACGTGTTCAATGTGAACTATAACGGTAACGTGAACAACAACAACGCGAACAATAGTAATGGGCATTTTAGAGCTTCATATGTTTGATGTTGTATTCCTAAGGGAATATTAAAATAAGCATAAGAAACATAAATTATCCTAAGATTTATCTTAAATAAAAAATAAATAAAATTGTTAAAAGAGTTGTATCCAGATTCTTTAATATATGTGTTAAAGAAAGGACGATATCATTTAGATGAAATTGATAGAAATATTGTTGAAATATTTGCTAATGAATTAAATAATACCAATTATGTTATTTTAAATAATTTAGATATAATAGATAGGAAAGAATATCTAAATAATAATTATAATAATTTATTTTAAAAACTAAAATAATAAATGTTAATAAAATGTATGTTAATAATTATGAAAAAAAGAATTAGAATAGTAAGTATAGCAATTGTGTTTATGTTAATAGTTATAACTTTTATTGTTATTGATAATAAAGATAATAAAAAGACATTTAAACAAGATGGAGTTACTTATGCATTAACACTTGATGGGAAGAGTACAAATAGTTTTCCTAGTAAAGGATTATATAAAGCAAGTGTAACTTGTGAAAATGCAAAAGGAAAATGGTTATATGATGAATGGAAATTAGCAATTGAAAATATAACAGGAAATGTATCATGTGATATAGACTTTACTACTATAAGTAAAACATATTTAAATAGTTATGTTACTTCGCTGGCTGGTACAACACAAGGAACTGGACAAGTAGTAAATGAAAAAGGTTATAGATATGAAGGAAAAAATCCCAATAATTATGTGTGGTTTAATAATGAATTGTGGAGAATAATTGGAGTATTTGATTCTGCTTCTCATGGTGTAAGTGGTAAAAACTTAGTTAAAATTATAAGAGCTGATACTTTGGATGGACTTGCTTGGGATAGAAATGATGTGAATGATTGGACCAAGGCTAGTTTAAATAAACTTCTTAATGGAGCATATTATAATGCGCAAGATGGAACTAGTTCAGGGTATTGTTATGGTTACTCGACTAGTATGACTATGAATTGTGATTATACCCAAAAAGGCATACAGGATGGATATCGAAGTATGATAGCTAATGTAACTTGGTATTTGGGAGGATTATCTGGTGGAGGTGCTACCGCAGAAGCTTTTTATGGATATGAAAGAGGAACACTGGTGTATGGTGGAATACCAACGAGTACAACTAGATATATAGGATTAATGTATCCTAGTGATTATGGATATAGTGTATTATCTAGTAGTTGCGCTAGAACTACTAATTTAAGTTCTTATGATACTGCTTCTTGTGGAGGTCAAAGTTGGCTTGTGGGTAAAGGATTTGAATGGACATTATCGCCTCATTCGTCTAGTAGCGACTACGTGTTCTTTGTGTACTTTTATGGTGCTGTGTTCCACAACAGCAGTGCGTACTACGGCTATGGGCATCGTCCAGTCTTGTATCTCGATTCTTCTGTGTATAAAATTGATGGCGATGGAAGTATGGGAAATCCATATATTATTGGGATGTAATATAAAAGTCTAAGTAGGAGACGGCGATTGGCCGCCACCTAGGTTGGACTTTTTTTCATGTGACAAAATACTTCCTGGCATGATATAATCTTGGTAAGGGGAAATATTATGGAATGTTTGGTTAAGGAAGAAGAAAATTTTGTTTATATCAATATGAGTTTGGCTGAAGCAAGAGAACTTAGATATTATTTAGAAAACTTAGATATATTTAATGGTAAGCAAATTGTTTATTTAAAATTAATGAAGAATGACAATGTAGTGAAAGCACAGGGAATGGTTTATACCCATGAAGTTGATAATATGTTATTTCAAAGTGTTATAGTTAAGAAAAGTAAGAGCCTAGAAATACTTACAATAGTGGAAAAAATATTAGAACATAAAGATTTTTATAGTGTTGATAATGTTCATTTGAATGAAAAAAGTGTTAAAATATATGGTCATGTGGAAAATGCTCCTGATACTATTAAAATAGTTCGATCTTTAAAAAGAGATAATATCATGTAGTTTTCACAAAAAGTTTATATACTGGGAGTGGTGAAGTTTATGAAAGTTTTAGTTGTAGATGATGAGAAATTAATAAGAGATGTAATTAAAGAGTATTTACTCTTAGATAAAATGGAAGTAGTAGAAGCAAGTGATGGGGAAGAAGCACTAGAATGTGTGAAAAAAGATAATTTTGATATTATAATTATGGATATCATGATGCCTAAAATGGATGGTTATACTGCTTGTCGTGAAATCAAAAAGATTAAAGATGTACCATTTATTATGTTATCTGCTCGTGGAGAAGAGTACGATAAACTGATTGGCTTTGATTTAGGAATTGATGATTATGTTACTAAGCCGTTTAGTCCTAAAGAACTGATGGCTCGTATTAAGGTTGTTACTAAGAGAAAAGAAAATGATAATAATGTTTATGTCCTTAAAGGAATTAAACTTGATGATGTAGCACACGATGTGTATATTGATGATAAAAAAATTTATTTAACACCAAAAGAATATGATTTATTAAAATACTTTATCGATAATAAGAATATTGCTTTGTCTAGAGAAAATTTATTAAGTAATATTTGGGGATATGATTTTTATGGTGATGATAGAACGATTGACACTCATGTTAAAACTTTAAGAAAACATTTAGGAAAGTATAAAGATATGATTATTACAGTTAGGAGTATGGGATATAAATTCCAATATGATGAATAAGAGTAAAAAGAAAACAAGTATTCAAAAGAAGACTTTAGGATATTTATTAATATTTAATATTGTAATAATTATACTTTTGTGGATTTGTCAAATATCGATTTTTGATATTTATTATGAAAAAGAACAGATAAACATTATGGATGATATCATTGTTTCATTAGAAAAGAGTAGTGAAGAAAATTTAAATTATACTTTACAAGATATTGCTTATCAAAATGAAGTTTGCATTGCTGTTTTAAATGATGTTAATATGCTTGCTACTTATAATATTAAAATGAAAGGGTGTGCCTTGAGTGTTAATAACCGGAAAGTAGGTGAGTTAGTCAATTCCTTTAAAGTAGGACAGGATGATGTTCAGTCATATCGGTTTGTTAATGAGGATAAACATATTTCTGCTTTGTTATATGGGATTAAACTAAATGGTAAATACGTTTTTATTTATTCTAATTTGGAAGATATCTCTGATTTTACATTAATTATAAAAAAACAAATTATGTATATTTGTATCGTTGGTTTATTTATCGCTGTCATTATTTCAGTGTTTTTATCCAATAAGTTAACAGAACCCATTACTAATATTACGAAAAAGGCTAAGAAAATGGGAACTGGCAATCATGATGTTACTTTTGAAGAGTCTGGCATTAAAGAGATCGATGAACTGGCTGAAACTTTAACTCAAGCTCAAAAAGAGATGTCTAAAACTGATGAGTTAAGAAGAGATCTAATGGCCAATGTTTCTCACGATTTGAAGACTCCTTTAACGATGATTAAAGCTTATGCTGAAATGATAAAAGATATTTCATATAAAAATAGAGAAAAAATGAATGAACATTTAGATATTATTGTCGATGAAACGGATCGATTGACCGTACTTGTCAATGATATTTTGAATCTATCAAGGATGCAGTCTAATGCTGATACTCTTAATGTTGAAACATTTGATTTAGCTAAAGATATAAAGGAAATTGTCAAACGTTATCAAATTATTAAAGAAACAGAACAGTATGTTATTGATGTGGAAATGCCAAATTCTATTATAATTAAGGCTGATAAGAAGAAAATCGATCAAGTTATTTATAATTTGATTAATAATGCTATTAATTATACTGGTGATGATAAAAAGGTGACAGTGCGAGTTACCAAACATAAGAAACATTATTTGGTAGAAATTATTGATACAGGTAAAGGTATTAAAGAAAGTGATATACCATATATTTGGAATAAATATTATAAAAATGATAAAAATCATCAACGAAATGTAGTATCTACTGGGTTGGGGCTTTCTATTGTAAAACAAATTCTTGAATTGCATGATTATGAATATGGTGTAAAAAGTGTATTAAAACAAGGTTCTAATTTTTATTTTAAGATAAAAATATAAAATTTCATAATTTCAACATAATATTTTCATAATTCTATAGTAGAATGAAAATGTAAGCAAGGAGGGATGCTGATAAGATAGAAAAATAGGTTTATAATATATAAACTATACACAATTAACATATAAACTCAAAACTCACACTTTTTTTAAGGGAAACCATTGGTTTCCCTATATATATGTAAAAAAATACTGCTACATAATTGTAACAGTATTTTTTAATGGAAATAAATAAAGATAAATAATGCTAATAGTAAGCAGTAGATGGAAAATTTCCATAGTTTTCCTTGTTTAACCCAGTTACTTAACCATTTATAAGAATAATAAGTAACAATTAAAGCTGCAATCATACCAATTAAATATGGAATGAGTAATGAACTTAATTCAGGTGTATTAACTAAGTCAGTTATGCCTAAAAGCATGGTGGCAACACTTACAGGAAAGTATAATATAAAAGTGTATTTTAAAGCTGTCTCTCTTTTTAGTTTACAGATTAGACAGGCTACTAAAACTGTACCACTGCGACTAATGCCTGGTATAATTGTTATCATTTGAAATAAACCAATAATAATAGCATCTTTTAAAGTTATATCATAATCATCTTTTGTACCTTTAATATTTCTTACTAAGAATAAAGCTAAAGCAGTAATTAAAAAAGCAAATCCTAGACCAGTTAGGGAATATAGATTTTCTAATTTATCTTTAAAAAGAATCCCTACTAAACCTACTGGTATGGTGCTAACAATGACATATAGACAATATTTAAATTGTTTTTCATATTTTTTTCTTTGGTCTTTTTTGAAAATATAACTAAAGAAAGCAATGATTAGTTCTTTAATATCTGGCCAAAAAATGATAAATATAGCAATAAATGAACCAAAATTAGAGATAATTTCAAAATTTAAACTATTGAACATATTGGTGTTAAATAGATTTTTAAATAAATAGATATGGCCACTACTCGAGATAGGAAGTGGTTCTGTTAAGCCTTGGATGATACCAAGTATTAAATAAGTTAAAATATTATTCATGTGTATTCTCCTTCTTAAATCTTATTATCTTGATAAATTTTTAGACCTTTTTTACTTGGTAGTTTTTACCTTTTGTGTCAACTGTGACTTTAGTTATTTTAATATTTTCTTCTAGTTTACCAGTTTGTTCATTTTCAATTTTAGCTGTAGAAGCAATTTTGTCAATAATATCCATACCTTCAATCACTTTGCCAAAAGCAGCATATTTGCCATCCAAAGACTTGGAAACCATATCATTATCATCTAAAACAATAAAAAATTGTGATCCAGCTGAATCATAATCTATGCTTCTAGCCATTGATACGATACCAGTTGTATGTTTTAAAGTATTTTTAGAATAGTTGTTTTCTTTAAATTCTCCTTTAATGTTATATCCAGGACCCCCAGTTCCATCACCATTAGGATCACCACCTTGTAAAACAAAGCCTTTAACAAGGCGATGAAACGTGCTGTTATCATAAAAGCCATCTTCGATTAAATTGACAAAATTGGCAACAGTATTTTGGGCATACTTGGGATAAAGTTCCATTTTGATGCTTCCATAGTCGGCAATTTCCATCGTTACAATAGGATTTTCATAGTTTTTTTTACTACAACCACATAAACATATAATACATAGTAAAATTAAAGTTATTTTTTTCAATTTTATCACCTTATTCATTTTAACAAATTATTTATATATCCACAAGATAAAACATATAGTAAATTATGAGTATATTAAAAATAATATTGGGTAGTTTATTAATAAGTGTTGGATTATTTTTTAGTATTGTTTATGGAAATTTATTGGTTTCTGGGTACTCTTTTGGGCAATATTTGATGTTCCTAATTAAAAGAGGAATAATACTCTGGTTTTTAGGTGGTTTGATTATAATATATAAAGGGATGAGGAGATAAAATGAATTACTATTATGATATTTATTTGAATTTTAATGAAAAAAATTTACCATTTTATGAATGGGAAAGTACTGATAATATTGAATATTATAAAAAACTGCCCATTATGCAAGTGGATAATCAAGTCTTAGAAGATGTTTTTGTAAATAAAATTAAAGTTAGTAAAGAGATAATAGAAAAGTTTGGGACAATTTTTTTACTAGCTAATCCTAATGGGGTGATTGCTTTAGAATTTGATTTAGAAGGAAATAATATTACGAGAAGTTTTTTAGAAGTAGAAGATGAAATAAATATTTTAGAAATAATTTATACAATACCTAAAGAAACATTGACATATGAGATAATTGCTAAATTAGATGATTCTAAAAATTTGCGATATTGTGAAAGTGTTAAGCGAATGATCAATTTAGAAATAAATGATTTAATTAAAAAGAATGATGAAAATAAATTAAAATATTTGTATTTGGAATGGTTTTTGGATAAGGAACAAAATGTTGACAAAATGATTTTGAAAATGCGAAAAAAATTAGAAGAAGGAATAGATTATCCAGAATTAAAAATAGCTGATATAATCAAACTTAGTTATAATCATGTATAAAATTGAAAATTTAGGAAATGATAAAATTGAGGGATGAAAGATGAAAAAAATAACAAAATTAATGGTGATGGTTCTATTTATAGTATCATTGGTCGGCTGTGGTTGTGTGAAAAAAACGGCGAAAGGTGCTGTGGAAGACTTTTTAAATCAATATAAGAGTTTAAGTTCCAATGTACTTAGTGATATGGACGATGTAGTGGATAAAGAAAATTTGACAGATGAACAAAAAGAAAAATATCGTGATATTTTAAAAAAACAATATCAAGATTTGAAATATAAGATTACTAAAGAGACTTATGATAAAGATGTAGCTTATGTAACTGTAGATATAACTGTATATGATTATTATAAGATTCAAAAAGATGCTAATAGTTATTTAACGGCTCATGAAGATGAATTTAAAACTAATGGAGTTTATGATAATAATTTATTTATGGATTATAAGTTAGATATGATGAAAAAATCTACTGATACTATTGATTACACGATTGATTTTAAAGTAACTAAAGATGATAAAGATAATTATAAAGTTACTGATTTAAGTAATGAAGATTTAGAAAAAATACATGGTATATATAATTATGATTAATAAAAGACAAATGGGTAAATTTGCTCATTTGTCTTTTAAATTTTTTTGGCGAGCCATGGGTAAATCATAAGC
>CAKOMU010000038.1 GCA_934096755.1 uncultured Bacilli bacterium
CTATAGCATTGCTTACAATTATTATTCATCATTAAGCGAATCAAGTGAAGAACAAAACTTCTATAAAGAAATATATGATAAAACAAATAAAGCATTGGCAGAAGATAATTGGCAATATTTAGTAAAAGAAGAAATCACTGATGTTAAAGCTCAAATTGCTAGTATTAAAAATCAAGAAGCCATAACTAAACAAGATGAAGCAAATCTATTTTCTTTAAATGCTCAATTGGATTGTTTAGAATATCGTTTAAATGAATCAGTTAGTTATAACAATGATTACTTAAATGAAGCTTTACAAATCGTTATTAATAATGCCTCATCAACCTATAAATATGAACATACTACCAATAAAGAAGAAAAAGAATATACCAAACAAGAGGCTAAAAGCTATTATGAAAGTAAATATGTTTTAGATACTAAAGAAGATATTAATAATGACTTAAATTTACGTAGTCTTATTATTGAGTTTTTTACCAATTACTTTTTCTTAATATTAGTATTTGTCATCATGATTAGTGGTGCCATAGTTAGTGATGAGTATAACAAAGGTACTATTAAATCTTTACTAATAACGCCTTATAAAAGAAGTACAATTTTGCTGGCAAAATATATAACCACCCTTATTATGGTTCTATTTATTATTGCCTTTATGTTAGTTTTTCAAATTGTAGTTGGTGGTATTATTTTAGGATTTGGTTCCCTAAAAGTAAGTTATGTAGTTTATAATTTAACCACAAAAAGTTTAGAAATCATTAATTTATTTAAATATTTTCTTCTTGTTTTAGGCGCTACTTTACCACAAATTATATTGTTAGCCACTCTTGCTTTTGCTTTATCGACCATACTTGCCAATACGGCTTTTGCAATCGCTATTACATTTTGTGGCGTTATTGGTTCATCAATCATTAATATGTTAGCGAGCGCTTATAAACTTAAGTTTTTAAATTATTTTGTAACCACAAATTGGGATTTTAATTTATATTTATTTGGTAATAATAATATATATGGAAATAGTGTAACGCATGCAATAATAGTTTGTTTGGTTTACTATTTAATCATGATTATCACGACATTTATTGTCTTTAAAAGAAAAAATATAAAAAATATTTAATTAAAATAAAGGAAGTAAAAAATGAAAATAAGACGTAAAATAAAAATTGGGGCTTTAATCTTTATAATTATTATAAGTGTTTTTAGCATCTATTTAGGAAAAAAACATTTGTTTAATGAAGGTCAAGCCTCACTTGGTTCCTTTTTTTCAATAAAAAAGGAAAAAAGTAAAAAGATAATTAAATATAGAGATAGTGTCGATAATCTGGTGGAAGAAGTAGATTTAGATCATAAAGTGAGTGCTATTACTTCACTTGAAAATGATCGATATTTAACCAAACTATTTGATTACGCATCTGGTAAAGAAATTACGATCACTGATATTATTAAGCCAGAAAAACAAAAAGCGTTTTTGGCTAAAATAACAGAATTATTATATCTTAAATATCCTAAATTTATTGCCGATGTTCTTAAAACCAATGAAAAAAACAATGTTTACTATCTTAAAACTAACGAATTAGTAATTTACTATTATGATTACGAAATTGAGCCAATGCCAAAAGATAGTTTATATCTTCGTGTTAATTATAATGAAATTAAAGATTATTTAGATATTACGGTAAATTTAGATGCTACTTACGAAAATGAAGATGGTAGTAAAGTGGATAGCCAAAAAAAATTAATAGCTATAACCTTTGATGATGGACCGGGACCATATACTAGTTCTTTAATCGATACTTTATTAAATAATAAAGCTACTGCTACATTCTTCATGTTAGGTAAAAATATTCCTCATTATGAAGAAGCTGTCAAGAAAGCTTACACAAATAAAATGGAAATAGGGTATCATTCATATGCCCATACTAGTTTTAAAAGACAAAAATTAGAGGATATTAAAGCAGAATTAACTCAAAGTAATAATAATTTAAGAAATATAATTAATGAAGATTTTTCATTGATAAGACCACCATACGGTGCTATTAATGAAGAGATAAAAGAATCATTGGATTATCCTTTTATTCTCTGGAATATTGATACCGAAGACTGGCGTTATCGAGACAGTGAATATCTCACCAATTATGTTTTAGAACATGCCCAAGATGGTAATATTATTTTATTTCATGATATACATAAAACGAGCGTCGAAGCAATTGAAAAATTATTGCCTCAACTTTATGTCGAAGGTTTTCAAATCACTACTGTGTCTAATTTGGCCAAAATCTTTAATGTCACTTTAGAAAATCATAAAGCATATCGAGGATTTACTAGATAAGGCCGACATCTTCAGGATCGTTATTATTAATTTCATTAATCAAATAAATGGCACCGCCGATTAAAAATAATAGAGCAGCAATCAACTGAATAAATGTTGCTCTATATTTTTTATTGTTAAAATTTTTTTCCATCGCTCCCAAATCTTTAGTTAACAATAAGACAAAATATAGGTAAATAAAAAAAGCAACAAAAAATATGGCAATATTAATGTTTTTTTCACGACGATAAGATTCTATATCTTTGTTAAGTAAATAACGTCGATCTAATTGATTGGAAAAAAGGGCAAAAACGACGATAAAAAAATAGACAATCCAGATAAAATCTTCATTTCTTAATCGTTTTAATTTTTCTTCAATTTCCCTCATGATAAATTTTATGAAAGCAATTGCGAAAATATTTAAATTATGCTATGCTTTTATTGTGATAAAATATGAATTATAAAGGATTTACACTAGTAGAATTATTAGCTGTTATTGTTATTGTGGCTTTGCTTTTAGGTTTGAGTAGTGGTGTTTTTATACAAGTACGACATAATGTGTTAGAAGCCCAATACGAAAACGTCGTTAACAAGTTATTAAGCGATGCTGAAGACTATGCTGATGATTTAAAAAGTACCGAACCAATTGATATTTCGGTTGATTTTTTGATCAAAAATGGTTATAGCTTACCAGATGATGAAAATAATATTTATGACCCTCGGGATAAAAATAATATTTTAAATTGTTATATGATTCATGTTTATTTAAAAGATAATGAATATGTAGCTGAATGGAAGGACAAAGAAGAACTTGCTGATGGCACGTGTAACGAAAATAAAATCAATACTAATGAATTACAAATTTATTGTAATGGGGTAGAATGTTCATCGAATTGGTATAATACCAATGTAACTTTAAGTTTACATGGCCTTAATAGTGATATTTTAAATAATAGTGAAGTGGAATGGACTAATTTAAATGGAATGTATACGCTTAGAAAATCTGGTGAAGATAAAAATTTTTTAGTAGAAACTGATGGCGTTATTAAAACAACCTATAATGTTCAAGTAAAGACAAGTGATAAAATTTATACTGCTAGTGTAAGCATCAAAATAGATAAAGAAAATCCTCTTTTAATCAAGGAAAGTTTGCCAATTACTTATGATGGTAAAGAATATTTAAGTATTGAAGCTAGTGATCAATCTGGTTCCGGGTATAAAGGCTTTGCTATTTCAAGTAATAATTGTCAAAATGAAAAATATACAACTGGTAAATATGAAGTTGCCAAATCAGGTAAATATACTCTTTGTTTACAAGACAACGCTGGCAATATAACTAAAAAGAACATTGAAATTAAAAAAGTGACTTTCAATTATAATGATTTATCTAATTCACAAGTTACTAAAAAAGAGGCTTTCTTTTTAACGACTGATGCTAATCAAGCGCTTCTAGTGCCTGATAGAGTTGGTTATGACTTTAGTTATTGGTATAAAAATACTGATGAACGTGTCTATGAATTTCGCGGCCTAGAAAATAATGTTGAATTAATGGCAAAGTGGAATTTTCAAGATTTAGATATTAGCGTCGATAAAATTGATAAAAAAACTGTTGGGGTCGAAATTCGTAATAAAATCAATATGATATTAGTTCTAGATGTATCTGGTAGCATGGAAGGTGCAAATATTACCAACTTAAAGAAAGTGTCCAACAATCTTATTAATGGCATGGCGTTTGATCTAGGTTCTACTATATCTATCATATCGTTTGAATCTTATGCTAGTACTTTATTAAATGCTGGTACTTCTGCAGAAAAAGCTCATGACGTTATTTCTAGTGTATATGCTACTAATGGTGGAACCTCTTTTATCAATGCCTTGGATAAAGCTAATTATTTAATAAATCAAAACTTTAATGATAACACCTTTGATAGCAAAGAAAATACTTACATGATTTTTGTCAGTGATGGTGATGCCAATGATAATGTTTTAGATATTTCTAATGCAATCAAATCCCAAATTCAAAAAGTATATAGCATTGGTATTGGAGATACCGATACTACTAGACTAAAAACAATAGCATCACCAGACTCTTACTTCCATTCATCATCTGGGCTTGATAGTTTGCAAGAGATATTTACAACCATTCAAAAAGAAGTAAGAGAAGAGGTTAAAGTTAAGTCTCAAGCTGGTTTGATTAAATTACCAAATCTATATGTGTCTAGTGATTTTCCATTCATTTTAAATATCAATAAAAAAGAATATACTTATAATTCGGTAAGTGAGTTAACACCAATTATCACTAAAGTAAACGATACATATTATTTAGACTTAAACAAAGTAGATATAGTTTATAAATTAAATGGTGATTTAACTAATGTAGACTTTGTTTACTACTATGAATAGAGGTAAAGATGAAAAAAATAAATATAATTTTGATAGTAATAATAATCATTAGTGTATCATTTATAGTGGGAATGTTTTTTATAAAACGCACACCAAATGAAGAAATCGTTTCTATTAATGAAACTAATATAACACTAAATGATATCAAAACAGAATTTTTAAAAACAGACTATGCCCAAAAAAATAAATGCCAAGTCACAGTTTCTAGTAGTAATTTAGCAATTAATTGCAAAAAAAAAGAATATAATTTTCTTTTTAATGGAATTGAGTTAAATATTACTGATACTAAACTTGATTTAGAACTACTTAAAAATTTGGTTAATTCCATTGAATATTTACAAGGTTATCAAGAAAATGAATATTTAGAGACGATTTCAAAAGTTTTAAATGCTAAAAGTTATATAAATGGTATAGAATATAAGACTACCGATAATAGCACTTCCTTTAAATTTGTTATCAATAAAAAGTTAGCCAAATATGAAGAAAAAGAAATTATAAATAATGACGATATCAAAAAAATCACAGATTTTAATTATCGATATGCAAGTAATGAAAGTACTTTAGAAAACATCAAGTTATACAAAGATAGTGAAGAAAATAAATATATTTTTTCAGGCTTTTATTCCGGTGATTTAAATAAGACTATAACTATTTCATTTTATGATCACTCTAAAAATGTTATCAAAAAAGAAACTGTTGCAGTCAATGATTATGACAATTTTGGTAATTTAATGCTATCGTTGGTAATCACAACTCGATTTACATTAGCGGAATTTACGCAAGTAGAATATTATTCTTTAAATATATCGTAATTATTTTTGCAAAAAATATAATTTAATAGTATACTATTCTATAGGTTACGGAGGTTTTATGAAAACAAGAATTATTAGTGCAATCGTTGCTTTATTAATAACGGTTCCTCTTATTATTTTAGGAGGTGTATATTTTGAAATTGGCATTGGGGTATTAGCAGCCTTAGCATTTAAGGAAATTGTTGACTTACCCAAGTCTCATGGTAAATATCCAAAATTTATCATTGTATTTGGTCTTTTAGGAGTATTGTTTTTAATACTATCAAATACAATTGATACATCGCTTACTAAAGGCTTTACTTATCAGGTATTAGCTGCGATTATCCTATTTCTAATAATGCCAATTATATTTGTCAAAAATGAATCATACACGTCAAAAGATGCCATATATTTAATAGGGATTGTTTTATTTTTAGGTTTATCATTCAATCTTTTAAATATAGTTCGTTTGCGAAGTCTAAAAACCTTTATTTTTCTAATATGTATTCCTATGGTTAATGATATTTTTGCTTATTTAATTGGTTCTAAGTTTGGTAAAAATAAGATGTGTCCTAGTATTAGTCCTAAAAAGACTTGGGAAGGATCAATAGGTGGCTTAGTGTTAGGTACATTAGTAGGTTCAATTATTCATTATTATCTTTTAAATAGTTTTAATCTTAAAATACTTTTATTGATCGTCGTTTTATCTGCGGTTGGTCAAATCGGAGATCTTATTATGAGTAAAATAAAAAGAGAAAATGAAATTAAAGATTTTTCTAATATTATGCCAGGCCATGGTGGAATTTTAGATCGTTTAGATAGTACTATTTTTGTATTTATAGCCTATATATTAATGACATGGATTTAAAGGAGGAATTGTTATGTGGATTGTATCATTATTAATATTAATATTTATTTTAGGAATTATTATTTTAGTTCATGAATTTGGACATTTCATTTGGGCTAAGAAATTTGGCGTACATATATATGAATTTTCAATTGGCATGGGTCCTGTGATTCATACTCATAAAGGGAAAGATAATATTGATTATAATATTAGAGCATTTCCAATCGGTGGTTTTGTTTCAATGGCTGGCGAAGTTTATGAAGATGCCACTGATAAAGTAAAAAAAGAAGATTACATGTGCAATAAACCATGGTGGCAACGTTTAATCATCTTAGTTGCTGGTGTTGTTAATAATTTTATTTTAGCTATTTGTTTATTATTCATCAGTGCTCTTATTTGGGGAGGTTCCTCTTTAGAGCCAGTAGTAGAAGAAAGTATAGCTGATTATCCCATGGCTGAAGCTGGCATAAAAGCTGGTGATACAATTTTAGCAATTAATAATCATAAAGTATCTAGTTGGGATGTCGCTCAAATCATTTTATATATGAAAAATGATAAAGATTATTATACTTTTGAAGTTAAACATGAGGATGGTAAAATTAGCGAATATAAAGTTACACCTAAAATAGAAAAAGATGCTGACGGTAACGAAAGACAAGTATTTGGTATCCAAATTAAACAAACGACATTAAAAGGTTTTAGTGGCTCATTAAAGTATGCCTTTGCTAAATTTGGTAGTATTGTTCACACTATGTGGTTGACAGTTACAGGTCTTCTTACTGGCAAAATATCTACTAGTGCTTTATCTGGTCCTGTTGGAATGTATCAAGTTATTGATCAATCTGTATCTTATGGTTTAAATTATATGATTTATATCACAGCCTTTCTATCAATTAATGTTGGCTTTATTAATATTTTGCCATTCCCAGCTTTTGATGGTGGTAGAGTCTTCTTCTTACTAGTTGAAAAAATTAAAGGTAGTCCTGTTAATGCCAAATTTGAAAACACATGTCATATGATAGGATTTTTCCTTTTACTCATTTTGATGATCTATATAACAATCCAAGATATAATAAGATTATTTTAAAACTAGTTTACAAACCTGCTTAGTTTATGATATAATCATTTTGACCCAAAAAGGTATATAATCCGCTATTAATTTAATATGATTATAGGTAAAATTATTAAGGAGGTAAAAATGGCAAATTTAGTTGACAAAATTGCTGAAAAACACATTCGTAAAGATGTTCCAGAATTTAGAGTAGGGGACACAGTTAGAGTTGATGTTTGGGTAAAAGAAGGAAAAAAAGAAAGAATTCAATCATTCGAAGGTTTAGTAACTGCTAAAAGAGGTGGCGGAGTTTCTGAAACATTTACTGTTCGTAAAAAAAGTGGTACAGTAGGTGTATCAAGAATTTTCCCAGTTAACGCTCCAACAATTGATAAAATTGTAGTTGTTAAAAAAGGAAAAGTACGTCGTGCTAAACTTAACTTTATCAAAGGAATGCGTAAAGAATACAAAGTCAAGGAAAGAAGTTAATTCTTTCCTTGTTTTGCTAAAAAGGAGTTAAAATGAAAATAATTAAAGAAATTATACCTTATATAATTATTGTTTTAGTCGTGGTATTGATTAGAACTTTTATAATTACTCCAGTAAGAGTAGACGGTTCAAGTATGAAAGAAACATTAAATAATGGTGATATTTTATTATTATACAAATTAAGTGATATTAAAAGACATGATATTGTTGTTTTAAATGAAGAATATGATGATGAAATAATTATTAAAAGAATTATTGGTTTACCAGGAGAAACAGTTAAGATTAAAGACAGTAAAATTTTTATCAATGGTGAAGAAATCGCTGATTCTTCTGCTTATGGTACAACAACTGATTATGATCAAATTACTTTAGGAGATGATGAATATTTCATTTTAGGAGATAACCGTATAGTTAGTAAAGATTCTCGTTATTTTGGTCCGGTAACTAAAAAAGAAATAATGGGAAAAGTCATCTTTAGAATATTTCCGTTTAACAAAATTGGCACAATTGATTAACATCAAATTATAAAGACATGATTAATATACACGTTCTTTATAATTTTTTTTTAAAGTTTTTATTCTTAATTTACATCTTCATAGGCTCATGTTATACTAAATAAAGCAAAATGAGGTGTAAAAAGATGAAACAAGTATTATTTGCCACTGAAAATGAAAGTAAGGTTAATAGATTTAAAGACGCTCTTTTAAAATATGATATCCAAATTATTTCTTTAAATGATATTGAAAAAAAAGTACAAGTAGAAGAAACTGGCAAAAATGCCATCGAAAATGCTTTGATTAAAGCCGAGGCTTACGCTAATTATTTAGATCTACCTGTTTTTGCCATGGATGATACTTTATTTATTGATGATGTACCCTTAGAGATTCAACCTGGTACTAATGTAAGACGAGTAAATAATAAAAGGTTAACTGACGAAGAAATGATTAATTATTATACTGAACTAGTTAAAACTTATGGCAAAAATGGCAAACTAACTTGCCGGTGGGTTTACGGCTTAGCTATCATCAATGGAGGAACTCCTAAAACATTTACTTGGAGTAAAGATGATTTTTATTTGGTTGACAGTCCATCGTCAAAAATTAATCCTGGTTATCCACTTAATTCTATATCAATCAATAAAAAATTAAATAAATATTTTACCGATATGACATTAGTTGAACAAGCAAATAGTCAAGCAAATGATGACGATGCTATTAATTTTTTATACAAAAATTTAATTTAAACCTTTTTTAAGAAAATAATTTTTTATATGCTTTTAAAGTAGGAGAGAAATATGAACGAGACAAATTACAAAACATTTAATAAATTGTTTCCTTTCTTTGCAGGTCTATCCAGTGATTTGCTTTTTTGGGGTGTAGTGGATACACTATTTCTCACCATAGTCAAAAAATTTACAGCATCTCAAATCGTTTCATTAACATCAATATCTTTAATCACTTGCATACTGTTACAAATACC
>CAKOMU010000039.1 GCA_934096755.1 uncultured Bacilli bacterium
AAAGGAGATTTTGTTTATTTTGATCCACCTTATGATTCTGATACATCTACATTTAATAGTTATACTGAAGATGGTTTTGGAAAAGAAGAACAAAAAAGACTTGCTAAAGTGTTTAAAGAATTGTCAGATAGAGGATGCTATGTAATGCTTTCTAATCACAATACAACTTTAATAAATGATTTATATAAAGATTTTCATATACATGTAATTGAGGCTAAAAGGAACATAAATGCTAATGGAAAGAAAAGGGGAAAAGTAGAAGAAGTTATTATAACAAATTATGAGAATGAAGGTTTATTAAATGAGCAAAATTAGTACAATTTCAAGTTATATAAATAAATGTGAATTATATGTTAAATCTGGCAATTTAAATGAAATTGAAGATTTTATAGATGAAGTAATATGTGTTTATAAAAAAGAGATTCCTGGGTTTACAGAGAGATTAAATACTACTAGTGTGATGAGAATGTATGAAAAAATAAATATTGAACAAGCAAAAAGTGATCTGAAAAATATAAAGGCAATGTTGAATAATTATAAAGATAATATTAAATGTGGAATTTTAGATTCAAAAAGAGGTAAAAATGAAATAAATATTAATAATGTAGCTAATGCAGAAGCTGTAACTAATGTTAATATAACATTAGAACAAGTAATTAATAATATTAATGAATTATCTGATGATATATTATCAAAAGAAGAAAAAGAAGATTTAGAAGATAAATTAAGAGTACTTGAAAGTGTTGTAAATTCTGGAGATAAAGAGAAAATAAAAAGTAAGTTAATTAAAATATTTAATTTTGCTTTAGAAAAAGGTCCTGCTGTAGTTGGCTTAGTATCGAGTGCAGTATCATTGTTAAATGAAAAAATACTGCCATTATTTTCTTAATTAGTTGCTATATAAAGGGGTGGTAATATGTCTAAGAAACCATATTATGAAAAAAAAGATTTTAAATTGATAAAAGGAGATTCATTTAAAGAATTAAAAAAGATTGAACCTAAATCAATAGACATGATTTTTGCAGACCCTCCTTATTTTTTATCTGGAGATGGTATAAGTTGTAGTGCAGGTAAAATGGTAAGTGTAAAAAAAGGTGAATGGGATGAAAAAATAAATATTGATAAAAAACATAAGTTTAATCGAAAATGGATTAAATTGTGTTACAATATTTTAAAAGATGAAGGAACAATATGGATTAGTGGAACAATGCATAATATTTACTCAATAGGTATGGCATTGGAACAAGAAGGCTTTAAAATAATAAATAATATAACTTGGAAAAAATTAAATCCACCACCGAATATAAGTTGTCGTGCATTTGTTCACTCAACAGAAACAATTTTATGGGCAAAAAAAGATATTAAAAAAGCAAAACATAAATTTAATTATTCCTTGATGAAAGAGTTAAATGATAATAAACAAATGAAAGATGTTTGGGAGTCATCATTAACTAAACCTAGTGAGAAAAAACAAGGAAAACATCCAACTCAAAAACCTATTGCCATATTAGAAAGAATAATATTAGCATCTACAGATGAAGGAGATTTAATTTTAGATCCGTTTAATGGAAGTGGAACAACAGGAATTGTAGCGAATAAATTAAATAGAAAATATATAGGAATAGAACAAGAAAAAGAATATCTTGATTTAACTATTAGAAGAAAGGAAGAAAATGATGAATAGAAATTTTAATGATTGGTTAAGTAAATTTAAAGCAAGTATTTCAAATTATAGTTATTATGTTGATTTTAACAAGATATATGGAAATGTAGACAAAATAAAAATTGAACTTAATATTTTAAATTCTTTAATTGGTAGTCAAAATATAGAAGAAGAATTTAGAAATATTATTTTTAAATATCCTGAAACATTGGAGTGTATTCCAGTTTTATTGGCAGTTAGATCAAATGAAATTTTTATTAAAGATGAATTTGATGAATATTTATTCAAATTTAATAAAATGGTTTATTCAATTGATGATTATGTAAAATTTATGAAAGAAACTGGGTTATTTGATTTATTAGAAAATCATTTGATAAATAATTTATATGATTATGTTTTAGGTGTAGAAGTAGGATTAGATTCAAATGGTAGAAAAAATCGTGGTGGACATTTAATGGAAGATTTAGTAGAAAGTTATATTGTAAAAGCTGGATA
Source organism: uncultured Bacilli bacterium (assembly GCA_934096755.1). Taxonomy (GTDB): domain Bacteria; phylum Bacillota_I; class Bacilli_A; order RF39; family UBA660; genus Onthocola_B. The sequence goes on from CAKOMU010000039.1 coordinate 2,159, forward strand.
TGAAAAGAATGTTAATTATTTTAAAGAAATGTATTTAAGTGACATTGAAAAAAGATGGGGATTAGATTTATCTGCAATGTCTGGTGATAATACTTCTACAAAAAGATTTGATTTTGTTATTAAAACTGATAATCAGGTATATGTTATAGAAACTAATTTTTATGCTTCAGGTGGTTCAAAATTAAATGAAACAGCAAGAAGTTATAAAATGTTAGCAGAAGAATCTAAAAAAGTAGATGGCGTAACTTTTATATGGTTTACTGATGGTCAAGGCTGGATTAGCGCAAGAAAAAATTTGGAAGAAACATTTAATGTATTAGATACAATGTATTCTATAAATGATTTAGATAATGGTATATTAAATCAATTGAATTAGAATATAAAAATATTAGAGAGGTGAATCTAATGAATAACATTTGTGGCTCAATTTATATACTTACAAACCCATCTTTTCCAGATTATGTGAAAATTGGTTATTCAAAAAATGTAGTAGAAAGAATAAATAAATTAAATAATTCAGAGACAGTTCCTTTTGGATTTAGACTATATGCAACATATGATGTTGAAACTCAATCTGCTGATAAAGTGTTACATAAAATAATTGATAAATTAAATGCTGATTTAAGAAGTATTGACACTATAAATGATAAAGTAAGAGTAAGAGAATTTTATTTAATATCTTCAGAAGATGCTTATGAATTGTTGGAAGATATTGCTATTATTAGTGGTACTAAAGAAAGGCTTCATTTATACAAACCAACAAAGGATGAGGTACAAGAAGAAGAAACTGCTGAAAAGAATAGAGAATTATCTAAGAATAGACATCATTTTAAAGAAATAAAATTTAAATCTAGTTTAACAAATAAAACATATTATTCAAAAACAAAAGATGATGGGACTTTAGGAATATATGAAGAAGAAACAAATAATGAAGTTCCTAATAATAGTAATCCATCTAAAAAACAAATATTGTTACAAGCAGTTAAGGACTTAAATGGAGAAGTGGAAAGTAATATTACTTTATATCAATTACAACATAGATTAGAAAAATTGATCAGTGAAAAATAGTTTAATAGGAGTAGATATATGAATCAAAAATGGTTATTAATAGATATGCATATGCATTCTCAATTTTCTAAAATAAATAAGCCTGGAGACAAAGATAAAGTAAAAGATATGTCTGCAAAAGAATTTGTTGATATTTTGCATAACAAGAAAGTTGAAATTTTTAGTATAACGGATCATAATTACTTTTCTAGCGATTATTACAATAGCATAGATTCATACATAAAAGATTCCAACTTAGATATGAAATTGATTAATGGTGTTGAATTGGACGTTTATGTTTCATTGAATGATGGAAAAGAAGATATAATTCATGTATGTTTTTATTTTGATAATACTGTTGATAGAACAGAGTTAGAAAAGATTATTAATAATCTGTATAAAGATGAAAGTGGAAATGATAAAAAGCCTCATTTTAAAGATATATTATATGAATTAGAAAGAGTAAATTCTAAAATAATTGTTATTCCACATGGAGATAAAGATCGCGGAATATTTGATAATCACTTGATAGATAATTTATCATTAAATGAAAATCCTGAGTTTTATAGATATGCTATGTATAAAATATTTAATGCTTTTGATGTAAGAAAAGGTTTTTATAAAAAAAGCATAGAATTCTGGGGAACTAGTTTTTATGAACAAACAAAAGCGTTTAATGATATTATAGGAAATAAATCTGCTGCTGAAATTGAAGAATTAAAAAAAAGTATTACAGAAAAAATAAAGAATAAGAATACTAAATTAAATGAAAATGAACAAATAATATATGATTATACTTTAAAATACGGAGCATTTTTTGCATATTTTACTTTTTCTGATTGGCATAATGCTTTTGAATATGAACCTAAAATAAATAATTTTATATTTGGCAGTATAGATTATGCATTTGAATCATTTGAAATGGCTACGTTAGATCCAGTTTCAAGAGTAATAAAATCAGTTGATACTGAAATTGAAATTCCAAATACCCTTATAAAAAACGTTGACTTTAAAATAGGTAATAAGCAAAAACATATAGAGTTTGCACCAGGTTTGAATGCAATAGTTGGTAAACGAGGGTCAGGTAAATCTCTGTTGCTTGCTGTTTTAAAAAATTTATATGATAAAAGTGCTAATGATGGAGCAATAAAAAAATATAATAGTTTAAATATAAATGATATCACAGCAAAGGATAGAAGTAATATAGATATATCATTGGGAAGCTTAAATTCTATTTCTTTTTTATCGCAGGATACAATAACTAATATTTTTGAAAATCCAGATAATGCGCAGACTCAAATTGCGAAGTATTTTCCTGAAATAAAAGGAATTAACCTAAGTAAATTAAAAAGTATTATACAGTATGGAAAAAAAATTCAACCATATGATAACAATTATAAAAATTTAACATCTAACATATTAGCATTGAAAAAATTTTCTGATTTTGAATACACATTATTAAATCAGTTAAGTGATGTTAATGTAAAAAATAATTTTAATAATACTATTACCGAAATTGAAGAATTAATTAAGTCAATTAATCATATAGGTTTAAATGCTGATGAAGTAATAAAAGAAAAAGAAATAATTATGAATTTAAAGGTTAAATATTTAAAAGCAATTTCTTTGTATAATAATTTAATAATAGGTATAAATGATAATATTAAAGAGATTAATTCAAAAAAAACAAATAATCAAATAACGGTAAAGCAAAACTCTATTGATATTAGAAACTCTATTGAAGTTATAAAAAATAATTTTGATATTCTTCTAAATCTTAAAAAGTTTAAATATTTAATTTCAAATTTTTCGATTGAAAATCCACCTGTTGAAATGGTTAAAAAAAATAAATATTTGTTTGTAACATATTATGATATTCCGGAAAATATAAGAGAAGAAATAGAAGGAATGATATTAAAAACAATATCTCGTGCTTCTTCAATTGAAGATATTGATAATTATGTTAAAAATATAAATAACAAAAAACTTAATTCAACGTACAATAATATTACAGATGAACTTAGTAAAATGTTAAATAAGGATATATTTAAACCTAAAAAGGAATTTTACCAAATTAAAGATGATAACATAGATTATGAAGATAAAATTCATACCATGAATGAGTTGAATGAATATGTCTTAAATGGTTCATTGATTAATTTAACAAACTCATCACCTGGTACTAAAAGTGTGGCTTATTTAGATATGCTATTCGATTTAGATGATAAAATATTAGTTTTAGATCAACCAGAAGACAATATAGATAATGATTATATTAGTAATTATTTGGTACCAAATATTAAATCAACTAAAAAAATTAAACAGTTAATATTTGTTACACATAATCCTTCTGTTGCAGTTTATGGTGATGCTTTTAATTATATTTATGTGACAAATGATGGTGAAAATATAGATTATACAAATTATATAATCGAAAGAAAAGAAGATAAAGAACAGCTGATTAACATACTTGAGGGTGGAAGACCAAGTTTCTCAAATAGAAATCATAAATTTGGAAATATATTAGGAGAAGAAGAATATGATAATAGATAGAAATGAAAAAGATATTGTATTAAAAGAAAATGATAGTATAATTGAAAAATATAATTTTGAAAAAGAAATAAATTTTCAAGAACTGGTAAATTTTTTATTAAATAAAAATTTATCAGAAAAAATTATTATTACTGATAATATTGATAAAAAAGATGAAAAGGAAGAAAATTTGATAAAATTGATAACAGGTATAATAGAAGATTATAATAACAAAGTCGATGACTATAATCAGTTTGTTAAAGAAACTGATTCTGAGTAAGTTTATATATTTATAATGTCATAATGTCATTATAAAACAAAATAAGATGAGTAGCGGATAAATTTCTACCCATCAGCTACCCATCAAATTAATATAAATTTATCAATTTTTGATTAAATTTTATTAAACTCTATATGAGTTGTATGTCGATATTACGGGGATTTTAAACAATCCTCTTTTTTAATATAATAGCCCCCTGAAGAGAGCGAAAGCTCTCGTTTTTGTTTATTTTAGGGACTTTTTGGGTAATGAAAAATGCTCTATGTGGCAGTTATGTGGCATTTTGTTTTTTTAGAGATGATTTAATTTATTTTTTTATGATATATATAATATTTGTTATATTTGTGTAGATAATATTAAAGATTTTAAATTAAATATATTAGTTATAAATAAACCAACTATCAAGAAAGACGGCACAGGCTGTTATATGGGCCAAAATAAAAAACAACTATCGGTCTTTTTCGATAGTTATTTTTATTTTATGTATTTTACATATAAATTTAAGAGTTTCAGAATAATATCTTCTTCGACCGGCTTCGTAATCTTGAATAGTTCGTTCACTCTTATTAATAGATTTTCCAAATTCTTTTTGAGTAAGTCCGGTCCATTCTCTAATTATACGTATAATATCTTTTGTATCATAATTGTTAAAATTTTACTTATTAAAAAATTTGGAGGTCCTTATGATGGAAAACTAGATTTACCAGGTGGAACAATAGAGTTTTGTGAAAGACCAGAAGATGCTTTGAAAAGAGAACTAATGGAAGAAGTTGGTATAGAGGTAGTTGATTGTCAATTATTTGATGCCGATTCTGTTGCTTTTGAATGGCAATTTAAAGAAGATATTTTAGTGAAAGTACACCATACTGGTATTTTCTTTAAAGTTTCAAATTACAATAATGAAATTAAGAAGGAAGTAAAAGTAGATGAAGTAAATGATGATTCACTTGGTGCAGAGTTTTTTGATATTGATAAATTATCTAAAAAAGAATTATCTGCTATCGCTATAATGGAATTAGAAAAATTAGGGTATAAACTTAATTAAAAAAAGTCTAATAAGTACATAATCTTGCTTATTATACTTTTTAAATTCAACTCCACATTCAACTACCCAAAGGATAATTTTTAGATAAATTTTAATAAATTATATATTGTGTTTTTTCTTAAAAAATAAAGAAAAATTTAAAAATTAAATTTGGGAGTACGTGATTTGAGTTTGCCCCCTGAAATCCCAGTCGAAAGGCTGGGATACTTTGTTTTATAATGAATTTTAATTTATTGCTATTATTATTATGTTAAGTGAAAAAAATCTGGTTAAAAAATCTGTTTTTAGTTGGTAAAAATATAATTCTTTCATAACAAAAATACAATAGTTATTTATGTTTATTTATAGTGTTTACATTGTTGTTAACAAATAAACAAATGTAGCTTTTGTTTGAATATTTTAAATAATAATTATTGTCAACAATCAAGATGAACTAACTAACTGTCGTCATTAGCAATATCAAAAATTTTGTTGTATAAATTTTCCGCATCGGCTGTAATAAATAAATTTTAAAGTGTATTTCTATCTGAAGATTTAATTGACATATTTAGTAATGTAATAGCATTATTTTTAGCAAGTCTTTTTCTGTTAATGAATCGATTATAAAAAAATAAATAGGAAAAGTGCATTTAAAATTCTATGTGCACCAAAGTGGGTTAAACAATCATCCGTTTTATAATAGTGAATAATATGTTATAATGCAAATATAAGGAGGATGTATGCAAACAGAATTGAATGATAATAATACAAAGAAAGTGTATACAGAAACAATCGATTTTTCATTAAGAGAAATAAAGGAAATGTTTGATAATGGTGAGATAGAACCTCAACCTGATTACCAAAGAGACTATATAATGGATGATAGTAAGGCTTCCAAATTAATTGAGTCTACTTTATTAAAAATTCCCATTCCTACAGTTTACTTATGTGAGGAACAAGGTGGAGAATTTTCAATCATTGACGGTCAACAAAGATTAACTTCATTCGTAAGATTTTTAAAAAACGAATTTAAATTAAAAGGTTTAGAACAATATCCAGAATTAAATGGTAAATATTTTAAAGAAATAGGAAAAAATTTACAACAAGTTATTAACACCACAAAAATTCATACGATAGAAATCTTAAAAGAATCTCAAGAACTGAAATATGAAATTTTTGCAAGATTAAATCAAGGATCAACCAGCTTAAAACCACAAGAATTAAGGAATTGTATTTATCGCGGCTCTTTTAACCAAATGCTTGAAAATATTGCTAGTACAAATACCAATTTACCAATTTTATTTTGTACCGAAAATCGTCGAAAAAATTATCAAGAATTAATTTTAAGATATTTTGCTATGAAAAATTTTCAAAATTATGGCAATTCATTAACTAAAACCTTAAACAATTATATGGCCAAACATCAAAATGAAAGCAAAGAAGAATTACAAAAAATGAAACTAGAATTTAATTCTAAAATTGAAATTATTAAGCAATATATTGGTAACGATGCTTTTTGTGCTTACGATAGGAGTAAAGGTGTAATTTCTAATAAATTTAGTGGTTCAGTATACGATTCCATTGTGATTGGTTTTTCAATGTTTAACAATAATGATATAATTGCCCATGGTGATGAAATAAGAACACAATTAATGCTTATGAAAACAACTGATGAAAAGTACATGGAAGATACCTATGTAGCCACTGGGACTAAAGCAAGAGTAGTTGGTCGTATCATGTCTGTTTATGAATTATTATCTAGAATAATTGGTAAAAAAGGAGATTATAATGTCCAAAGAACTTATTCACGCCAAATAAAAGAAAAATTATG
>CAKOMU010000040.1 GCA_934096755.1 uncultured Bacilli bacterium
CTATTATTTTTTAGTTTGTTAATAATCGGCCTTGATAAAATTAGTAAGATAATTCCTAGAAGCACGAAGATCGTCGACAATACAGCGATATCTTCGATAAAAAAAGAAAGAATCAAACTAACCATACCACTGATTACAAACCACACTGTAACAAGATTGATGGTACATAATTCAATAATAGATAATACGACAACTAATACGAGCCAAAAAATCCAATCCATAATATTCCTCCTTGCCTATATTATACTATACATCTAGGCATAAAAAAAGAAGTTATATTAAACTTCTTCTGGTAAATTAGCTATTAAGTTATTAGCTTTGGTCGTAAACAATTTTAATAGTTCTGTTAAAAGTTCAGCATCTTCTATTTTGACTACAAATATATCATCATTTTCTCTTTCTTCTTCAAAAATAACATATTCATCACTTGGTTCTTCTTCTTCATTCAAAAGAACAGACATGAAATAATTTTTATTTTGATATTCTACTTTTTCAAGTAGTAAACAATTTACATTGTTTTCTAAAGTAATCACACTATCAATATTCATTATTATCTTCCTCCCATACTCATTTCATTATATTCATTTGGTACATATGGAACTTCATTTAATTCATCTTCAATATTATGGACAAATTGTTCTTGACTCTCACCATTGACACTTGCACGTTTTACAAAATCACTTTGACTAACTGGTTGATTTTGTACCATTATATTTGATTTATTTTCATATGTTTCTTGTTGATTTAAAGCATCAAGATTGGTAATTTGTGGTTGTTCAACTACTGGTTGTTGAACTGGTTCTGGTCTTTTGACTTCTTCAACGTGAGCCATTCTTTTTTTATTTTTTAAAAATTTGACAGAATTTAATAAAGAACTTACTTTAGTTTTGATACTTTGAGTAGTGAATTTAGCAACAGTTGCATATTCTGGGTGTTCGATATATTCAGGATTTTCAAATTCTGGAATCTTAACTCCACCTTGTTTAACTAAACGTTGATAAATACCTTGACCAATAGCTCCAATTGATGCTCCTAATGCAGCAGCTGGAAGAAGTGGCATTGCCCCTAATCCAAGAGCACCTGCACCAATAACTCCTAAGGCCCCAAATTGTAAAATAGATTTAACATATGGAGCTATAACTGCTTTACGAATCTTTGTAACTTTGATTTTACCTGATGGAACTTTATCAGGAGTAGCCACTTTGGCTTTTTCTTCACTTGGTTCTACTTGTGGTGCTACTGGTTGTTCTTTTTGTAACTCTTCACCGTTTATTTCCAATTTTTTAGTTAAATTAACTGGAATACTCACGTAAGGAGTTTGATCATCAATTTTATTGTTAATACCTAAATCTTCATCGTATTTAAAGCCATTTGGTAAAACAACATTCGCAATATCTTCACAAGCTACTGCTTGTTTTTCTTTGCCTGACTCTGTCATTTCTTTAACAATTGTTAAATCTGGATTTAGCGTTTTTAATGCATTTACCAATCCATCTAAAGAAGTGATTTTTTCATCATTAACCGTAGGATCAACTACAGGAGTTGGTTCTTCTGGTGTATTTAGAGTAGGTTCTTCAACTGTTTTTTCAGGTTCTACTATTTCTTGTGGTTCTTCGACTTTATGTAAAATATCGTTAATATTTAAATTGTTTTCAATTCGATTTGTTTTTTCTAAGCCAAATTCTTCACAAAGCTCTTTATATTCTTGTTTACTACTTTCTACTCCTAAACCTAAAACAACAATTTTATCACGAGTTGCTCTAATAATATCTCCTAATTTAGATTTATTTTCACTATCCATCGAAATTTCTCGGTAACTATTATCTAAAGCATTAATCTTTTGTAATAAATCATTTTTGTAATTAGTTAAATCAAAATCTTTTAGAGAATTTTCATACAATGTTTTTTGTTGAACACTAAAGTCCACAGCATTTTTATGTGCTTCTCTAGCATTATTTAAACCAACAGTTAAGCGGATAGTTTCTTTAGTTTTAGCAGCAGGATCCATATCTAATGATTCATTTAATTCATGTAATCTTTTAACTATATCCCTTACATCTTTTTCACGTTCAGCAACAATTTCTTCAGCTCTACGATAATCTTGAGCTACTTTGAATTTATCTCCTAAGTCATTTAAAATATTTAGGAAATTGTCATGTCCTATACTGTTACGAAAATAATTATCGCTATTTATCAACTTACTAATTTGATCTAGACTATCAGCCATATCTAAAGCAAAGTCGTCAATTTTTGTGCCTTCCTTAATACTTTTTTCTAATCCTAACAATTTATTAATTGTTTCTGTAAAATCAGCTTGACCTATACCCTTACTAAAACTAACAGCATCTTTAATATCAAAACCGTTTTTTAAAAGCATATCGGTCATTTCATCTATTTTTCTTAATTCTTCATCTGTCATAATTCATTTTTCCTCTCTATTATGATATTATCATAACTCTATCAAAAATGCAAATCTAAAATGAAAAAAACATAACTTTTTAGCGTCATGTTAATTTTCTTCATTTTTAACTTCAATTACAGTTTTGCCATTGTAATTTCCGCATTTTGTACAAGCTCTATGAGGTCTAATTGCTGCCCCACATTTAGTACAAGTTGTTAATGCTCCAACTTCTTTTTTTAAGTGAGTTCTACGCATTCTTTTTTTAGTCTTACTAGTTCTTCTAAAAGGAACTGCCATCGTTATTCACCACCTTTAAAAAATTCATCTAATTTTGCAAACCTGGGATCTTTTTCTTCATCTACTTTTTCTTGGTTTAATTCCCAGCCTTCACCACTCATGTGGGTCCCAGAGGCCTTAGTTACACGAATAGGAACTTCCAATACAATATTTTCCCATAAAAATTCAATTATATCAAGTGTATTTTGCTTTTTTTCGTAATATTTTGGCATTTCTCCTGCATTTATGTCTAAATTTTCATTTATTTCTAAATTTAGTGGATAATTTATTTTCTCGCAAGTCACTGCATCTTCCAATTCCAAAGTACACTTACAATTTAAGTTGATTTCTACCTCATCACTCGCATTATAGCGAATAATTCCTTGTAAATTAACCGGACTAATATTTAGAATACTGCTATGGCTATAAAATGAAGGAGGAATTACGATACTAGTATCAATATCTTGGGGCAATAAATTTAAATTAACAATCATAATCTAACCTACTTTCTCAATTGCTATATAATTATTTGTCAATTCTATTATTTCGTTTGTATCAAAATTAACAAGTACATTTTGAATTTCATCACTATCTTCTTCTTTTAGGCTCATAAAATACTCATCATTGCTAATATTTTCAATAGTTAATACTTCACTTTTAAAATCTTCAGCGATCACTTGAGTACTGTAACCTTTGATTGAATATGCTTTTAAAGAATCATTGGTTTGATAAATGAAGCCTTCGCTATTAGAGATTAAGAAGGTAATTTCATTATCTTCTATAACATCTTCTAACTTGGTTATAACTTTACTATCGGTGTCGATATAATATAGTTTTTCGGCAAATTCATAGTAAATTTTCTTATCAGTAATTCCTTTAATTATTATTTCATTATGAAAGTTATTTATCAAGGTACTTTTCAAACTAGTCAAATTAAAGCTATAAAGACTACCGTCTTGAACATAATAAACCATATTTTTTGTAACTAGATAATCACTAACACCGGTTGCTATTTTATTATCCTTTGCAAAATCATCTGTATAGTTTAGATAAGCTAAAGTATTATCTTTACAAGTTATGAGATAGTCACTTGCTAATTTCACTTTATATTTACTACTGTAAGAAGAATTTAGTTCATAAAAATGAAAAGCTTGATTATTTTTATCATATCTTATTTCATTTAAAGCATCTGAGTAAATAATTAAATGCTTATCTTTGATAATTAGATCTTGTATATCATAAAAGGTTTTTAAATCAAGGGATGACTCTTCCCCATCTTTAATGCCATATAAATGATAAACGTTATCACTATCTTTCATAAAACCGTAATAGTCATATAAATCGGCATAAGCATCATTAGCATCAACTGGTTCAGTGGTATTTTTACTTTTAATAAAAGCACTTAATTTAGCAATTAAAAAGACAACAATTACGATTACAATAATAGAAATCACACTAATCATTATTTTTTTCCTACTCTCTGGTAGCATTATATCACCCTCTTAAACATTTTTTCTAAATCATAATTACTATATTTCATGATTGAAGGCCGACCATGGCAACAATTGTAAGGATTATCGCACTTAACTAAATCTTTTAGTAACTCTTCCATTTGAAGCATACTTAAATGTTCATTAGCTTTAACGCTCATCTTACAACTAACCATTTTAGCTAAACTATCTAAAAATCGATCTTTCTCAAACTTTTTATGATCTTCTAAAACTAAATCTATTATATATTTAATATTATCACCTTCATAGTTGGTTTTAAGCCATGTAGGATGTGTTTTAATAATAACTGTATTTATGCCAAACTCTTCAATTTGAAAGCCTAACTCTTCTAAAATAGACTTTCTTTTTAAAAACAAAGTATAATCACTGGCAGATAATTCAACTGGTAATGGTACCAACATATCTGTATAAGTTACTTCACTATCATGAAATTTTTTGGTAATCATTTCGTAATTGATACGTTCATGAGCCGCATGTTGATCGATTATGTACATGCCATCTTCATTTTCCGCAATAATAAACGTACCATGCACTTGACCAACTGGATATAACATGAGGCTTTTAAATTCAGCATTTTTTTCACTGATTGCGAATTGTTGAAAATCCATCGTCGTTTGAACAATTAATTCATCTTTTTTTAAAGGGATATCCTCTACACTTTTGGTGGTGGTATCAGGCGGTATTATTGGTGCTTCAGTTATTTTATTTGTATCATCAACAGGATCCATAATGGCATTAGGAATTAATAAATTCTCGTATAAGACATCTTTGATATTTTTATAAATTAAATCAGTTAATACTTCCATCTTGCTCATCTTAATATCTTGTTTTGTAGGATGAATATTAACATCTACTAATGTAGGATCGGTATAAATATTTAAAACTACAATGGGATAAAATCCTTCATGTTTGTAAGTATTATAAGCATCATTAATGGCTCTATTAATATCATTATTTCTTATAATTCTTCCATTTACAAAAGTATTAAAATGGTTGCGATTTTTCTTTAAAATACTTGGTTTAGAAACAAAACCATATACTTCGAAGTCATCACTACTAGCTTTGATTTCCAACATGTTACTCGAAACATTTAAACCATATATTTCATGAATGGTTTTTAGCAAATTGCTACTACCACTCGTTTTTACTAACAAACGATCATTATTAGTAAGTAAAAAAGAAATTCCTGGTTTTGATAAAGCTAATTTTTCAATAAATGCTAAACAATTATTTAATTCAGTGGTTTCACTTTTTAAATATTTTAACCTTGCTGGAGTATTATAAAATAGATTTGTGATGGTTATTTGAGTGCCTATGCGGGCCGAAGCATTATCGACAGTTTCTATTTTTCCTCCTTTTATGTGTACATGAGTACCACAATCATTCATGCAAGTAATTAAATCAACTTCACTAACACTGGCTATACTAGCCAATGCTTCACCTCTAAATCCTAAAGTTTCAATAAAAAACAAATCATCGTCTTTATAAATTTTACTGGTGGCATGACGTGAAAAAGCTAACACAGCATCTTCTTTATCCATACCTACGCCATTATCAATAACACTGATGCTCGTTAAACCACCATCTTTTAAGTTAACTTTAATAACAGAAGATCCGGCATCGATGGCATTTTCCACTAATTCTTTTAAAACTGATGCACATTTTTCAACAACTTCGCCGGCAGCTATCTTATTAGCGAGGTTTTCACTCATTATTCTAATTTTACTCATGATGGCCTCCTATAATTGAAGGACGAATTTCATAGTTATCAGTGCTTAAAGCAACATAAGAAGTCTTACTAAATTTAATAAAGCCAAAGCCAGGAATTACCAAATCACTGTGACAAGGTATCGCAATAGGACAAGCATTTTTTTCTTTTTCTCTTCTCCTATTAATCACAATAGCACTATCTGTATAAATGGTAATATTAGTATCTTCTAAGGTATTTAATTTATAATCACCAATTAATAAATAGTGAACACTAGGAAGTGCATAAGTTTTAGGTTTAATAATATTTTTAAAACTATTTTCTCTAGTAATTTTACTCATAAATCCTGGGGCATCCATAAAAACTAGACCATCTTTACTTACCGTAATGAAATCTTGAGTAGTATTTTCTTTGCTACTTACTGTTATATTACTATCAATCAAGGTATTTAATAAACTACTCTTACCTGCGTTTGTAAAACCACTAAATATAACACGAGAATACTTGGCACTAATGTTTCTTATTACATTGAGATTTAATTTAGTTTTCGCACTACACGGAATAATCTCTTCTTTTAAATCATATACGTCTTTAATATTGGTAATTAATTGATTGATTTTAATATTTTTAGGAATAATATCAACTTTTGTTAAAACTAATATTTTAGGATTTTTAAGACTTTTAAAAGTGTTAATTACTTCATTATCAATATTTAACAAGTCAATCAAGAAGAAAACAAAGGCCTTTTCTTTATTAATTTTATCAATAATTTTATTATTATCAATGGAAATCCCTTGGTTGATTAAAATATTATAATTTTTTAATTTAAAACATCGCATGCATAATTCCATGTCTAATGATTTAACATATCCAGGTTTTGCTGCATCGATATTTTGTAGTTTAATTCCACACCCACGGCATTTAGTCATAATATTCACCACTTACTAAGATATTTTTTTTACTCAATTGTTTTAGAATAAACTTTTCCAAAAAACGATTAATTTTTGTAAAGGATATTTCATTTTTAGAGATACGATTGACCAATATACTGGTTAAACCCATACGATTAGCCCCTAAAACATCCGTCAACAATTGATCTCCTATCGCCGCGATTTCGTTAATATTATATTTGTATAATTCTAATATTTTTTTGTATTTAGTTTTTAAAGGTTTTTTACTACTAAAGGCTACATCAACGTTTAATTTTTCTTTAAACGGTCTTAAGCGGTTTTTCCCACTATTAGAAATTATAATAATTTTAAAATCATCTTGCAGACGAGCAAACAATTCTTTTACTTTTAAATCCGGTTCACCAGCACTATAAGGAGCAATAGTATTATCAAGATCAAAGAGGAGGCATTTAATGCCATGCTTCTTTAATTTTTTATAATTAATGGTGTAAATACTTTGGGCATATATGTCTGGAATAAATAAATCTAACATGAAATTCTCCTTTCTTTTCTTTCCAAATTATATCATTTTTTGTAGTAAAAAAAAAGTACTATAACTGTTGCTTAATTATAGTCTTTTTTCGTCGTCTTAATTATTTAAGATTTTAAAAACATATGCTTTCAATTATAAACAAGTATTATTATTTGACATTTTAACTGTTATTTATTAGGAAATCAAATAAGGTGATGATTGAGTTCCGTTTCCACCGGCATAGGCCACACTAGACTCAAGATAAAGGACTGGACGCGACGCACTGTTGCCACGCACGTCACCGTAGCCCACATCCCCCGTGATGTAGACATTGAACACACGAGCCAAATTGTCCGTACAAGGCGCAATTGTCCATTCATAAAGCCCCATGTACATCCAGTTAACACTTGTTATTGACGAACTATTATAAGAAACTAGTTTAGTTGTCCATGCACTTGGTGCTGCTGCATATCCATAATCACTTACGTACATTAATCCTACTTTTGCTTCATATGTTGTATTTGTTGCTGGATTAGTAATTTCGTTTTGGTAAGCTGTTGTAATAACCGCATCTCTTATATTAGATAGAGTATTTCCTCCTACTTTCCATGTATGTGTTGCTATTTTATTTGACCATGTAGAACCAATATTATTTAGATAATTTGTATTTAAATTAATTTTATTGAACAAGCTATTACTCCACGTATTATTATATTTTGATGTATCTGCTTTATAATTCCAATAGTATACTCCTATTTCTGTTTTATCATTGCTTCCTTTATTTGTTCCATATGTTGATGAGCCTTCAAAATTTTTATATGTATTATAATAATCACCATCTGTACCAAGAAGACTTGCTTTGGCATAATCATATTTAATTAGTTTTACTTGATCATCAAAGACACCAATTATTCTATACAAGTAATCTGTTGGACATGTTCCATCGGTTGAATCATAACCAAAACAAACAAAGTTGTTGGTTGTATCGCTACTTCCTGCATACCGATACGAACCATCTTTTGCGCCATTTGTTAAAGCACTATCATGCAAATATAAGTTATTTTCTCCTTGAGTTCCTGTGTATTGCGCTTTAACGTAGGCTGCTAAAGTAGGAGCTGATACATAAACATCAAAATATACATAACACTTATCATTCTTGTTACCTGAAAATAAAACTTGTTTATTAGTATTATCCCAAGAAAGCTCGCCTCCATTTTCACATTTTGATAATGTTGAATTAAATATATAACCATCACTTGGCCAACTGCTTTCTTTAGACTCTTGATATTCTCCACTGCCTGATGAAGTTTCAATCATCATACTTAAATTATCTAAAGACTGCTGTCCTTTAACTTTTTCTTTATT
>CAKOMU010000041.1 GCA_934096755.1 uncultured Bacilli bacterium
ACCCCAATTCAATATAAAATCGAATCAGGGTTTTAAAGTATCTTTTTTAACTGTCTACTTTTTATTGACTAGTTTAACCAAGTTTCTTTTTTTAGTTTTCAGTTTCCAAAACTGCATGCACTACATAACGATTGTTTTCATCAGCACACGTTGATAGGGTAAGAATTTTGGAATTTTCATCTAAAGTTACCCCAAAATCATAAATACTACGATTTTTTAACATATTGAATTTTTCTAATTTCTCTTGATTACTCGAATATAATACTTGTAAGTAATCAGTTGTCAATTCGATTTTATACATTGAAAATATACGATAGTGTAGATCTTCATATAAAGTTTTAAAGCTAATAATTTGATTATCAGGATTGGTATACCAACTTTTACGCATGGTATTTTGTAATGTTCCAAACATGACACCATTGTAATATCTATTATGGGCATATAAAATAATATTATCACTTAAAATATTGATATCATCGCGATAATCCATAAACACCCAACCATTATTATCTTTTTCAAAATTTATATTATGTGATAGATAATATTCATTGTTTGTAGTTTGTACAACTGGATAATCGATATTGGTATTATTGACTTTTAACCATCCAACCGTTTCGGGATTCATATTATATATACTTGCAACATCGGTATTTGTTACGAGTTTATCATTTTTTTCATCTTTATCTTTATTAAGTTCATTAATAATAGCTTCAGTATCTTCTAATTTCACTGTTTCTTTAATTGTTTTTTGAATTGTTTCTACTTTTTTCATTGAGTGATAATTATCGTAAAATATATAAGCGAAAGTACCTGCAATAATAAAAATAATTATATAACCACAAGTTTTTAAGATGCTATTGTTGGTTTGTTTTAAAATATTTTCTTTTAGATATTCATTACTGTATATAAGTCGAAAATAAATTTTATATCTCTTAGCTTTCTTTTTGTTATAATTTCTTAAATATTCAATTGTTTCTTCATCTTCAATATTTTCATGAATTAATATTTTAACATTTTTTTTATTATATTTTCTTAATATTTCAATGATATATTCTAAATCACTTTTGTTGACTTCTCTTACATTTATAGTTTTTAAATATTTATTAATTTTACAAAAAGCTTCAAAGTCTTCCATGTCTCGACCATTCATTGGTAAATCAATTTCCAAAGACATTTTGTAAAAGAGACTAGAGAAAATACTTAAATTATTTTGTAACATAAAGTTAGAAAGAAATAGGATTTCGTTTCTTGATTCGACGATAATTTGATATTTATCTAAATATTCAATCATAAATGGTTGTAAATTATAACAACTGACACTTTTGATATTAGTTTTTATTAATGCTTCACAAATAAAGAAAGTTAATTGTGTTTCTTCTTTTAAAACCAAATTACATATATATTTATTATTTTTAAGTAGACCTAAAATTAAAATTGCATCCTCATTACTATCAATAATTAAAGTGTTAATACCATAATCTTTTGTTAATTCATTTAAAAAAGTTGCTACAATTCTTTGATTTTTACTAATATAGTCACTAGAAAAAACTAGTTCGTTACAACTAATAACATTGGTGTTTAGCATATTTTTATACTCACTACTAAGTTTTGTTTTTTCTTTTATTAGTAAAGTATTATCTTTAATTTTAAACAATAACTTTCTCATATCATCATCCTATACTACCTTATTATAATAGCACAGATTGACACAAATTAGTATATTTTTTCAAAATTTATGTTGTTTTTTGTATTTTTATGATATAATTTAGACATACTAAAGATAGGAGAGATGTTGTGTGAAAAAATATTTAAGTTTTATTGTTATGATAGGTATAGTTGCCTTTATTTTACCAGTAGTTGCTAGTGCAGTGGAAATACAAACTCCACCATGTGAAAAAGTATGTGATAAGCCTGATGCAAATGGTAAATGTCAAAGTATTTGTACTATTAAAGTAGCGAATAACACATCAACTATGACGGAATTTAATGCCACATTGTTAATTAAAGGAAAAGGTGCAAGTATTAAAA
Source organism: uncultured Bacilli bacterium (assembly GCA_934096755.1). Taxonomy (GTDB): domain Bacteria; phylum Bacillota_I; class Bacilli_A; order RF39; family UBA660; genus Onthocola_B. Next base: position 2,029 of record CAKOMU010000041.1, read on the forward strand.
GTATTCAACCAGGAGATGGATGGAATAATTTAACGAGTAGTACGAATGGAACTAGTATACCATTAAGTTTAATTGCAACAAATGGTGTAACAACTACTAACTTTTTATTAGCTACCGTAACCTTAGAATTGGAAAGTTCAGCTACTGATTGTAGTTTAACTGTAAGTAATCCATCAATAGGTAAAGATGTAACCGTTGATATTACGCAAACTACAACTACCCAAACTAAAACTGGAGCGGCTTTACCAATCGCTATAGTTGCATGTGGAGCTTGTGCAGCAGTATTTATTTATAGTACGACGAAAAAATCTAAAAAAATATACAAAATATAATTGGTTTTTAAACAATCTTATTTGCAAGATTGTTTTTTTATGTTAGAATAACTCTAGGTGATTTTTTATGCGTGAATTTAGCGAACAAGAATTAGTAAGAAGAGAAAAATTAAATGAAATAGCTAAAATATGTAATCCTTATCCAGATAGTTTTAAAAGAACCCATACTTTAAAGGAAGCGAAAATGTTAGATGATGGCACTACCAATGTTAGTGTTTGTGGTCGTATTATCTTTATGCGTAAAATGGGGAAATTATCATTTATTCGTATTAGAGAGTTAGAAGGTGACTTACAACTAGAATTAAAAGTTGATGAACTTGGCGAAGAAAAATACGATTTTTTCAAAAAATTAATTGATTCTGGCGACTTTATTGGGGCAACAGGAGAAATATTTACCACTCAAACAGGAGAAAAGACTTTACGTGTTAAAGAATATCAATTTTTGGGAAAATCATTAAGACCCTTACCAGAAAAATTTCATGGATTACAAGATACAGAACTTAAATATCGTAATCGCTACGTTGATTTAATTATGAACCAAGAGTCAAGAAATGTCTTTTTAGGTCGTAGTAAATTTTATGCTTTTTTGCATCGTTATTTGGGAGAAAATGGCTTTTTAGAAGTAGAAACACCTATTATGCAAACCGCTGTCAGTGGAGCAGCTGCTAAACCATTTTTTACTCATCATAATGCTCTAAATCTAGATATGAACTTAAGAATTGCACCAGAAACTTATTTAAAACAATGTATCGCCGCTGGTTTTGATCGTGTCTATGAAGTAGCTAAGTGTTTCCGTAACGAAGGAATGGACACTGAACATCTTCAAGAATTTACGCAAGTAGAATGGTATGTTGCTTATTGGAATTTTGAAGATACAATAGTCTTCTTTCAAGATTTTATCAAAAATGCTTTATTAGAGCTTACTGAAACAACTACTATTAACTATCGTGGCAATGAGCTTGACTTTAGTGGCAACTGGGAAAGAATCAACTATATTGCTGCAATGAAAGAGTTGTTGGGGAACGACTTTTTAGAAATTGAAGAACCAGAAAAATTAAAAGAACTAGTAATAAATAAAGGACTGTTTACTGAAGAAGAATTAAATGAGTATAAATCTCTTAGTCAAATTATTGATTTTGTATACAAGAAGAAGATAAGAGCTAATATTGTGGGACCAACTATTCTTTATAATTACCCAGCTATTTTAAAACCACTAGCAAGAAGAAACGATCAAGATAAAAATGCTGTTGATGTATTCCAAGTGGTTGTTTGTGGAACAGAAATTTGTAATGCTTACTCTGAATTAGTTGATCCGGAAATTCAAAGGGCCAATTTTGAAGATCAAGCTAAAGCCAAGAGTCAAGGTGATGATGAAACTATGGAACTTGATGAAGACTTTATGGGTGCGATGGAACAAGGCATGCCTCCAATTTCTGGCTTAGGATTTGGTATTGATCGTTTAATGATGCTTATTTATAATCAAGAATCTATTCGTGATGTAGTTTTATTTCCTACCATGAAAAAGGAAAATTCTAATAACAAAGGATCTATGCCTAAAGCAAATTGTTTAAAAGAAGAGCACAAAACTGATTTTAGTAATGTAGTTATTGAACCATTATTTCAAGATTACGTGACTTTTGAAAACTTTAGTGCCTGTGATTTTAGAGCAGTTAAAGTCAAAAATTGTGTTGCGGTTCCTAAATCTAAAAAACTTTTAGAATTTACTTTAGATGATGGCACAGATAAAGATCGTACTATTTTAAGTGGCATCCATGCCTATTATGAACCAGAAGATTTAATTGGTAAGACCCTAGTTGCAATTACTAATCTTCCTCCTAGAACTATGATGGGTAAAGATTCATGTGGGATGCTTTTAAGTGCTATCCATAAAGAGTTAGAAGAAGAAAAACTAAATCTTTTAATGCTTGATGATAATATTCCAGCTGGCGCAAAACTTTATTAGGCTTTTTAAACATTAAAAATTCGCAAAAAATAGTGATAATTACATGAAAAAACACATTTTTTGCTTTTTTTTATGATATTAGGGTGATATAATTTGGATAAGGAGGTAAAAAAATGAAGAAAATATTTGAAAAACATGGTGTGTTAAGAAGTATTGGGGCATTAATGGATATTGTAGCTTTAGTATTATTTATTGTAGCTGCATTTGTCAATGCCACGACTGCAGATATGATCATTAAAATAATTGGTGTTTTATTATTTGTGGTTGGTAGCATGTTTGTTGCTTTAACTAGTGATGACCATCGTTTGGCTAAGAGTTTATTTGTTTTCCTAGGTACATCAGTCTTACTAACTTGGTTGTTCCCTTATGGTTATTTCCAAGGATCTGACTTTTATGAATATGGGATGCAACGTATTGGCCTTGCTGATTTAGGTTATGCAATTTATTACTCTATTAATTTTATAATGGATAAAATTGTTTTCTTACTAGTTTTAACTGGCTTCTATGGCGTTTTAGCCAAAGTTAGTGGTTATCAAAAATTAACTGACAATGTTGCTGCTAAAATTAAAAGCCATCCAGCTATTAGTACAGTAGTTATTTCTGTTATTCTATTTGTTTTGACATCACTATTTACTCAAACATTTATTATCTTATTATTTATTCCATTCTTTGTTACAATTTTAACAAAAATGGGTATGGATAAGATAACTACTTTTGCAGCCACTTTTGGTTCTGCTTTAGTTGGTATTTTAGGATGTACATATGGAACAGATAGTTTAATTGCCTTTAATTATTATTTAGGACAAGAAATTACTGTTGGTTTAACATATCGTTTCATTATTGCTGTAGTGGCACTAGTTCTTTATAATTTCTTCTTAGTAATGCGTGTTCGTAAAAATACTAAAGAAACAAAGAAAAATAGTAAAACTAACAATAGTGAAAATGATCCATTTGCCGTAGCTAGTGTTAAAGAAGCTAAAACACTTCCAGTTATTATCGTAATGGCTATTCTTGCGATTATCGTCATTTTAGGTTACATTGACTGGAATACAAACTTTGGTATTGAATGTTTTAACAATTTCCATGAATGGTTAACAGGCTTAGAAGCTGGCGAAGGATTTACAATCTTTAGTTATATTTTAGGAAGTAAAGCTGATGCTTTAGGATCATTTAAATTTGTATTCTCAATTAGTGCATTATTATTAGTAGTAAGTGCCTTATTAGCATTCCTTTACAAAATGAAAGTTAACGAATATATTGATGCATTCTTTGAAGGCAACAAAAAAATGTTAAAACCATTACTATTTGTTATTACTGCTTATGTAATTTTCGGTATTTGTTATCTATCCCCAGTTGTACCAACAATTGCTAATTGGGTTTTAAATCTTGTTGAAGGATTTAATCCATATTTAACAGCAATCATGGGATTTGTAACATCACTATTCCAAAATGATTTAGGTTATAGTGCTTATACCGTTGGTGGATTCTTAACTAGTGCCTATGCTGATAACATAGCTATTGTTCATACAATTTTTATGTCTATGTATGGATTAGTTCAAATATTCATGCCAACCAGTGCTTTACTACTTGTAGGACTATCTTTAATGAAAGTTGATTACAAAGAATGGTTTAAATACATTTGGTTATTCGTAGTTGGTATGATCATTATATTACTAGTATTATTTACAGTAATAACATATATCTAAGGATCATGAAAGAGAGTTAAGTCAATCTTAATTCTTTTTTTGTATAATAATTTCAATAATAGACCATTACATACATAGAATTATGATGGAGGATCTATGAATAACAATTACAGTTTTGAAGTTCAAAAAATATTTAAAGATGCTGAAAATATTAAAGAAATGTTAAATCATACGTATGTCGGTACTGAGCATTTATTGCTAAGTTTATTAAAAAATAGTGATGAAGTAAAAAATATATGTCAAATTTATAATTTAACATATGATATTTTTTTAGGAGCCGTTAAACAAGTTTTGTTGGATACCAATAATCTTTCCGGGGCTTGTTTTTATTCATCATTATTAAAAAAGATTATTTTAAATGCTACCCAAATTGCTGGTACCCAAACTGTTAGTCCGGTCCATTTACTAAAGGCTTTATTGGAAGAAAAAGAGGGTATAGCTATTCGTATTTTATATAATATGGATATCAACGTCGATAAATTATATTTAGAAATAGAAAAAAAGGAACAAAATAGTAATACTTGTTTAGAATTATTTAATATTGGTAAAAATTTAGAAGATTATATTGGTGATGATATATTAATTGGTCGTGATGAAGAAATTAACTGTCTTATTGAAACTCTTTTAAGAAAAAACAAAAATAATCCATTACTTATTGGCGAAGCTGGTGTAGGAAAAAGTGCCATTATTGAAGAATTGGTAAGAAGGATTAAAAATAAAAAAGTGCCAACATCTCTATGGAATAAAAAAATCGTATCTTTAGAAATGGGGGCCTTAGTGGCTGGTACTAAATATCGAGGAGAGTTTGAAGAAAAACTTGGCAAAGTCATTAAGGAACTAGAAAATAATCCTGACATTATTTTATTTATTGATGAAATTCATACAATTGCTAATGCTGGGGGAGCAGAGGGTGCTATTAATGCCAGTGATATTTTAAAACCATATTTAGCACGTGGAGACATTAAAATTATTGGTGCCACAACTACAGAAGAGTATCAAAAATATATTTTAAAGGATAAGGCTTTGATGCGGCGCTTTGAAGTTATTAAAGTATTAGAACCTAATGAAGAAGAAACTATTAATATTCTTTATGGTGTCAAAAAGTTATATGAAAATCATTATAATATTAAAATAAATAAAAAAGTTATTAATAATGTTGTTAAAATGGCTAATAAATATATTGTCAATCGTTATAACCCTGATAAGTCTTTAGATTTATTAGATACAGCCTGTGCCAAAAAAGTATTAAATAAGGAAAATAATTTTAATTTAAGCAAATTAGAAGCCAAAATGAGCGCTATCAAAATAAAAAAAGAAAAGATGATTAAAGAAAATAAATTTAAAGAAGCTCTAGCGTATCGACATCAAGAATTAAACTTAATGGATAAACTTTCGCAGTATCAAAGTAAACCTATCACTTTAACGATCCAAGATGTCACCAATACTTTAACAGAACGTTTACATATTCCTAACTTAGCTAATAAATGGCCAGCTTTAAATACTTATCTAAATGATCGTATTATCGGTCAAGAAGAGGCAATCAAGTTAATATCTAAAACTTTGCCTCTAAATGAAGGTCCAGTATCTATCATGTTAACGGGTTCTACAGGAGTGGGGAAAACCCAAACGGTTAAAGAAATTGCTAAATTTTTAGACATTCCATTAATTAAATTAGATATGACTGAATATAGCACGGATATATCGATTACAAGATTGCTTGGTGCTAGTGCTGGTTATGTAGGATATGATGAGCAATGCATATTTGATAAAATTAAAATGAATCCTTGTTCTATAATTTTGTTAGATGAAGTTGAAAAATCTTCACCTCAAGTTTTAAATTTATTTTTACAAATTTTGGATGAAGGATATATTACCAATGCAAAGGGTGAAAAAATTAATTTTAAAAATACTTACATCTTTTTAACAAGTAATGCTAAAGCCTTTACTAATGTAGGTTTTATGAAAAACAAAACTAGCTATGAAAATAATTTTAGTAAAGAGTTTTTAGCTAGAATTAAATTTATTGTTCCATTTAAAAATATTGATAGACAAATGATTAATAAATATTTACATAAATTGGGTATTAATAATAATGAAATAGTTAATGGATTTGATTATCAAAATCAAGGATTTCGTGGTTTTGATCGTTACTTACAAACAAAATTAAAAAAAGTAACAAATTAAGGGCGTAAATAATTAGAAAATTTTGGACTAGCACATAAAATATTATAGAAGAATGAGGAGGTGAATTATGACTTTAACATCCTCAATTGTAATAATGCTTGTTGCATATGTCTTTGGTGCCATTACAAAAATGTTTATTGATACTATTCCTAATAAATTTATTCCTATTCAAAATGTTTTGATTGGTGTACTTAGTGGCATAATATGTTTCTATTTAAAAATCAATGATACTTTATTAGAAGCTATATTATTAGGAATAATGTCTACGATGAGTGCTGGAGGATTAGCTGATTTAATCGATACCAAAAAAGTTTTAACTAAAAAAAATGAAGATAGCTTTGGCTAACTTAGAAACTAGAAATAAAGTGATAAAATAAATGTAGACAGTAAAAAAAGATACTGTTTACATTTTTTTATGTAATAATATTTATAAGGA
>CAKOMU010000042.1 GCA_934096755.1 uncultured Bacilli bacterium
CTAAAAGACATGGTAAAGTTATGTTTTCTTCAACATTTAATATTGGAATTAAATTATAAAATTGATAAATTAAGCCTACTTGACGACGTCGAAATATAGCAAGTGAATCATTATCCATTTCATATATATCAACACCATCAATAAATACTTTACCACTAGTAGGACGATCTACACCTCCTAGCAAATGAAGCAATGTCGATTTACCACTACCACTTGCTCCTACGATGGCAACAAAGTCACCTTTTTCAATACTAAATGTTAAATTGTCAACGGCGTTAATTTTATTATTGCCATTCACATAAGTTTTAACTAAATTTTCTACTTTTAAAATTTCCATCAAATCTTCCTTTCATTAACAATGATAGATTAACAAAGTGACTTTTAGGTGACTTTTTTTAAATAGTAGTTAAATTATCATCATATGAATCTTCAAAGTCGTCAAAAAAATGATTGTATTTATCTAGTAAGTTGTCACTTTCAAAATACAATTGATTATTTTCAATATACCAATAGTCTTGATAATCACTTAAAAATTTAAAAAATTGTTGATACTCTGCTATAAGATTAGCAAATGACAAAATACTATCGTTGATTTCGTCTAAATCATTACCATCACTATTTAAAATAAACTCATGATAGTAATCAACATAATAATCGTTTAAATCTTTTTTTAAATATTTTTGTAAATTTTCTTCGGTATGAATTGCATTAATATTATTTTGAATATTTTGCAATTGAACTTGAGATTCTTCTAAATATGCTTGACTGTTTATAAACTCTTTGCCGTCAGTCTTAAAATTTTCAATCGTAATTAAATCTGTCAATTTTTCATCGTTATACAGATTATAAAGATTACGTGATTCTTTTAAAAGATCACGCAAGTAAGCTTTGACCGCTTGCTCTACGACTAAATAATTATGACTACTAACGTACGTGTTAAGTTTAGTATCTAAATCAGGATCATCTAAACCATTTTCATCAATCATATTATCTATTTCACTAAATTCTTGTTCTAATTTTATTTCATTATTTACAGAATAAAATAATATGTAACCTAACGAACCCCAAAAGCTTAGCATTACTAAAGTTGATACTACTAAAATTAAAACAATATTTCTTTTCTTTGTCATTATTTTCACCCATTTCTTGATAATTTTAATTTATGTCATTGAAGTAAATTCGTGCCTTGGCAAGTTCTTTTAATCGTGTAATATGAATTTTATCTTTACGCGAATCAAACATTAAACTATAAACAGATTCCCATATATCTAACCAACCAAGTATTAAAATAATTTCACGTAAAATACTAACAAACGCAGAATAATAAATAATAATTAAGACTAGACCAAATAAAAGCATTAAAATCTTTTTTTGTTGTCCGGATTCGTAATAATATAATTCATCTTGAACTTTTAAGCCATATGTTCTTCTTATAGTATCCATCATTTGATGTTTTTCATCCGCACTTATTTTCGTTTTACATTCAATATTTATTATAATGTGATTTTTATAATTTTCACCTAAACATTCATTATAAATATATTCACTTAGGTCTCTACTCAATTGATGTTGTGAGTATTTATTATAAAAATCACTTTTTTTATTTAATGTTACAGCTACTATTGTTTTCATATTCTTAAATTCCTTGTATTCAATTAACTTAAATATCTTATATCTATATCAACTAAGCCATTGATACCATCAACTTTGCCATTACTACATATTTGCCAATACTCATAATCGTCTTTATAATCAGTATTTTTAGTATAATGGGCTAGCCAAACAGGATAATCAGTTGGTAACCAAATATTTTCTAAATACGTTTTGCTACTATAAAGCATGCTTTTATAGCCGGCGGCAGTGACAGTATTCATAAATTCTTTGGCCATATTAGTTAAACCAAAAAAACTTAAATTAAACTCATTAAAACTTTGCCAATTTTCCCAGTCGAAGGCAATTCCTAAATCTACTTGATAATCTTTAATTTGATCAAGAACCCATTTAGCATCATTTTGGGCTCTCTTAAGAGAATTAGCATAAGAATAAAAATATACTCCTACTGGTATTCCTACAGCATTTGCATTTTCTATATTTTGAATAAATTTAGAATCCAAAAAGTTTTCACCGTTGATACCAGATGAAGTACCTACTCTAATGAAAACGAATTCTACTCCAGCATCTTTTAATTTTTGAAAATCTATGTCTTGTTGCCATTTAGATACGTCGATACCAATTTGAGTTTTGTCATTTTTATAATCTTCAACTACTTGGCTAAAATCTGTATATGAAGTGCCATTGTTACTGGATGAAGAACTATTTTTAGGCTCATTGACATTCAAAGTGAATTTCTTTTCATTAGTATTACCACTACTATCTGTTGCTTTAAAAACTAAATCATAGGAACCTACTGTGTCCAAATTATATTCACCAATAATTTCACAATCTGGTTTACTATCATAATTATCTCCACAAAGAATTTTATCTAACAAATTGACGTTGCTACCTCTCGTCACATTATAACTTTTGCCTAACCAGATTAAAGGAGCTTCATCATCGATTACACTAAGTTCATAACTATAATTTAATTTTATATTTTGATCATTAATAAAAGTAAATTCAATATTTTGAGAGCCAATTTTGGTAGTATCAATTTTATAATCATCGACAATTTTACCATTAATACTTTCAATAAAACTAGAGACTTTGACATCATCTAAAAAAGTTACTTGCCGATCAGTTTTTAAAACAATTTCTACTCTAGCTGTTTTAATTCTAATATATCGATATAAAAGGAAAAAAGCTATTAATAAAACAATAATAGAAATAACAATAACCCCAATTTTTAACACTTTTCTTTTAGTCATCGGTACCACCTTCTTAACTAAGTAAATTGTATCATGGCCTATTTTTTTTCGCAATAAAAAAACATTAAATCGTTTTAATAAATCAATTTAATGTTTAATACTTTTATCACTTAAAATGTAAATTAGAAAGCTTTGAATAATATTTCCTTTATTATGGACTTAGTTCATAAGTATAACGAAGTGTTAGTTGCTACATTGTGATTTATAATATAAATAGCATAATCAACATTTGATCTTAGAATCATGTTACTCCAATAAATAGACGATTACTTGAATTATTATATTTATTTATAATTGTAATCAACAATTCTGTTTCGATTACTAAGCTATAATCGCTAAATTAATTCAATTTTCCATCAAAAATTTTATTAGTTTCCGTAATTTTTTTCTTAGCATAAAATGCAACTGTATTTCTAAATTATTATAATACAACAATTACGATATTCTGTAAGGTGAAGATTGGGTACCACTACCAGATAAGTAATTTACATTACTATTAAGATAAAAACAAGGACGTATGGCAAAACCATTACTAGGCCATGTTGAGCTTACTTCACCTTGATCAGTTATTGCATATGCAGTTCTTGTCCCAGAACCATTAAGTGTTAAAGTCCATTCATCGTCTCCAATATACATCCAATTTGAGCTACTGGAAATTCCTACTCCTGCTGCCCCAGTTCTATAAAAAGCATATGCCCAATCACTTAGATATGCTAAACCTATTTTAGCACGGTAAGTTACATCGGCATCTTTAAGCACTTCATCAACATAATTTGCAGAATATTCTTTAGAATATTCAGTTTGTATATTAGTACCAACTTTCCAAATATGAGTTGCTATTTTATTTGACCATTCATTCCCAATATTATTAATAAAATTCACATTTAAATTTGTTGTATTTAAAGTTGATTCACTCCAACCATTATATTCATTAGACGACTTGTTTGTGTATCTTCTTGAATATGAATAAATAGTAGTTAATTTTCCTATATAATAACCAGAAGGAGTTCCACTACGTCTATATTGACCATCAGTTCCTAACAAATTTGTTCCGGCAAAATCAGCTTTAATTAATTTAACTTGATCACTAAAAACCCCAATAATTCGGTATAAATTATCATCCGGACATGTTGATGCACTACTTCCAAAGCAGACATAATTATCAGCTGTACTTCCTGCATATCTATAAGAACCATCTGTAGTAACTGTTGCCATTCCACCATTATGATAAAATAAATTGTTTCCTTGTGGATAAGATGCATTATATAAACTTTTTATATATGTTGCTAATGTTATAGCACTCGTTTTAACAGAGCCAGTCTTTTCAGCAGATTTGACATTACCATTATCTATTACATAAACTTTTATATTATAAGTCGTATTTGTACTTAAACCGGTAAAATTCATACTATTACTTGTACTACTTTTGTATGTACTACCATTATCGATACTATAATAGTAAGTCTTTATTGTATTTGAACCTGCTGTTGCATTTATAGTAACTGTAAAACTACTTGTTGTTATATTACTCGTTGTTATACTGTTTACCACTGGATTTACATATGATGTCTTAACACTTGTGGTTTTTTCACCAGATTTAACATTACCATTATCTACTACATAACCTTTAATGTTATATGTTGTATTGGATTTTAAACCTGTAAAGTTCATGCTATTACTTGTACTACTTTTATATGTACTACCATTATCGATACTATAATAATATGTCTTTGTCGCTGTTGATCCTGCTGTTGCATTTATTGTAACTGTAAAACTACTTGATGTTACACTACCTGTTGTAATACTACTTACTGTAGGATTTACATATAATGTTTTTGATGTCGTACTATATGTACTACTTACTCGATTATTACTATCTTTAGCATATGCTTTCAAATAATATGTTGTATTACTGGTTAATCCTGTAAATGTATAACTACTTGATGTACTTTCTACATAATTACTTCCATTATCTTTAGAATAATAATACTTTGTTATTGTTCCATCTCCATTACTAGCAGTTAAATTAATTGTAACACTATTTGATGTACTACTAGTTGTGGCACTACTGATATTTGGTAACTTATATGCATCCGTTGTTACTTCTAAACTATAAACATTCGATTCTCTTCCTGCACTATCAATTGCTTTTACTTTTATTGTATATTTTGTACTTTCACTTAAATTACTAAACACATTACTACTTTGATATTCTCCATTATTGATAGAATACATATATTTACTAATTTCATTAGTTCCATTACTTCCTGTTGGTGTTAAAGTAATACTATTATATGTTGTTACACTTGCAACATTGGTAACACTTGGGATTATATATGTCTCAGTTGGTATTGCTTTATAGTATTCAGTTGAATATCTACCATTACTATCTTTTACTTTAACCTTTATTTTGTATTCTGTTGTATCAGTTAAGCCACTAAATGTATAAGTATTTGCAGTGCTTTCTGTATATGTTTGACCATTATCTTTAGAGTAATAATAATTTGTTACATTACCATTTCCATTTGTAGCATTAACACTTACTGTTATACTATTTAAGGTTGTTGTATAATCTAATCCTGTTATTGTTGGTAATTTATATGCATCTGTTATTACTTCTGTTTCATATACATTTGACTTTATTCCATTTTTATCTACCACATAACTATAGATTTTATATTTCCTATTTTCTTCTAAACCAGTAAAGCTATAATATGAATTTTCATTAGCCACATATTTTAATGTCTCTTGTTCATCATTTTCTTTTTGAATAGCAAAATAATATTTATCTACTGGCGATGTTCCCACTGTGGTTGTTAGCTTGGCATTAATAGAATTATAAGTTGTTGTAGCTTCTAATTTATCTATCTTTATAACTTCATATGTACTTAATTTATCTTCTGTTATATATATTTTGCCATTTAGTGTTTTTCCTGCATTGACTGACTGATCACTATCTAAATTTACCATGGTTACATTAAAATCCCAATCTTGTTTTACGGTGCCATTACTAGCTTCTATATCATAATCTGCCATAACTAAGAAACTTCCTGTTCTCGTTGTTATATCAAATCCATTATCATAATGAATTAGTCCATCGATATTTTCTACTAATTTGCCATTTGGATCAGTGACACTTAATACTATTTCTGGTGTTGCACTCGTAGTAGAATAGACAAAATCATTATTTTCGACGATAAAATAGACATTATAAGTTCTTTTTAAAGCGTTCTTCGTTTTTAATGTAGCACTTGCTATAGCATTATCACTTAGGCTATTTTTTCCTGGGGCAAAATTAAACTGATTAGCATTGATATCAATATCTTTATCAACGTTATACACTACCCTGTCTGTATCTCCAGTTTCTACACCGATACTTGCTTCTCCATATTTATCTCCCTGGGCCTGGAAGTAACCATAACTTATTCCCAGCACTGCCACGATTAGCAATACCACCAATCCTACTTTATATTTCTTTTCTATCCTTTTTATCTTTTCTTTACTTTTTTTCATACGAAGCCTCTACTATATATAAAATTTTAGCATGGTTAATTTAACCATGCAAGTATTTTTCTCTTAATTATTTTACTAAATTTTCTATTTCTCTTCTCTTTAAGCCTGTTATTTCTGTGATAGTGGATATATCATAATTTTTTTGTAATAAATTTTTAGCTATATTTATTTTAGCTTCTAAAAAACCTTCTTTTTTTCCTTCCCTTTTACCCTCTAATTCTGCATAGTAAATGTATGTATTTTTGGTTAGTTCTTCATCTTCTTCTGGTGTTATATGATAAATAAACGCATCACTTTCATTTAATCTCTGCACTTTTTCCACCACCTTTGATATTTCTTTTGATTTAATATTTTCTGCATACTTTCTTAATTCTTGCACTTCTTTTATTCCTATTAAAGTTAAAAATTTCTTATTACCAATCGCTTCGATATTTTTATCATACCAAAGTCGTCCATATTTTTCAACATTCACTTCTATATATCGATGTTTTACTGGCAAAACTTGTCGATGCTTTTTATCATACCACTGATACTCACAAATATAATGATCTTTTTTTCCCATATCATAATTTAATGATATATGAATAAATTCCGTATCTAAATCATATTTATTCCCTACCGTTGTATGGGCACTACAAAATGCATAAAAGAAGTTTAAGTTTCTTATTCTAGTCAACATATCATGGGCAGTATCTATCTCTACATTAATTTTTTGTCCTTCTGCTTCCACTAATAAGTCCAAGCGTTTTTTTCGTTCCAATACATTACTTACTTTCACTTCTGTGGGAATTAATCTTATAATCTTTATTTTTTTACTTAAACATTCTTTAAGCAATTCTTCTAAATAACTAAAATTATTTTCATCTCCAAAAATCGTTTTAAAAACTATATCATATTTAAAACTATAAAATGGCTTTACTTTCTCTTGCAA
>CAKOMU010000043.1 GCA_934096755.1 uncultured Bacilli bacterium
CCATTGCTTCAAAATCCATATCATGAATATGAATATCTCCATTATCATGTGCCTCAGCAAATTTTTTCTTCATTAAGTATGTCTTCGAAAATTCTTTGGAAACATTTGAACCAAATTGAAGCATCGTTCCCATCGCTGAATTGCCATCGATATTACCATTTTCCCTTTTGGTATCATCTTCAGCAGCACTTTTTAAAGCTAAGCCTTCTAATGTCTTTAAAAATTTGTGACTTCTTTTATCTTCCGTAAAAGCTTCTCGAGATAAAGCTCTCTTTTCACGATATTCAGTAAATGATGCAAAAACATCTTCGTATTTATCCTTTTTTAAAGTATCTTCAATAATATCTTGAATATCTTCTATTTTAATTCTTTCTTTGTCAGCATAATCTTTTTTGATGCGCTTAATAACATCATTATACACTTTTTGAATGTCTTTAGATGTATATTTTGTAACCTCTTCGTCTTCTTCGTTGATAACCTTGATACTATCAAAGCCTTTTTTAATAGCCATTGCTATTTTGGTGCCATTAAAACTAACACGTGAACCATTTCTTTTAACCACTTTGATGGTATCTAATAATTCTTCTTCTATATTTGGCATTTTACTTCCCTCACCTTTCAGCTTCAATATAACATTTAAAATGACAAAAGTCTATAATTTTTATCTTTTTTATTTTTGACATTTTTTAAGATTGTGAAATTAACCCTAGAAAATCCGTTGTTCGTATTTTTAACATATCGATATTTTTCCTAGATATTTCCTAAGAAAATTAAGTTTTTGCAATTTTTTTATTTTTTTGACATTATATTTACTTTTTCAGGTTTTTGCTTTTTAGCAATTTTACATATCAAGTTTTTACAGGAGAAATGTCCAGATAAATCATTGGAAAATTTTGGGAGATATTGCAAATATTTTAAAGTTTGCTATAATATGTTTGTATTAGGGAGGACATATGTTAGAAAATAAAAAAATCCATTTAATTGGTATTGGTGGAGTTAGTATGAGCAGTATTGCTCTTATGCTTGTAAATATGAAAGCAATAGTTACTGGTAGTGATATTAACGAAACTGATTTAACGAAAAAATTAGAAAGCAAAGGAATTAAAATTTTATATGGCCATCATCCAGAAATGATAAAAGATGCCGATATTGTTGTGTATACGGCAGCGATTAAAGATGATGATCCTGAAAGATTAGCGGTAAATGAATATCACAAAGAAAACTATGAACGTGCTGAATTTTTAGGCAGAATGATGACAGCTTTTAAAAATTCTTTATGTATTTCAGGAACACATGGTAAAAGTACAACCACAGGTATGGTTTCTATGATTTTTTTAGAAGCACAAAAAAATCCTACGATATCTATCGGGGCAATGTTAAGTCAAATCGATGGTAATACTCATTTAGGTGATCATGATTATTTAGTTATGGAAGCTTGTGAATATGTTGATAGTTTTTTACATTTTCATCCAACAGGAATAATTATTACTAATATTGATAATGATCATTTAGATTATTTTAAAAACTTAGATAATATTAAAAAGTCTTTTTACAAATATGTTTCTTTACTTCCTAAAGATGGTGTACTAGTAAAAAATAATGACGATGATAATTCAAAAGATTTAGAAAATCATACAGAAGCACATGTAATTACTTATGGTATTAATAATACGGCAGATTATATGGCTCAAAATATTACATGTAATAATTTAGGTCATTATAGTTTTGATATTTATTATCATGATGAATATGTAACGACGATTAACTTGGAAATAAGTGGAAAACATAATGTATATAATGCCTTAGCTGCTTTTGCGTTAGCTCACTACTATATTGCAGATGTTGATTCTATTAAAAAAGGACTAGAAAAATACCATGGTGTAGCTAGAAGATTTGAATTTTTAGGAAGATACAATGGAGCGTATATTTATGATGATTATGCACATCATCCTAGTGAAATAAAAACTACTGTAGCAAGTAGTAAAGAAATTAAATGTCACGAAAGTTGGGCTGTATTTCAATCACATACATTTTCGAGAACTAAAGCTCATTTAGATAATTTTGCAAAAGTACTAAGTGGTTTTGACCACATAATTATTGCTCCTATCTACCCTGCTAGAGAAATAAACACATTTAATATTAGTGAAGATATGTTAGTACAAAAAATTAAAGAAAATGGCAATCAAAATGTTATATATATTGATACTTTTGAAAAAATTATTGACTATTTAAAAGAAAATGTCCAACCAGAAGATTTAGTAATATCCATTGGGGCTGGACCAGTTAATAAAGTAACTAAACAATTAGCTAGTAAATGATAAAAATCACAGATAAATGTTTTCTGTGATTTTTTTACGATAATCTTCCAAAATAGTTATGATGCTCGAATAGTCTTTGGCCATACATAAAGTATTTTTTATCTCTTTATTCTCTGGCATACCTTTTAAATAGTTTAATAAATGAGTCCTTATTTCTAAAACAGCAAGACTTTCCCCTCTATCCTCTACCAATCTTTTTAAATGTTTTTCCATCATATCAATTTTTTCATTGTAAGTAGGCTTTGGCACTATAAGTCCATTATCAAGATATTCAACACACTCTTTAATTAGCCAAGGATTACCAAGTAAGGCTCTACCAATCATGATAGCTTGAGCATGAGTTTCTTCAAGCATCCTTTTTGCATCATAGCAAGACATTATATCGCCATTACCAATAACGGGGATTGAAACAGCATCTACTACTTCTTTAATAACAGCCCAATTAGCCTTTCCACTATACCCTTGTTTACGTGTTCTAGCATGAATACTTATCGCCTTAGCTCCACTTTCTTCAGCAATTTTAGCAATTAAAGGAGCATTAATATGATCATCATCCCAACCACTACGAATTTTGACTGTTACTGGCGTATCAACACTCGAAGAAACGGCTTGGATAATTTCCCTTACTAATTCAGGATTTTTTAAAAGTGCACTACCCGCTTCATTTTTGATAGCAATCTTAGGGACTGGGCATCCCATATTAATGTCAATAATGGCTTTGGGGTATTTTTTATTAACAATTATAGCAGCTTTTTGCATTGTCTCAGGATTGGAACCAAACAACTGAATAGCAAATGGAATATGTAATTTTTCAAGACCTTCGAGCATTTCCCAAGTCTTGGCATTATCGCGAATAATAGCTTCAGCACTAATTAATTCTGTAATTGCATACCCTACTTTTAATTCTTCACATATTTTAAGATAAGTAGGATTAGAAATGCCAGCCATAGGGGCTAAAACAACTTGATTATCAATAGTGATATTACCAATTTTCCACTTTGTCATGTTATTTAGTTAAAAATCCTTTATCGCCTGGGGTAATTAAAAAGGCATTAGCATCATCTGTATCAAGATGAGCTTCATAATAACCGTCACTACTTACTTTAGCTTTAACATCGATAATCCCTGGCTTTTCGCCTTGAATGTGTAAATGAAGAATTTCATCATCTAAAACGTTATATTTTTTAGCATCATCTAAACTAAAATGGACATGCCGATCAGCGATAATACCAAAATTGCCACTAACTTCTCCTTTTTCGGTACTTATCGTTATGAATGAGGCATTGTCTAAATGTCCACTTTTTCTTACTGGTGGATTGATTCCTAGTTTACGAGCATCACTTTGGGAAATTTCCACTTGATTGTAACTTCTTATCGGGCCAATAATACGAACATGTTCTATAGAACCTGTCGCAGTTTTTATTGTAACAGTTTCATTCGCAGCAAATTGACCTACTTGATTTAAATAGTTGCGCACTGTTAAATCATGTCCAAATAATATATCTAAAGCCTCTTTTGTCAAATGGACATGCCTAGCACTAATATTTATACTTACTTCTTCTTTCATATAATCACCACTATTAGTATACACTAAATAAGAAAAAGAAAAAAGAAAATTTCAATATCTTCATTCGACGATGTCAATATCGACAATTTTTCTTTTTTCCATAGTAATTTTAATTATGTCTACATCTGTTTGGGTATCATCTAAAATAACTTTATCTTTAAAACTTAAAATAAGACGATCATCTAAATTAAATCCTTTATCTAAATATGGTAGCAAATATCCCATGATAGCACGTTTATGTGTAAAAATAACTAGATTTTTATTACCATTTTGATTCATAATTCTTTCAATAGCAATGCTCATCCGTTTCCCTACTTCGTTTAACGATTCACCACGATTAAACTTAAAATCAAAATCTTTTTCCTGCATAAAACGTAACATTTTAATATTACGATTACCAATATCACCAATTTTGGCATCATTTAAAAAAGAATTAATTTTAATAGGTTGTTTTTTTAAACTGGCATAATATTTGGCAGTCGATAAAGCCGAGGCATAACTAGAGGAATAAATAATATTACCACTAATTTTTTTGGTCAATTTAATGGCCATTTTTTCGCCTTCAATTGAAAGCGGACGATTAATTCTTTTTTCATTTAAACTATCAGTAGTTTCATAAATGATGTCTTCAAGCACTAAATTATTACTAACTAAATATAAAGTCATTTATACCTCCATTATCACTTTATAGACCAACTGAGCCATTTTTTGATGTCCTTCCAAATCTAAATTAAGACCATTGGCAAGTAAACTTAAAGCCCCAGGATCTAAAATCATACCTAAATTATTTTGGTTAATAAGATTACGTAAGGTATCACGAACCTGCAACGCTTCTGGTTTATAGTTATCTTCATCTGGTATGAACAAAATAGGAAAAATATATAATATACGGGGATTTCCATGATCCATTAAAGTGTTTTTGTACCATGCTAAATCATTATATATTTCTAAACTACTTCTTTTATATTTATTATGAAAATCATTACTTCCTAAACTTATAATTACCATATCAATAGGTTCATGAGATTTATAAATAGCTAAAAAATGTTCTTTACCATTTTTATATTTTTCTAAATTATCAAATGAACCAGTAATTCTTCCCGGTAGAGATTCATTGATAATAGTATGCTCTGGTAAATTTTTTTGCAAAATGGCTGGCCAAGTATCAGCGATATTCATTCGTTTATTATCTAGAGTTTTTCCAAAACTATTGCCATCGCCATAAATCATTATGCGCATATTATCACCAATGTTATTTTATCAAATAAAATTATTATTGACAATGTTTTCAAAATAATCTATATTAAATTTGTGAGGTTGTTGAGATGAGAGAGAAATTAGTTGAATTATTTGATATTACACCAAAGAGAAAGAAACTAAATGATATTGTAAAGGATATCAATCCTACTATGACCAAAACTGAATTTTACAATTTAATGACAGATTTACGCCATTTAGAATTAGATGGAAAAGTATATTATGATGAAATAAACAATTCTTATTATGCTTTTCCATCTAATTTTATTATAGGAAAAGTAGTCAAAAAACAAGACAATGTTATTACTTTTGTGAGCAACAAAGAAATATTTCAAATAACAGTTAATCAAATAGTCAATAAAAGTGATTATTTGGTTTTAGAAGTTGTGGGCAATTCTTTTTGTTTAAAAAAAGTATTAGGAAAAAATAATGGCATTGCCTATTACTATGATCAAGAAAAGTTAATCAATTTATTTAATGGTTATGATAAAACTTTCACTTTGAAAAGTTTAAAAAAGATTCTTAAATGTAATGAAAAGGAATTGGTAAAAGAATTATCCTTAATGGAGGATGAAGGTAAAATTTATTTTGATGAAAATGACAATTACTATAAAGCAATGCCTAATAATTATTTTATTGCAGATTGTGTAGTAACTAAGCATGGCGATTTTTTAGTTAAGCAAAACAATATCATTAAAAAAATTAAAAAAGAAGAAGCATTTGGTTTACTCCCATTTGATAAAGTCATATTTGCTAACCTAGATGGTACCATCAAACCAATTAAAATTTTAGCTCGTAATTACAACGCCGTATGTACATTAAATCCAAATAAAGAATTACAAGTAATAGGAAATAACGAACTTAAAATTAAATGTATTGATAAAGAGTTTTTATTACAAAAATGGCAAGGAACAGAAAGATTTTTAATGGAAATTACCAAGGCTAAATATAAAAATACTTATTATGCTCATTTAAAAGAAGTATTACCGGCCAAAAACTTTGGCGAAGCATCATTAGAAAATATTTTATATAATAATGGCTTTAATCCAAGATATACACCAGAAGAACTTCAACAAGTGGAAAACTTACCTACTTTCGTTTCAAAAGAAGAAAAAGAAACCAGATTAGATTTAACAAACGAAAAATTTTTTTCTATCGATAGTGCTAATACTAAAGATATTGATGATGCCATTAGTATAAAAAAATTAAACGAACATGAATATCAAGTAATCATTGCTATCGCAGATGTAGCACATTATATTAAGTATGGTTCTCCTTTATGGAATCGAGCTTTACAACAATCTACTAATGTCTATTTAATTGACCAAGTTTTAGAAATGCTTCATCCTAATATTTCTAATGGTATTTGTTCTCTTAATCCCGGGCAAGAAAGATTAGCTAAGGCTTTTATCTTTAAAATTAATGATAGTGGCAAAATAATCGAATCTTGCATTGAGGATGCCGTAATTAAATCTCAAATGCAAATGGATTATGTTGAACTAGAAAATATGGATAACAATGAAAAATATGCTAATTTTAAAGAAGAATTAAAATGGTTAGAAGAGCTATCCAATATTGTAACAAAGAAAAAACGAAATGATGGAGCTGCAGTAATTGAATATAAAAACAAAGCCCAAAATATGGTGCAAATTATGATGATTTTAGCTAATGAACTTATGGGAGAATATATGTTTAATCTGGGTATTAACAGTTTATATTTAAATCAAGAAATATCCGTGGAAGATCGAAATAAATCAATATTAAATGTAATTAAAAAAACAGGAAGTAAAATAAGAAAACTTAGTAGTATCGAAAGCCCATATGCAATTAAAAAAGTAATTCAATCGATAAAAACAAAGGAAGAAGCATTGATTTTATCAGGTTTAATGCTTAAAAATAATTATTATTCTTACTTTAGTCCTCAAAATAAAGGTCATTTAGGTTTAGCTTCTAGTGCTTATGCTCAAGTGACTTCTCCTATTAGACGTTTTGGAGATTTATTTGTTGAATTTATGTATGATAATATTGAAAAAATTATGGCCAGTGAAGAAAGTTTACAAAAACTAGATGAAGATTTGGAAAACCTATGTGAGCAAATTAACAAGATGAATAAACTGGCTTTAAAAGCTGAACAAGAAGTAAAACAATTATT
>CAKOMU010000044.1 GCA_934096755.1 uncultured Bacilli bacterium
GATGAACCACCTTGAGCCACAAAATACGCATAAGTTGCTCCGATTACAACCAGTATCAACGTTAATACTGCCACTATTGTTAAAATCACAGTTTTCTTATTGTCTAAATTAGTTTTTTTCATAAATAAAAAGCCTCTACCTTTCTAGAAGCCTCTACTATATATAAAATTTTAGCATGATTACTTTAACCACGCAAGTGTTTTTCATATCTTTATAATTATTTTATCAATAACCAATCATTAATATTTTTTATTTATTTTGTCTCTTAAAGAGATATCAAATTTGTCCATAGAAAACACATATTTAGATAATTATCCACAATTTTTTATAAACATCAAATACTCTTGATATTAAATTTTCAGCACTCAAAATATAGGTTCCTTGAAAATACATATTAAAAATTACGCCACAGCGTAATCTTTCGCTAATTTTACCAATTTATTACGCTAAGTCCTTAATAAATAGTCTTTTCTTGTTCAGCATATTCATTAAATAACTTTATACATTCATCACGACTTACTTGTGTTATTTCTAAAGCATTTGTTTTATTCTTAATAAAATCATAAATAAATTCATCTTTAAACCCTATCTTTTTAGCATCTTCCAAATCAGTTCCATAATAAACAGTTTTGATATTAGCCCACATTATAGCTCCTAAACACATTGGACAAGGATAACCTGTTGCATACAAAATATAATCACTTAAATCATAAGTCTTTAAAATCTCACAAGCTTTCCTTATGACATTCACTTCAGCATGAGCTGTAGGATCCAAATCATGCAAAACCGTATTTGAACTAACTGCAATAACATGATTATTCTTATCAGTAATAACAGCCCCAAAAGGTCCACCAAAATTATCATACATCGTTTTTCTGGCTTGTTCTACACCAAGACTCATTATTTCTTTTTCTTTCATCATAACATCCTTTATTTCTTTATAATAATGTGTTTAAGACTATCATCATGCAAAATATTTTTAATAATACCAGGTTCAATATCCATCAAAATAAAAGCATCATTGGGAATCCACATCATTTTCATTTCTTCATTTTCTAAATTTTTAAAATCACCATTGTAATATTCATGATTAAAATGATATTTATAAATAAATAAAATCTCATGATAATTTTTTCCATTCAATTGATAAAAATTTTCAACAATTCTCACCAACTGTAATTCTGTCAAATAAATATCATAATTAAGTTCTTCTTTTAATTCACGATATAAACAAGTTCTACTATCTTCACCAATCTTTACTTTACCACCTGGCAAAGAGTAATAATCACTACTTTCTTTTTTACTTACTAACACCTGATTATCATAGGTAATAAAAGCTGCACTTCGCACATTTAAAACCGTATTGTTGACATCAAAACACAAATCCATTATATATGTAACCTTCTTTCCAATTCATTTGCTAATTGTCTTTTATTAAATACTAACATAAAGACTAGTATTACTATACTAAGTATAACAGAAATATAACTAGGCCACAAGGTTGTAATATAATTAGTAATAATAAAAATACCAGGTATTAAACCAATCAAAGAATTAATCGTCGCATAAAAAGTAAAATCTTTATGCACTCTTTGTAAAAATAAACGCATAATTAATATTGCTAACATATAAATACTTGTTAAAAATGGCAAGCAATAACTAACACTCCACTTATGCCATCCAGTTTTATAATCAAATATAACAGATATAAGCAATATAATTAGCATTTCAGCAAATAACATTCTAATAAAGTGTTTTCTTTCTTTTAATGCTGTCGACAAAGAAAACCAAAACGAAATTATACCAGCACCGACAAACCACGCCCAAGTAATATGATGAGAAATAGCCAAATTAACAAAACATGAAATACACAAAGCCGTAAGACTTAAAAACAACAACAATTTTACTAATAAATTATGATGTTTAAAATCCCAATCTACCTGTGGAAACACTTGATTATCTAATGTTTTATTTAATGTACTACCACATAATGGACAAGTATTACCTCCAGCATTTATTATAACTCCACACTTACTACATCTAATCATTTTCATTCTCCATTTTATTTGAATTAATTACTACTTCCACATTTTGATTAGTCAAATACCTAAAAAAGTTTTTTTCTATTTCACTATTAACAAATTGACTAGTAAAAGACATTACCATCTTATCTTGATAAGAACACATACAAAGTTGTATAGTAGCCGTCGAAATAAACACATCAAAATAATCAATATATTCCTCATATATTTGTGGCATCTTTATAACCCCAATATTTGATAATGTCATCGTTTGAAAGTATTTTGTAAAATTATAAATTAATTTTAAAATTCCATCTTTTAAAAATCTCGGCACTAATCTTAAAATAAAAATTTCTTCCAACTTTACCATCTTATTCATTTTACTATCAATTTCCATTTTACTTAAACATTTTTGAAATTCCAATTTAACAACATTAATAATATCACTTAACTCTTTACTATTGCCTTTATAAACTATATTGACAACACTAAAAAAATTACGAACTGTATAAGATGGATAATAATTACGTAAATTAACAGGTACAGTAATCACAATTGGTTTTGTTTTTTCATTATCCTTACTATCTAATATACTTTTAATAAGTACAGAAACTAGATATTCTGTAATAGTAGCATCATATTTTTTACTTATTTGTTTAATACTTTTAGTACTACATATTCCTTCAATAATTTTTAATCTGTTTTCCAAATATTTTTCATCTTTAATTTGATAAGCCCTAACAATTTTTTGACTCTTTTTTCCACTTTTATTTTTATATTTCTTAAAAGCATCTTCTTTAACTTCTTTAATACTACCTAAATTAATGACTTCATTGGGTTCCAACTTATATAAAATATTTAAATAATTAGCCACTAAACTTTTTAAAAAAGTAAGAGTTCCAGTGCCATCAGTTAAAGCATGATTAACTTCTAAATTAATTCTCTTCTTATAATAAGTAACTTCAAAAAGCATATTAGTTTTAAATTTGCTACAAGGTGGAGCATATTCTTGATACACCAAACTTGGTTTATTACTTTCTTCCAAGTAATACCAAAAAAAGCCTTTTTTTAACACAGATTTAAAAATAGGATATTCTTCTTTAGTCAAATCTAGAGCTTGTTGCAGTACTTCTGGATTAATATCATCTTTTAAAGAAACACTAAAACGAAATATTTTAGGATCATATTTGTTTTTAGATGGTGGAAATATTTTCGCCGCATTATCTAATCTGTACCACTTACTCAAAAAAATCACTTTCCTTTATAAAATCTATCGTTTTCTTAGTAAAATCTTTTTCTAATCTATTATTTAAAAAGCCATGTGTCGCCCCATTTAAATCAAGCACTCTTACAGAAACCAAAAAACGTTCCAATTTACTAGCTAAAGCTACCCCTTCATCATGTAAAGGGTCTAAACTACCCACAACGATTCTAACCGGTGGCATCTTAAACAACCAATTATTTTTCAATAAATTTACTCTTTTATCTTTATAATCACTATCTTTATCAAGATACATACGCATATAATCACGTAAAGATTCTTTGGTTAATAAACTTTTACCACTATTAGTAACTACTGATTTATACTTAGAATTTTTAGTATAATTAGTTTGCGTCGCAGGATATATCAAAAATAGTTCTTTAAATGCTAACCTAGGTGTTAAATTAGCAACAGCAAAAGCCAAATTAGCACCAGCTGAATCACCCATTATGGCAACATTAGCTTCCTGATGCACTATTTTTTGACAAACACAATATATCTCCTTTAAGCTTTGAGGAAATTTAACTTCTGGTGCCAAATTATACTCAATTGAAATAACTTTAACTTTTAATTCATGAGCCAATTTATCACATAAATTACTATAACTATCTACGGAACCTGCTACAAAACCACCCCCATGTAAATAAATAAGAGTTTTAGATTCGTTATTATTAAAAATACGGACATTTAAACCTTCGATCACATCATCGACATATTTATTTTTACTAACAGTATTAGGATTTAACATCTCTTGAACTTTTCTATATAATTTCAAATTATCTTTTAATGATACTTTCAAAAATCATCACCCTCTTAAATATATCACAAAATAAACTTTTTGTAACTCGTTCTCTCATATTAATTTTCAAAAAAACTAGAGCCTATTTTTACTCTAGTTTATCTTTATTTTTCGCCTTCTTCTAACATTGTTGTAATAAATATACCATATCCAGATATAGGATTATCGACAATTACATGGGTAACTGCCCCAATTATTTTATTATTTTGAATAATCGGTGAACCACTCATGCCTTGAACAACACCCCCAGTTTCTTCTAATAATTTTTCATCTTTAATGACAAAAGTCACATTCTTAACTTTGGCATATTCATCTATCTTAGTAATTTCAATATCAAAGTATTCCACTTTTTCACCCTTTATCACCGTAGCTATTTGAGCTTTACCAATTTTAACTTCATTTTTTAAAGCTACTTCCAAAGCCTCTTTATCCGGCAAACTATTTTCATAAATACCATAAATACCTACATTCGTATTTTTTAAAATTTTCCCATATTTTGTATTATAATAAAATTTTGCATTTTTACTTCCCGCTACTCCAGTACTACTTTTATCTATACTAGTAATATAATTTCTAAATATATTACCACTACGAATTTCCACAATACTATTAGTATTGCTTTCCACTATTTCATGACCTAAAGCTCCAAAAATTTTACTTTCTGGATCTATATAGGAAAGAGTTCCTATACCAGTAATGCTATCTTTAACGTATAAACCAGTTTTATATACATCTTGGTCCAATACTAAATCTAATTTACTAGTTTTAATCTTACCATTGCTTTTATATTTCACGGTAACATAACCATCCAAAACATATTTTTCAATCAATTTAGTTAAAGAATCAACATTATCAACTGCATTATCATTAATACTTAAAATATAATCTCCAGCTTTTATATTGGGAGTCCCTTTATTATATTTACCATTGATTTGGTAAAAACCTATAACCATGACCCCATCACTATTAATTTCAATTCCTAAAGTTTCTCCCCCTGGTATAACATAATTAGCATATGCTAAACCTACTGTAGGAAAACAAAAATATAAAATGATCAACAATAGCTTTAATCTTTTCAACTTCATCACCAACTATTCTTAATATGGCTCAAGTTTCCAAAAATAAAGAACCAATAATTGGGTATTATTTGGTTCTTTTACGTACTTCGTTATTTTCTTTATCTAACAACTTATTGCATAATTGATGATAATAATATTGACATTCTTTACAAGTTTCAATCAAATAACCTTTTTCTTCTTTATACTGTCTTAACCCATTTAAATAAAAAGGACGAAACTTATCAAGAATAATAAACGGTACAATATTATGCTTTAAACATTCTTTAAACATTATAATTCTTCCCACACGACCATTTCCATCTTCAAAAGGATGAATTCTTTCAAAACTAACATGAAAATCAATAATATCTTCTAAAGTTACTTTCTTTAAAGAATTATATTGTTTTAACAACTTGCTCATATTTGACTTTACTTTGGATGGTGGTGTTGTTCTTGTACCAACTGATCCACCAATAACATTTGCAGTATTCTTATACCCACCTACATTACATGCAGGATTAAGAGCAAAATTAGTTCCTGTCTTTAAAATCGTGTTCATTTTAATAATCATGTCTTCAGTTAAAGGTGTATTAATATTATCTAAAACGTAATCAAATAATAAAAAATGATTTCTTAACTCAATAACATCATCAATCAATATTTCATCATTTTTATTAGCTACAAAACTAGCAGTTTCAAAAATTGAAGCCATTTGTTCTTCACTAAGTCTACTTCCCTCCATTTTATTGGAATTATATGTAAAATAAACTTGTGATGCATAATACAAATTTCCACATACTTTATTACTTTTTTGTTCTATTAAACTTTCTTTAATATTTGTCACTTTCATCATAAACAACCCCCAAGTTACATAGTATGATAGCATATTTTTTTCAAAAAGTAAACATTTATTCGATTTATTCAATTATTCCTAATTTGAGTTTTAATTTTAAAATTCTTAACACTGATTCATTAATTCTTTCTTCCGTAATTTCTCCTTTTAAAACTGCATTTTTAATCGCCGCTATTTCTTTTTCATAACTACTAGTAAGTATGATATCATTACCAGCTTCTATAGCTAACACTGCCAAATTTTCATCATTTTGCCAACTCTTAATCGCTCCCATTGCCAAATCATCTGTAATTATCACACCATTAAATCCTAGTTGATCTCGTAAAATATTATGTATTTTCAAAGACAAAGACGCTGGATACAACGGATCCATAGCTAAAACTATATTATGAGAAACTAAAATCATCGAAGCATTATTTTCTATTCCAGTTTTAAAAGGTAAAAAATCACTGTTTTCAAATGTCTTATAATCTCTTTTATCAATGACACTACTTAGATGAGTATCCAAATTATTACCATAACCAGGAAAATGTTTTAAAACTGAGCCCATTTTTTCTTCATTCATCGCTCTAACCACCGTTTCTACATATTTTTGAGTAACTTCTTGATTTTGACCGATAGTTCTTTTGTAAATAAAATCATTGCTACTCGTAGAAACATCTGCAACTGGAGCAAAATTAAGATTAATTCCTAAATCTTTTAAAAATCTCGCTTTTTCCACAGTATCTTGATAAATCAAAGAAAACCCACCCTGACTATATAATTCTTGTGGTCCTAAAAAGGCTTGATTTCTTAAGTTTTTATACTGACTAACACGAACAACACTCCCACCTTCTTCATCCACTCCTATAAACATAGGAATTTTACTACTATCTTGATAGGCATTTATCGTTGCAATTACTTGATCACGAGTTTTATCTTTAAAATCACGAGCAAATAAAATATAACCTCCTAAATTATATTTTTGAATTATTTCCAACTGTTGATTTTCTGGACACCGAACCATAAATAATTGCCCAATTTTTTCTTCTAAACTCAAATTTTGTAATATTTGTTGTTCTGGCAATAAAGTTTTATTATTAACAGGCTTTTTATCTAAATGAAAAAAGTAAGCTAATAAAACAAGCAAAATTAACAGTCCTCCTATTTTCTTCACCGTTTATCACCTTACTTTTAATTAATATTGTCTACCTATATAAAGACGTGTTGTTGCCTGTTTTCCACATACTGAACAAGGACCACTTACTTCTTCATCTTCAATCAAACATCTTGATTT
>CAKOMU010000045.1 GCA_934096755.1 uncultured Bacilli bacterium
AAGACTTATTGGATCAAATCATCGTGCCAATCGATAAAATGAAATATAATAAGTTGATTTATGATAAAAATAAAGATAATGATTTTTATATGAAAATGGGAGATACACATCGTATTGTTAATAAATATCGCAAAGAAGATACAACGATTGTGGTTAAAAGAAGTCATATTGTTTTAAAAACTAATATTATCAATAAAGATATAAGAAAATTTTTGCCTTTGCAAGATTTATTTGCTAGTGATTTTCAAAACAAAGATTATTTTTGGCTTGAGGAATTAGTGCGTTTATAGTAAAATAATATTACAAAGGAGAATTAGTAATGGGTAAATTAATTTTATATTTAGTTATAGGTATCATAATTGGGTTAATAATTGGTTTTTTCTTGGCAAGATTCTTAATGCAAAAAGCTTTAGAAAAAAATCCACCAATAAATGAGAAAATGATTGAAGCGATGATGAGTTCGATGGGAAGAAAGCCGAGTCAAAAACAAGTTAAACAAATTATGCAACAAATGAATAGATTTAAATAATACCTCTTTTGGGGTATTTGTTTTTTTTAGAAAAAAAGATTATAATGTTGGTGTAGGAGTGATTTTATGAATTATGTTAAAAATAATTATGTACCTTTTATTATGGGAGGAATAATATTTTTATTAGTAGGAGTTATTATTGGACTTTTATATAACAATAATAAAAAAGAAGTTTTGAAACAAGAAAATACTAAAACTGTTGATAGTGCTAATACTAATATCAAAGAAAAAAATAATGAAGAAGAAAAAGAAACTCTTAAAGAAACAGATCAAGTAAGTAAAAAAACTAATACTACTGATAATAAGACGACAACTAGTAGTAATGTTGAGAAGAAGACACAAGAAGTAATGCAAAAAACAGAAGAAAATATTACTTATAGTGATAAAGATAAAGATGTAATTAATACTTTAAGCGATACTTTAGGGGAAGTTCAAAAGGCTACACCGGGAGAAAATTTTACGAAAAATGCTAAATCAACTTTTATTAATATTGTCGACTTCTTGTTTTATGATGGTACGATTAAAGGAGTTACTTTTAAAGAATTGACTGATCAAGGTAAACAAAAAGTTTTAGAATTAGCACATTCTATTGATATCAAAATTGAAGAAAAAGCACCAGGTTATAAAGATAGTATTAAAAGTGGTACAGGAGTTGCGTTTAATAAAGCTAGTGAAGTCATTAAAAATGGGGCTAACAATTTAAATAATTTTGCAAAAGATAAATTAGGTGATGAAAATTATCAATTAATTATTGATGCTAAAGATGAACTTTTGACTTATACTAAGTCGGCGGCTGGATTTGTTAGTGATGTTGGTAGCAGTTTGTTTAGTAGTGCCAAAGATAAATTGAATAAATGGTATCAAAAATTTAAAAATAGTTAGAGAAATTATTCATCAGGGATATAAACTTGATGGATTTTTTTTGCTGATTATAAGATTATCTATTAAATCTCCTATTTTAGATAAAGATAGTTTTTTATCTTTTATGCCTGAGGGTGTTTTAACTATAAAATATCAAGATCATAAAGGTAAAATCGTTAATTTAACATATCCTAATACCTTAGCAAAATACACGATTAAAGTTGGTTATTTACTTGTCGAATGGAAAAATGCTTATTATGTTTTGGACCATTTAGTTAGTGGTTATTATTGTTTAAAAACAGTTAAATAGAGTCCTTTTGAGGACTTTTTCTTTTAATTGAAAATAAATAATTGCTATGTTATAATTTAGGTATATTACGGAGGTAGTTATGGAAGATGATATTTTCAAAGAAGTAGGGGAAGAGGAAAAGTTAGAAAAAGCCAATGAGATTGTAGAGATTGATGAAAATCAAGAGGTAGAAAATACTCAATATGATTTAGAAAGTCCGGTTGATGATAAGAAAAAAGACGAGAAAAAAAGAAGAGAAAAGAAAATAAGTAAGTGGAGCAAATTACCTAAAAAAACTAAAATCATTATTATTGTAAGTTCTGTTTTAGTAATTTTAGTGATTGCTATTTTATTAGTTTATTTTTTAGTTCTAAAGAAGAATAATGCTAAAGAAGAGAATAAAGAACCGTTGGTAGTGATTGAAAACGATAATTATCGTTATGAAGATGGAACATTAGTCTTTGTAGATGGTGATAAAAAAGATTTGGGTACATATGAATGTACTAATAAAAATGAATCTTTATGTTATGTGGCTTATTACAGTAATGAAGATGAGTTTGATGTGGCTAAAAAAGTTTATGAAAATGGCAAGAATGTCGATATTAGAAGTGATATTATTTTAGATAACTATGTCTTTATTTATGATAGTAATAAAAAAGATAATGGTGAGTTAGTATTATATAATATAGATAAGAAAGAAAAATTAGATACTTATGAATTAGTTAAAAAAGTAAGTGATGATGAAGTTATTGTAAAAAAAGATGACCAATATGGACTTCTTGGTTTTAGTGATAAAAAAGTGACGGAAGAAATTAAATTTAGCTATGATTATATGGGATATATTGAAGATGGTAAATATTTAGTAGTAGCTAATAATAAAAATTATCAATTAATTGATTTTGATAATAAAGAGATGTCAAAAGTTTTACCAGGAGAAATTAAAAATTATGATGAAAATAACATCAGTGTATTAGTTAATGGTAAGTATTATGTATATGGTTATGATGCTAAAGTTAAAGTTATTGATAGTTATGATTATGTGCGTTTTGTCGATAGTTATGTAATTGTGGTACTTAATAAAAAATTAATGGTGTTTGATAAAGATGGATATAGAATGACAGGTGATGGTATTAGAATTAATAGTAGTAGTTATAATACTAAATTAATTTTTAATGATCAAGATAAACAAACAGGAAAAGAAGAAGCGTTTAATGTTAGTGTTAATGGTTCAACTATGCAAGTAACTTATGATGATACCTATACTAATGTTAATTTAAAAGAAGGGGTATTTAATCGAAGCCTTAGTTATGTTAGTTATTTTGGAGGCAAATTATATTTCTATAAAGATGAAGCTAAAACAGAATTATTAGGTAGTTATGTATGTAGTTATGCTAATAACATTGAGAATGAAGGAAATGGTTTGCAAAACTGCTTTATAGCTCGAGAAGGAAATATTTATAATCCAGATAATAAGAGTACTAATTATTTACCTATTTATAATAGTCGTTATGTGTTTATTGCTGATACTAAAAATCCAGATGCTAATGATAATATCATTCTTTATGATTTAAAAAATAGTAAAAAATTGGCTACTTATAAAGTTGTTGATGCAAATTATCATGCTGATAATAATTTAATTAATTTTATTGATACTGCTGGTACTTTGGTAATGGCTAAAAATACCAGTGATTCTTATGGGCTTATTAATATTGAGTCTAGTAGTGTTGATGGGGTAATATCTTTTAAAGATAAAGAAACTGGTTATACAAATACAACAGTTAAGTTATTAGGGACTGATTATTTAGTTATTAAAAAAAGTGATAATACATATCATTTGTATGATTTTAAAGGAAATGAAATAACTAGTAAGGTTAGTACCAAGTATGAAATTGTAGAATATAAAGATAATTATGTTAAAGTTAGAAATGATAATATCTATATGATTTATGATTTAGATGGAAAAGTAGTTAGTGGGGAATATAAATATATTCTTATGGATTCTAAGTTTTATATAACAGTAGATAGTAAAAATAAATTAGGGGTATATAAATATTATGATAAAAACAATTATGTCTTAGAAGATATTACTGTGAGTGATGGTGATAGTTTGAAAGACATTAAATATGGTTTAAGAGGTAATATTTTGATGATTACTTATGTAACTGATGGTAAAACTCAAGTAGTGGAAGTGAATATAGGGTAGGAAATGAAAGATAAAAAGACTTTAGGAACAATTATTGTATTGCTGATTATCTTTCTTCCTCTTTCTATTTTGGGTTCTGTTAAACATTTTAGTACTCCTAAAAATGATAATATAGATACTAATGTGAATAAAGATTTTATTTATAATAATCAAGTGTATTTTTATCTTAATGATAGTTTATTAGCTACATATCCTTGTAGTAATTGTAGTGTGGCAACGAATAATCTTGATGATAGTAATTATCACACTAATTATTATTCTTTAGGTGGATCTAATATAGCCGGTGTGGTCAATGCTAATTTTGGTTTATTTAATGAAAGTAATGAAACTATTCTTTATAATATTGCTGGTAAGAGTATAGTAGATAGATATCAAAGTGTTAAAAATTATGGTACTTCTGCTAGCACAGAATTTTTGATTAATAAAAAGAATGATAAATGGGGAATTATTTATTTAGATTTTTCTAATTCTGCGATTAGTAATGATTATGACTATATTGCTTTACCTAGTCATTTTAATAGTAATATTTTGGATGCTAGTAAATTTATAGCTAAAAAGGGAAATCTTTGGTATATCATTAATAGTGATGGTAGTGCTGCCATGCAGCCTGTTAGTAGTGAAATTACGGATTTTAATGATAAATATTATGTGACTTATAATAATGGCTATCATATATTTGATTATAATGGGAATGAATACTTGACAAATATTTCAAAAAGGCAAGTATATGGTGTTGGTAAATATATAATCATACTTTCTAATAATAATTTATTACTTATTTATGAAACTTGTAATTTACCATATAGGAAACAGTTGGTTTTACCAGAATTTACAAATCTATATTTTAATATTAAAGATGATGGCATAGGAATTATATTAGATGGTAATTTTTATCAAACTCTTGATTTGAAATAAAATGTTTGTTAAAATAGTAGCATGTTTTGATGATTTTTGAGGAGTAATATATAATTTATTTGTAGAGAATTAATGGTTGGTGAAAATTAATAATAAAAATATATGAAGGTTGCAAGAGGAAAGACATAGCAGTGGTGCTTTAAAACAATTAAGATAAATAAAAGGATGGTACCGTCATTAGTTTGACTCCTTGGTGTCATTCTTTTTTTGTGGAGGAGGAATTATGTTAGATAAGAAATATGATCAAAAGATAGTTGAACAAGGAAAATATGAAAAATGGGTGAATAATGGTTACTTTGAAGAAAAAGAGGGATGTCCTAATTATGCCATTGTCATTCCTCCTCCTAATGTTACGGGAAAATTACATTTAGGACATGCTTGGAATACAACTATTCAAGATATTTTGATAAGATTTAAAAGGATGCAAGGTTTTAATGCAATATGGGTTCCTGGAATGGACCATGCTGGTATTGCTACCCAAGCTAAAGTTGATGCCAAATTAAAAGATATGGGAATTAATCCTCGAGAATTAGATCGAGAAGAATGGTTAAAATATGCTTGGGAATGGAAAGATGAGTATGCAGCAAATATTCATAAACAATGGGCAAAGTTAGGTTTATCCCTATGTTATTCGAAGGAAAGATTTACTTTGGATGAAGGACTTAATAAAGCTGTTAATCATGTTTTTAAAACTCTTTATGATGAAGGTTTAATTTATCGAGGAGAAAGAATTATAAATTGGGATCCTTTAGCGATGACGGCGTTGTCTAATGAAGAAGTAATTTATAAAGAAGTTAAGGGAGCCTTTTATCACATTAAATATTATTTAGAAGATAGTGATGATTATTTAGAAGTGGCAACGACACGACCAGAAACTTTATTTGGTGATACAGCGGTAGCTGTCAATCCTGATGATGATAGGTATAAACACTTGATTGGTAAAAAAGTTAAATTGCCAGTGGTAGGAAAGTTAATTCCTATAATTGGAGATTTACATGCTGATCCGGAATTTGGAACTGGAGTTGTTAAGATCACACCAGCACATGATCCTAATGATTTTGAAGTAGGGAATAGACATGACTTGGAAAGAATTACCGTTCTTAATTTAAATGGGACTATGAATGAAAATGCTTTAGAATTTGCGGGTCTTGATCGATTTGTGGCTAGAGAAAAATTAGTAGAATATTTAAAATCTCATGATTTATTAATTTCGGTAGAGGAAATTACACATAATGTTGGTCATAGTGAAAGAAGTGGCGCAATGGTGGAACCAATGTTGTCTAAACAATGGTTTGTTAAAATGCGACCTTTAGCTGATAAAGTTTTAGAAAATCAAAAAAATAAAGATACAAAAGTAAATTTTGTACCGGAAAGATATGAAAAAACTATGAATCATTGGATGGAAATTACATATGATTGGTGTATTTCTCGTCAACTTTGGTGGGGACATAGAATACCAGCTTGGTATAAGGAAGATCAAGTTTATGTTGGAGAAGTAGCGCCGAATGGTGATGGTTGGATTCAAGATCCTGATGTTTTAGATACATGGTTTAGTAGTGCTTTATGGCCATTTTCTGTTTTGGGTTGGCCGGAAAAAACTATAGATTATCAAAAATATTATCCTAATAATGTTTTGGTGACTGGTTATGATATTATTCCATTTTGGGTAAATAGAATGACTTTTCAAGGATTACATTTTACGGGTCAACGACCTTTTAAAGATTGTATTATTCATGGTTTAATTCGAGATAAACAAGGAAGAAAAATGAGTAAATCATTAGGGAATGGTGTCGATCCTATGGATGTTTGTGATACTTATGGAACAGATGCTTTACGTTTTTTCTTGACGACTGGAACTGCGGCAGGAACTGATTTAAGATATGATGAAGAAAAAGTTAAATCAACGTGGAATTTTATCAACAAGTTATGGAACGCATCACGCTTTGTTTTAATGAATATTGAAGATTTAAAAAGTGTTACTTTAGAGGAATTGAAAATTCAAGATAAGTGGATATTAACAAAATTAAATCATGTCATTAAAAATGTGACGAAGAATATGGAAAATTATGATTTTAATTTAGTTGGTAGTGAATTAGTAAGTTTTATTTGGAATGATTTTTGTGATAACTATATTGAATTTGCTAAGTTTAGTTTGGATGATGACAAAACAAAATCAGTTTTATATTATGTTTTAGATAGTATTTTAAAAATGCTTCATCCATTTATGCCTTTTGTAACTGATGAAATATATGATATGTTACCTATTAAAGAAGAAAATATTATATTGATGAAATATACAGAGGTTCATGATTGTTATGAATATT
>CAKOMU010000046.1 GCA_934096755.1 uncultured Bacilli bacterium
CAGCTAGCCAATAACACTGATAAGGATTTCTATGGATTAGTACAAGAAATAGATGATGAACATTTAATAGTTAATTTAGGAAAATATGTCATTGGAATTGTTAATTTAAAAGACTTAGATGAATGTTACACCCATAACCACAATGTTAAATTTATCAAAAGTTCTAGTGGAAAAAAGATATATGTAGGATCCCAATTGAAATTAAAAATTAAAGAAGTGGATTTTATGAATAACACAGTTAACTTTTATGGATCTCTTGTTCATAATTTAAATGGGCCAATATTATGTAAAAAGAAAATAACAGATTAGGAATTTAATCTGTTATTTTACTTGATAAATTTTATTATTTTCGATGATAAAGAAATCGTCTAAACTACTCTTAACCATAGGATATTTCGTATTACTATCGTGATCAAGGATATATCCCCCACTTCGTAACTGAGGCATAGCAAATTCTATTAATTGATTTTTGATATCGAGAATATTATTTTGATCTAGCTTAATATAATATAATTTTTCATCACTAAGAATTATCAATTCATCATCGATCAAATATAGTTGATAAACATCTTTAATAATTTTTTCATCATTTAAATATGCAGTATCATTTTTTAAATAGAAATGATAGTTTTCTTCCCCTAAAGAGTAATTAAAGTCATAATAGGAATAATAATGAGTTTCTAAATTAGCAATTGTTTTTTCAGGATATTCATAGCATAAATAATATTCATCCATTTTGGGGCTTAATAGAACACTCGAAATACCATTAAAAATAAAGAAAATCATAATGAGAATACCAATACAAGTATTTGTAAATGTGGCTCTTTTGACGTCATCTTGAATATCTTCTTGGCTTACTTCAAGGCCCAGATTTTTATTGATATTACTTTTTTTGAATAAGCCATAACAATACACCAAATAAATAAGACTTAGAACTATCGACGATATAACCGATACCATCATGATATAACTGGGAACATTACTTGCATATTCACAATCTTTAATCAAGTTTACTTCACTTAATAAAACAGAAAAATCATAAAAGCCATGTAAAAAAGCCAAAGCCCAAATATTTTTAGAAAAATAGTAAACTGTCCCTAACAAAATACCAATAGCGATTGTTTGAATTACTTGCATTATAGTAGTCAATACATCTTGGCCAACTAATAAGTTCGTAAGATGCAATAAGCCAAAAATCAAAGCACTTGTTACGATAGAAAACAAAACTTGTTTTTTAGTGCTATGAAAATTATCTAATAAGCTTCCTTCAATGACACCACGAAAGAGAATTTCTTCAAATAAACCAATCGATGTAGCATAAAACAATAAACTAATGAAATTGGCAATATTGGGTTTACTAGTAAAAAATGTAACGGAATTTACCAATAACATAATAATTGATAAGATTAAAATGGGCAAACATAAACGGATACTTGCTTTAAATGATAACTTACGCTCTTTAAAAATATCTTTTTTACGACAAACAAATACTAAAATCAAAGACAATATCAATATGGTTAATTCACTGACAAAGTAAGCGGAATACTTACCATATTTTAAAGATGACCATAAATGACTGGCAAGCAAAGCTCCTAAAGTTTGTGAAATAAGTTCAAAAAGCACAAAAATAAGTAAGATTTTACCTAAGACTTTGGCAATTTTTTTATATTTTTCTTTCATACTCACCCTATATTTTCGACATTAGTATAAATTTGTGAAACATCTTCAATGTCATCTAATAAATTATAAAGACGATCAAAAATCTCTTTATCTTCACCAGTTAAAGTTATCTTATCTTTAGCATACATACCTATTTCATCAATTTCATAATCAATATTTGGTATATTTTTTTCTAGTTCATCTTTAGCTTTATTCATATCACTAGGATTTAGAGAAATCGTTATTATGCCATCATTACTTTCGATATCATTTAATTCTATCCCAGCATTTAACATCATATCTAATATTTCTTCATCACTAGGATATGCAAATGACAAAATGCCTAAATGATCATAATTATAAGATACGGAATTGCTTACGCCTAAACTCTTATTGACTTTATTAAATGCTGCTCTTACCATGCCAACAGTTCTATTAACGTTATCTGTAAGACATTTAATAATTAGAGTTGAAGCTCCTGGACCAAATCCTTCATAAACCACTTCATGATATTCATCTTGGCCTACTCCTTTTGCTTTATCGATAGCTCTTGTAATAATATCATTAGGCACTTGTGATTTTTTGGCTTTGTCAATTAATCTTTTTAAAGTAACATTGGCTTCTGGATTAGGACTACCATTTTTGGCAGCTAAATAGATTTCTTTGGCAAAAGTCGTGTATAATTTTCCTTTTGCAGCTCCTGTTTTTAAAATACTTGCTTTTCTTACTTCATATGCTCTTCCCATATATATCAATCCTCTCTTAATTTTTTTGCAATTCATTTATAAATTTATAGACACCATAATTTTTCGCTTGATGTTTTACGTTTTTTATTATATCACCTATGTTATATATACAACAATAATTATATTTTTCTTTTTTCATTATATATTCAATAGCTTTAATGATTAATTCTTTGTTGTCCGTCGTTTTAAAAAATACTTGCATTTCTTTTTTAGTTTTGGCTGATGCGTGTGATGCTAAAAAGTTATAATACCATTTAGTTCTCTTTTTGAAAATAAAGTTATAACCATCTAATTTTTTAATAATCTTTAATGTATCATAATAGCCTAGATTAACATTTTTTTGAATATCTTTTTGACGAATATTTAAAATACTTCCTAAATTATGGGATGGTTTAATTTCAATTATTTTACTAGCATCTATATATTTTCTCTTGATACCAATTGCTTCTAAATCAACAACATAGACCTTTTTATATCCACGTTTAATTAAGGCATTAGCAGGAACATTATCATGAAATCCCCCATCCAAGTAATAATTGTCATCGATGATTTTTTCAAACTTAAATATTGGTAAATAACAAGATGCTATTAAATAATCAAGTAACTTTTCTGGTTTAATATCTTCTTTAAACACGTATAAAGGTTGCATTTTTTTTACTTTAACTGTTACTAAGCCAAATTCTTTATTACTTTTATATAGCTTATCAGGTAAATCAAAATCATTTAATACTTCTCTTAAACCATCTAGACTTAAACCTTTATTCACCAAAATATTTTTACCATTGATAAGAAGTTCTTGAATCATTTCTTTATCCAATTTTCCTTCGTTAATTTCTTTACTTAATTTATCCGTTAGACGCAAAATTTTACCAGCATCGCAATTAATCCAGAAATCATAAAGTTTTTCTTCTTGCTTAGAGGCCATAATGACGGCATTAATAGCCCCGATAGAAGTACCAACAAAACCATCAATTTTAATGTGACATTCTTTTAATGCTTTATAGACCCCTACTTCATAAGCTCCTCTTAGTCCCCCACCAGATAAAGCTAAACCAATCATCTCTTTTTTCCTAAAAAAGGCTTAGCTAAAAATCTAGCCATATTTCTTTTTTTAGCTCTAATGCGCATACGAGCATAGTATTCATTTAAAGAATCATTACGATAGTGAATTAAATTTTCCAGATCATCACGATCACTACAAACTGGACTATAATAATTTTTTTCAATACACAATCTATTAAAAACAAAATTCCAACTTAATCCATTGATGCTTAGAATTTTTTGCAGTAAATCACCATATAAAACTGGCTTTTCTCCTGCTAAATTAAATGTTTTTTTATTTAATTCTTTACTATATTGTAATCCTTTAACAAAAGCATAAGCACAATCTTCTTTGGTAATTACATCCATCATACTTTGCTTATTACCGTGAAACATAAAGGTTTCATGTAATGGATCACTTAAAACTAAAGGTATACGGTAAATCGTATAATTTTTAAGCTTGGCTTTAATCAAGTTTTCGGCATCCATTTTGGCTGTTGCAAAATAATCATATTTTGTCAATTGAACTTTGCTTTTAACATTAGGATTTTCCATATCTTTATACATACTGGTCGTAGATCCATAAAACAAATGACACTTAGGGTTATAGTAAGTAATCGCTCTAACGACATTTTCACAACCATTATAATCAATTACTTGGGCCAAACCCTTTTTCATATCAGCAAGCGGTGGCATCGCAGATGCTAAGTAAATGATATAATCATGATCTTTTACTAGGGCTTCAATTAAAACACGATCGGTAACATCACCATACAATATATTGGCTCTTTTTTTAAATCTTTTTAAACGATTAAAAACGGTTTTGTTTTTTAAATCTAAAAGGGTTATTTCATATTTACCTTCACTTAATAAATATTTAACGGTATGGACACCTACTGCACCAGCAGCCCCAATAACTAAAACTTTTTTCACAAAATGATCTTCCCTTCTTATATTAGATTAATTAATATTAAAAATACTATCCCTATAATTATACCATAAATTGTTTCTTTTTTATGTTTATTTTGCCATACTTCTTTGAAAAGTTCCAAAAACAAAATTTGACAAAGCATACCTAGAGTAAGAGATAAAATAATTCCTTCTAAAATAGGATTAAGAGTACCAAACATGCAGAAAATTAAACCTCCTAAAAACCCTGATAATACTAAAAAAGTTAATAGAAGAATGTGTTTTTTGGCATGATTTAAACTAGCTATTTGAAAACCAAAAGGAATATTGTGTAGACCTATACCTAACATCATGATAATGCCATTTTTTAAATCATGACTAGCAATGTTATATAAACCCATTCCCTCTAGCATATTATGCAGTAATAGAGCAATTAAAGTGATGGTACTAATATGTACTAAATGTTCTTGATGATCCTCTTCTTCTTCATCATCTTCTTGATGCTTATGATCATGGTGAGGAATAATTTTATCAATAATTATCAAAGAGAAAAATCCTAAAAGAGTAAAGATAACAAAATACCATTTCCCAATTTCAATGATTTCTGGTAAAATATCTAAGCAAATTAAGCCTAGCAAGACAACTGTCGCACAAGCCATAGATACATTGGTAAATTTAGTTTTGTTTTTAATAATATTATAAAAAAAACTACCTATTAAAAAAAATAAACCACTAAAAAATGTTAACAATAAAGCCATGTTGATTACCTCTTTTCATTAGATTATTTTATCAAATTTTAAACAAAGAGTCTAGGTTATAATTATAATCCTACTAAAAATAGATTTTTAGACAATAAAAAAAAGGACATTAAGATCGTCCTATTTTATACTAATTAGCAATCTGCTTTAGTAAATTTAACTGCACCAGTGAATTGTTTACTAGTGTTATCATTTTGGTCAACATTTAAGTTAACTAATTTAACTGTTAATGTCCAAGTATCACTTACTGTTGCACCAGCATCAGCAACTAATTTGTGTTTATAATCACTGCCATCCTTAGTAGTTGGAATTTGAACAGTAGCAGTACCAACAGTAATATCTTTAGCATCAAGAACAATATTTTCACCTTTTTGAGCTGTTAAAGTTAATTCTGCAGCACTTGTTGTATTTGTACTTGAATATTCAAAGTCATTTTTAGTAACTTCTAGGCTAGCAGTATAACAGTAACTTCTGTCTGCTTCGCTTGGTGTTGATGTTCCAACAGCTCCAGGAGCTGTCCAACTAACTGTACCAGTTGAAGTACCTTCTCTATTTCCTTGACCTTGAGCAAAATTAGTAGCATCAGCATAAATGTTGATAGCTGTAAATGTACCCATTGATGAACTACCAGCTGTACCAGTTGATACTGTGATGTCACCTTGAGATGATGTGCCTCCTTGAGCAGTGAAATATGCAAATGTTGCACCTACTACAGCAACCAATAATGTTGCTACTGCTATTACTGTCAAAAGAACTGTATTTTTTTTGTCCATCTCTATTTTTCTCCTCTCTATTTTAATATTAACACTTTTTATTTTGAAAATCAACAATAAAAAATTGTTTTTTCATTTTCTTTTCACAAGCATTAATTTTTTCTATGTAGATTCAAAATGTAACATGGCATCAAAATATGTAAAACTTCACCTGTTAAAGTGAAGTCAAATTATAAACTCATCGTAAGGGAGTCATTAGAACTATCTAACACAATTTTTAAACCACTAATAGTGCTATTAGCCCCTCCTGTTAATTGATAGGTTGGATACAGTGAACCACTACTGATCGTCGCCGCACTACTATAAGAGTTAATATTATTTTTGGTTAATATTTTACTTAAGGTTGTGCCATATTTTTTGGCAACGGTATAAATATTGTTGCCACTAAAAGTAGAACCGAGACTACTTAGAGCGACACTACTTCCTTCTACAACGGTTAAATTAGCTTGTCTTTGAACATTATCACTAGTTGTAATATTTAAGTTATATGTACCTGGATATAGGCCAGTTAAAGTAAAAGCCCCATTACTATTAGTTGTAGTTACAAAAGAACCATTTTGAACATCAATTTTAGCATTACTTAAAGTGTTTGAGCCTAAAGACAACGTGCCACTTATATCATAAGCCATCTTCGCATTTTCAACTTCTGCGACAACATCAGTATTAATATAAAAGTACGTATAACTAGCGGCAGGTATAGCTTTATCGCTTAACCACATTTTAACCTTATAGGTTTTAGTAGCACTGGCACTAGATGTACTTCCTACGGTATTAAATAATAACAAATAACGATTATATCGATAATCACTCGTATTTTGAGAATATATCGGTAAATCAGCAATTGAAATTGGGCCACTAACCAAAGTATCTTCTTTTCCTGCTCCATTATATTGGTAAACTGCTAACATCACATAATCAAGTGGAGTTAAAACATCACTACTAGAATAGCCACTAC
>CAKOMU010000047.1 GCA_934096755.1 uncultured Bacilli bacterium
CTCTATCAGTTGCTTCATCTATCTCATCCATGCTAATGGCATTTTTATTTCGACGTACCGCTAAAAGTGCTGCTTCATTAAGAAGATTTTCTAAGTCTGCACCACTAAATCCTGGTGTTCTTTGACTTAAATTTTCTAAATTTATATCTTTTCCTAACACTTTATTCTTTGCATGAACTTTAAGAATTGATTCTCTTTCTGTCGCGTCTGGTAAGCTAACAGTCACTTGTCTATCAAAACGTCCTGGACGAAGTAATGCTGGGTCTAAAACATCCGGTCTATTTGTTGCTGCAATGATGATGATTCCTTCATTTTCGCCAAAACCATCCATTTCTGTTAACAATTGATTTAGAGTTTGTTCTCTTTCGTCATGTCCACCACCAAGACCCGTTCCTCTTTGACGACCTACAGCATCAATTTCATCAATAAATATTAAACATGGTGCATTTCTTTTAGCTTCTTTGAACATGTCACGAACACGAGATGCTCCTACACC
Source organism: uncultured Bacilli bacterium (assembly GCA_934096755.1). Lineage (GTDB taxonomy): Bacteria > Bacillota_I > Bacilli_A > RF39 > UBA660 > Onthocola_B. The sequence continues at coordinate 497 of CAKOMU010000047.1, forward strand.
AACAAATAATTCTACAAAATCTGATCCACTTATAAAGAAAAATGGTACATTAGCTTCACCAGCGATTGCTTTTGCTAATAAGGTTTTACCTGTTCCTGGAGGCCCCACTAGTAAAACGCCCTTAGGGATTCTAGCTCCCATTTTTTCAAACTTTTTAGGATTTTTCAAAAAGTCAATTAATTCTTCTACTTCTTCTTTTTCCTCTTTTAAGCCAGCAACGTCTTTAAAACTTTTTTTATCGTTATCTGTGCTTAAACGAGCTTTACTACGACCAAAGTCCATTGAATTTTTATTGGAATTAGCCAATTTAGTAAATAAAATGTACATAATTACAACCATTAAAACTAACGGTAAAACGTTTATTATAATGTATAAAAAGACATTTTCTCCTGGATCAGAATTAGTGTCGTATTCTTTAACATCATTTTGATTAATTAAGCTTAGTACAGTTTCTAATTCTGTGCCTACCACTTTTGTTTCAAAACTCTCTGTTTTAGAATACCCATCTAATTTACCTTGAATTAAATAGATGCTTTCATTACTTTTTGGTGTTACAGTTACTTCTGTCACATTATTATCTTTTAATTCTGTGATTAATTCACCAGTTTTTAATTCATGAACTTTTGTACCTTGCATATTTAGAGCAAATACTACCACTAGTATTACAGCAGCTAAAACTAAATAAGGTAAGAAATTTTTAAAATTATCTGTTTTATTTGTTTTTACATTCATATTTTCACCTTGCCTCACATTTAATTATTATATCATATTTTTCACATTTGTCTTTAGCAAATTGTGATTTTTTTATATTTGGTACCCATAAAACATTATTGTTGCTATCAACTAAGATGGGATAAGTACTTCTTTTATATTTGGGAATTTTGGCATTGATAAATATATCACTAATTAATTTGTGACCATTTAGATGATATATACTCATTTTATCGCCAACTTGCCAAGGACGGAATTTTAAAGGCAATCTTAATTCTTCACTATTTAAACATATACAGGAATTATTCTCTGTTCTGCTTGCATTATTATAACTAAAAATAAAATTGCCTATTTCAACGTCTTTATTAAATATTATTTCTTTAAAAATTTGATTATCTTTTTTTTGTATAAATATTTTCCCATAAACATTTATGCCTTGATAATTATTTTTAAGATCAATATTGATATTGTTTTTGGTATATAACTTCATCATTTCTTGTAGTTGATTATCTGTTAAATCTAATTTGTCATCTTTTTGAATTTCCTCAATTAATAATTCTAGACATCTTTTTTTTATCACATCGTCTTCATCTTTTATTAAATTAACATCAATTGTTTGATTCTCGATAAAATTGTTTTTTTTAATATAGCTGTTAACAAATTGTGAATAACTTTTTAACTCTTTAGAAAACTGCAAATATTTTTCATGAATTTGGGCATTTTCTGTTTTTAAAAATGGTAATACTTTATGACGATATCGATTTCTTGTATACTTAAGATTTTCATTTGATTTATCTATTGCATAAGGAATATTATGATTTTCAACAAATGTCATAATTTCGTTTTTAGTAGTTGTAAGTAGTGGTCTTAATGTAATGTAATTTTGATTAGTAAAAATTTGTTTAATACCAATGTAACCATTTAAGTTACTACCTCTTGAAATTCGCATAAGTATTGTTTCTATTAAGTCATCGCCGTGATGAGCAGTTAGTAAATAGTTAGAATGATATTTTTTTAATATATCTTTAAAAAATTCATATCTTCTGTCTCGTGCATCCTGTTCATTAAATTTGTCAGTTAAATAAGCATTGATTTCCAATTGTTCAAAAATAATATTATTTTTTTGGGCGTAATTAAAAACCATTTGAGCTTCTTGATCACTTTCTATTCGTAATTTATGATTCACATGTGCACAAATTATTTGTAGTTTTAGTTGTTCTTTTAGGGAATTTAATAAATATAAAAGACACATCGAATCTGGACCACCACTACAAGCTATAACTACACTACTATTAGGTTTCACATTATTTATAATAAATTCTAACTCTCTTTTCATTTTAGTACCTTTAAGTTATATATTAACATTTCTTTTATATCACCATTTAATATTTTATCAGGTTCATTACTAGCATAATTTGTTCTGTGGTCTTTAACCATTTTATATGGTTCTAAAATATAACTGCGAATTTGACTGCCAAAATTAATACTTGCACTATCACCTTTTATTTCTTGTAATTTTTCTTGATTTTTTTCTAATTCTAGCATATATAATTTATTTTTTAACATTTTTAACGCTTGCTCTTTATTATTTAATTGACTTCGTTCATTTTGACATGTCACAACAATTTTTGATGGTAAATGTGTTATCCGTACCGCGGAATTACTAGTATTAACTGACTGGCCACCAGCTCCGCTAGAATGATATACATCTATTTTTAAATCTTCTTCCCTTATTTCAATGTTAATATTTTGTTTAATTTCTGGCATTATACTGATGGAAGCAAAGGAAGTATGTCTTCTTGCCCCCGAGTCAAAAGGCGATATTCTAACAAGTCTATGGATACCATTTTCATGTTTTAGTAGTCCATAAGCATAATCTCCCATAATTTTTATGGTTAGACTTTTTATACCAGCTTCATCACCTTTTTGTTCCTCTATAACTTCAATTTTAAATCCTTCTTTTTCACAAAATTTTTGATACATTCGATAAAGCATGTTGGACCAATCACATGACTCTGTTCCCCCTGCACCAGGATGTATTTCTAAAAAGCAATTTAATGAATCAAACTCTTTACTTAAAATAACACTTGTTTCTAATTCATCAATTTCTACTTGAATATTTACTAAATCATTTTTCACTAAAGTAATTATGTCTGGATCCTCACTTAATTGTAAAAATTCTTCATTATCATTAATCTTTTTTATTAAACCTTCATATAATCCTATTTCTTTATTCAAATGAGCTATCTCTTTATTAATATTGTTAGCATTATCTATATCTTGCCAAAAATCAGCCTGATTTTGAATAACTGTCAATTCTTCAATTCTATTTTTCTTATTTTCTAAGTCAAAGACACCTCCCTAATTCATCTAATTTATTTTTAATATTTTCAAGATTTGTTAATAATTCTTCTTGCATAATAATCCTTTCTTTCTTTAATAACATTAATTCTAACAAAAAAAGTCATTGTATGTAAATGACTTTCACAAAAATTTCTTTTTATTGAATAAAAACTGATAATGATAATTACTCAAATTACCAGTTATGATTATTAATTATTTTTCAAAAGAATGTTAGAAATAATAGCCCATCCTTCTTGCCATTTATCTCCAGCTTTAGTAATATTGTTTTTTCTCAATTCTTCTTGAGTTACATTTTTATTATGATATGAAGGAAATAATATTTTAATTGGAATATTTGATTCTAAGTTAGAAACTAAATCATCTATTTGGACATCGGCATTAAACAAATCTTTGGTACCAGTAAAAATATAATTTTTGGCCGGTATGACATCTTGAGGAAATGTACGATATAATAAATTGAATTTATTAGTAAAAATTCGACCCGATTGTTCCGGTGCAAAGTGATTTCGACAATCACTACAAGGGTAAATATCATAAATTTCACTTAATTTTGTAATAGTTTCTACAGCATTTGGCATGAACATAGGATTAGCATATTGATCCTTATTTTTAATAAACTCATAAAAGTCATTCAATTGTTCATCTCGTAATAGTACCTTATCAATATAATACTCATCAAAATCATCTAAAGTGTAATTTGTATTTAAATATTCATTAATTAATTCTAAATAACCAGATGAACATAAAACCCCATCAATATCCAATAATAATCTTTTTTTCATAAATACTCTCTCCACTTAGATTGTATAAGAAAAAAAAGTTAAATGTCAAGATTTTCTTTATCTTCCTTGACGTTTAACTTCATTTAAACCCATTTTATCGGCTAAAAGGTTGTACGTTTCTCCCACTTTAGGTATCTTTTCTATATTATATAAAATTTTATCAACATTATCGACATAATCAAATGCCAAGCCCAAAGTTTTAGCACATTGTTGTAAATTAGGTAATTTAGTGTCTGGTGTAAAAGCATAAACTTTTTTTAAGAAATCCCCCACCATTGCACTACGTTGTTCAAGCGGAACACTAGCAAATTGTTCAGCATATGTGGACCAATCTGCTACAACACTAATTTTAGCCAAACTTTCTTCTTTAGTTTTTGCTAAATTTCCCACAGGAAATTCATTTACACGATTAATTATTTGTAATTTATCAACTACCATAAGTTCTTTTTCCATATTTTCATCACCAAGATAATTATAATATGTAAGAACAATAAAAGTCAAAAGGATTATTATTCTTTTTCTTTACTAGATAGTGTTATGGGAATATTTCTTAACAATTGTATTATAAAAGCCAGCAATAATTCCGCGATTATTATTTTAATTAAATAAGAAAAATCTATAGAAAGAATAAATTCATTTTCTAAAATATTTTTGATGAAGGACATTAAACATTGGGTTACAATCATTGTCAAAACAGAAAAAATACTACTCGTAATAAGACTTGCTTGAATTATTTTTAGTGTATTAAATTTTTCAAAAATCAACAAAATAATTAAATCAACAATTAAAACAATGAAAGAATATTTGCGAAATTGCTGATTAGTTAAGGCACTATAAATACTAATAAATTTTTGATAAGTTTTATTATCGCTTGATTGTTTTTCCTCATTAATTTTATTATTCAAAATTTCTTGTTCATCTAAAATATAGTCTTTAATATTTTCTTTATCTTTTGAAGACAAATTAGGCAATAGTTGGTCTAAAATTAAAGTAATTTCTTTTTCAATATTTACATTTATGTTACCATCTTTTAAAATTGCTTCCTTATATTTATCTATAATAGATTGAAATTGATCATTATCTTTAATAATGTCCATAATATTTTCTTGGCTCATATTACTATTTTCTATAATAGTTGATTCCAATCCTTTATTTACAATATTTTCATTTATTACGTTAGTGACACTATGTTCTAGGAAAAAACTTAGTGTAATCATAAATATTAAAACTGGCAATAAAATTTTACATATTAGCTTCATATTTTCACCTTATTTTTTGTGAGGAGTACGTATTAGTTTAACTTCATTATCAGCATAATCAGTACTGAATTTGATACCATTCAAATTGTTAATAATAGCTCTTTTTTCAAAATCTATCATTTCTTCAGGCAAATTTGTCATTTCTGCCCACACAAGTTCACTACATTTTTCCGGTTCATTTATCTTAATAGTTCCCTTATATTTACTAATTTCAAAATAAACATCAAAGTATGGCGGTAAAGTTTTATTTTCCCTATTTACAACAAACGTATCAATAATATCTGTTGGATCAATGTTAATATCTAATTCTTCCTTCGCTTCTCTAATTGCAGCTTCATAGACATTTTCTCCTAAATCAACATGACCTGCTGGCAGTGCTAGAAAATCTGGCCAAAGTTTAGTCCCTTGTCGTCTTTGTAAGAGAATTTTTCCTTCGTTGTTTCTTATAATTAAATAAATTGATGATAAAAAATGTTCTTTTTGCATATTATTCTTTTTGATCTTAAAAATCAATTTTCCTTTCTTCTAAACTTTATTTAAATAATCCTTAGTATATAACCTTATTAATATCAAAATTTATATCTAGTAAGATTATAGCATAAAACAAATTATTTTACAAAAGTATTTATCTTTGATCTTCAACTACAATATATTATTTAATCCTTTATAAGTCCATACAACTTGGCATATTTTACTAATAAAATTACATTTTTTTAATTTTAATACCTAATACACCATATTTAGATTGTTCTTCTGGCGAATAATATTCTTCCATATCTTTCGGATCTGTTATATCATCTTCATCATATCCCATTGCTACCTTATCAAAATGTTTATATAATTCTTCGAATGATGGATAATGATATAAGTTCGCGATTTCAACTAACATTTTTTCGTTGTTAGTTCTATTAGTAAACTCTATTAAGTCCTTAATTTTTAGCAATTGTCTTTTTTCATCATTTAATCTTAATTCTATAGTCTTTGTTCCATTTTTTATTCGTTCAAATGCTCCATTGTTTAACTTCATTTCATGTTTCATATTGTTTACTTCCCTCACTATATTTTCTTTATCATTGTTTCCATTCTTGTATGATAATCCTTTTTATTATAAAAATTCTTACCAATATCATTGTAGGCGAATACATCAACTATTACATATTCACATCCAACGGATTTAAAG
>CAKOMU010000048.1 GCA_934096755.1 uncultured Bacilli bacterium
GTCCAGAAGTATACAAAGCAATTAAAAAGCTAAAAGATTTTAATTATGAATATATTTATGCTAAAGCTTATACTAAAGAAGAACGGTTACAATTAAAAGTCATGTTAGAAACTTTATTTACAGCTTATCTAGATGATTTAAATAATGGCAATATAGAGAGTAATATTATAAAATCTTACTTAAATAACATGAGTGATAATTACAAAAATAATAATACTAAAGAAAGAATTGTCATTGATTATATCGCTGGTATGACTGATGATTATACGTTAAAAGAATATAATAAAATCATAAATAATGAACATAATAAAAAAGAGGTGGCTAAATGAAATATAAAACATATAATTGCAATGCATATAAAGTTCATACTATTAAAACAGATAAATTTAAAACGACTCATTTAGAAATAATTTTTCGAAAAAAAGCAGTCAGTGAAGAACTATGTGCTTATTCCTTTTTAGGTGATATTTTGAGTGAATCGACCAAAAAATATCCTCGTCGTAAAGACTTAGTGACAAAATATGAAGAATTATATAAAGCTAGTGTTTACGCATCAACGGTAAGAACGGGTAATATACTTAATTTTCAATTCATCAGTGACTTTATTGATCCAACCTATATTAGTGAAGATAATTATTTAGAAGAAATCATTAAAACAATTATGGAAATGGTCTTTAATCCCAATGTTCAAAATGATGAATTTGATTTAAAAACTTTTAAAATTGTTAAGGAACGTTTAAAAAGAGAAATTATTTCGATTAAAGATAATCCTACGAAAGAAAGTATTAAAGCAGCATTAAAATTAATCCCTGGCAATTCACCATCATCTTTTAATATGTTAGGTACAATCGAAGAGTTAGAAGAGATTACTCCAAGTAGCCTATACAAAACCTATAAAACGTTATTAAAAGAATTTACTTGTGATATATTTGTAATAGGTAATGAAGATATGGATGAGTTAGTTACTTTGATAAATAAGTATTTTAAGAAAAGAATTATTACACCATTAGAACTAGATCTACCAGTTCATAATAGTTTTTCAAAAGTAACTAAAGAAACTAAAAAAAGTGATAATGTTCAAGCTAATTTAGTAATGCTTTTAAATATCTCCAATTTAACGCAAAAAGAACAAGATATTACGATGCATGTCTTTAATTATATTTTCGGTAGTGGGGGATTAAATTCTAAATTATATCAAAGTATTAGAGAGAAAAATAGTTTATGTTATGGAATTAGTAGTATGTATTTAAAATATGATTCACTTTTACTTATTCATACATCGTTAGAAAATAAAAATGTCGATAAAGCGATTAGTTTGGTGAAAAAAGACTTACAAGCGATGAAAAATGGGGATTTTACCCTAGATGAAGTAAATGATGCTATTAATAACATGCAAGTTTCAATTGATTTTGCTAGTGATAATAACATTTCTGTTTTAAATAATTATGTTTTTCATGAATTTGCTAATTTAATGTTTTTAGAAGAACGTAAAAAATTATTTCAAGAAACTACTAAAGAAGACATCATTAATGTTGCCAAAAAGATCAAATTAGTCATAACATTTACTTTGGCAGGGAAGGAGTAAACATGGAAGAATTAGAGTTATTAGGATTAAATGAAAAAATATATATTTATCATACTTCTGTCGGTCTTCCCATCTATATGTGGGTTAATGAAAAAATAAAAAGTATGTATATGTCTTTATCGGTCAAGTATGGATCCATTGATACTAAATTTAAAGTAGGAAAAAAAGTATATGAAGTACCCAATGGCACAGCTCATTTTTTAGAACATACAAAATTTAATATTGATGAAAATACCACTGCACATGATGAATTTTATAAAATAGGTGGTGATGCCAATGCTTTTACGACTTTTAAATATACGAATTATATCGTTATGACTACTACTAATCAAAAAGAAAACTTAAATTTACTATTAGATTATGTTTACAATCCATATTTTACTAAAAAAACTATTAATAAAGAGAAGGGAATTATTGTAGAAGAAGCTAAATCAGGAGAAGATGATCCTTATACATTATGTTTCTTTGATTCTCTTAAAAATACCTTTCAAAAATCTAAATACCGAAATTTAATTACAGGTAATCCTGATGAGGTAAATAGTATTACGGTCGAAGATATCTCTTTAGTTTATGAAACATTTTATCATCCTCAAAATATGTTTTTAAGTCTAACCGGTAATTTTAATCCATATGAAATGGCCCAACTTGTCGAAGATAATTTAACCAAAAAAGACTTTGGCGAATATCAAAATCCCGAAGTTTTAAGTGAATTAGAACCTAAAAAAGTTTCTAAAAAAGAAAACGTACAAAATATTAATGTCAGTTATCCTTTAATTAAATATCAAATTAAAATGCCTCGTAAAACCTTTGCAGAATATGACGATTTAAAATTAAAAATAATAACTTCTTTAATATTAAATATTAATTTTGGTTCAACCAGTGATTTTGTTGATGATATGACTACCAAAGGGTTAATTACTTCCATGTATGCTAACTGTGATATATATGATGAATATTTTTTAATAAGTATTACCATTAGTAGTAATTATCCTAAAGAAGTCATAAAAGCATTAGAAAGTAAACTCAATAATTTACAATTTGATGAAACAGATTTTAAACGTAAGAAAAATGCTTTAATTGCCACTCTTATTTTAGATTACGAAGATGTAGAAAACGTCAATATGAGAATTCAAGGAGATATTATTGCCTATAACAAAATTATTCCTAATTTAAAAGAAATTTTAGAAAATATACAAATTACGGAAGCTTTAGAAATTATATCTCTTATATCTTTAGATAATATCTCTTTAAATATTTATAAACCAAAAGAAAACCAAGATGAATAATCACCTTGGTCTTTTTATTATCTGTTATAGAATTCAACGATAAGTTGTTCGTTAATTTCTGGATTAAGTTCACTTCTTTCAGGAAGTCTTACATATTTACCAGATAATTTCTTTGTATCCATTTCTAAGAAAGCTGGAACTGCACGCTTTTGTTCAATTGCATCAAGAATAGCTGGATGATTCATTGAATTTTCTTTTACAGAAATTACATCCCCAACTTTAGTAGTATAAGAAGGAATATCTACCTTTTTACCATTTACTAAAATATGTCCATGATTAACAATTTGACGAGCACTTCTTCTTGTTCTAGCCATACCTAAACGATAAACCATATTATCAAGTCTAGATTCTAGAAGGATAAGTAAGTTTTCCCCAGCAATACCATGCATCTTAGAAGCTCTATCGAATACTTTGTGGAATTGTTTTTCATTTAAACCATAAAGAATTCTTACTTTTTGTTTTTCTTGCATTTGGATACCATATTCACTTAACTTACGACGACGGTCTTGACCGTGTTGTCCTGGTGCATAAGGTCTTTTAGCTAAATCTTTACCATTTTCAAGAGTAGAAAAACCAAGTCTTCTAGATTTTTTATAAGCTGGTCCCGTATATCTTGCCATAAAATCTCCTTTCGTTTTATTTGCAAAATATTTAACTGCTATAACTATAAATAGGGAGTTCAAATAATTTTTCTAAGGCAGTCTTAGATACTTTATTCCCACGTATGTGAGTTCAAACACATTATTTACAATATAGCTCTGCCTAAATAACTTGCAAAGCTATTATATAATAAAACTTTTACTTGTGTCAAACTATTTTTGCCAAAAAGCCTTGTTTTCTTATCATCCTTCTGTTAGAATAACTACCAGTGGTGAATATGGACAAGAGTATTAAAGAAAAAATATTATCGTTATGTAGTACAGAATTTAAAAATGCTTTAACAATTGCATTAAGTAATGAAGATTATGATAACGTATTATTAATTTTAGAAGAAGAATATGCAAGTATTAATGAAAATATTGAAAATCATGAATTTTTCTTTTTTAATTTATTTCATGAATCAATGCTTTATTATAATCATTCGAAATTTTTAAAAATAATGAATTTAGCAGAAAAATTATATTTTTTAAAGTTAGCTCGAGTACATATATTAAACTTACCAGAATATATGAACAATACTTTATTTGGTTGTCAAAATAGCAAAGTGGATATAAATTTATTTTTTATCAACCGCATCGGTACGATTACTAAAAAAGACATGATGGCTTTTTATGATAAATTATTTTTATTAAATCAAGATAGATTTTTTGTCGAAGATGCCCTTGATTTAGCTTTTTCTCTAAATGGAGAAGGGGATAATCGTAATATCGAAGCTGACTATTTAGAAAGTCTTATTCATAGTAATCCTTTCACTTACGAAAAAATGATGACTAGTTTATTAGAAGATGATCCTAAAGCTTTGTTAGTGGAATATAAAAAACTCAAAAAACTACGACAAAAATTTTACACGGTTAAAAGTAATGATATAAAAAAGTTAAAAAGAACAATTAAAAATATTGAACAAATAGGGTTAAAAGAATCAAAAAAAATATAACCATTGCTGGTTATGTCTTTTATATTTCTCGCATTTTTTGATGATCTTTAAAAGGATTCTTTTTATCTATTTTATCTACAAATAATATACCATTTAAGTGATCAATTTCGTGTTGAAAAGCCACTGCTAAATCTTCTCTTACACGAATAGACTTTTTAACCCCTTCAAAATCATAATATTCTACAGTTATTCTAGCATGTCTTGGCACGATTCCTTCCACTTCGCGATTAACACTTAAACATCCTTCGCCCTCACCAACATAGATCAATTCTTCACTAGAACTAGTAATCTTAGGATTTATTATAATATATTCATCAAAAGTTCCTTTTTGTTCACGTTCGTTGGCAATGACAAAAATCCTTTTTAGTTTTCCTAGTTGTACAAAAGCCATTCCCATACCAGCTCTAATGTTGTATTTATCAGCGATTTTTTCGTCTTGACTCATTTCTAAATATTTAATGGTATCATATGCTAATTTACGATCTTCTTCACTAACAGGGAATGTGACATTTTCACTAACTTTATGCAATATTTTATGTTTTTCATCTAAGATTGTTATTTTTGGTAATTCCATAATACTTCACCCGCCAAGTATTGTATCAAATTTTTAAGTTAAATGCAAAAAAAAGGAAGAAAAAATCTTCCCTAGGTATTAATTATTGTTATTATTCCAGTTCCAACCAGCACCAAGTATAATGACTAACAGAATAAATAAAACAATCCAAATTGCTGCGCCAATACCGTATCCGCTTGTATATCCAGCGTATTGAGGATAACATTGATTAGCTCCTCCATAGCCTCCGCCGTAATAGCCAGTATTTCCATAATAATACATATATATACCTCCTTTACGTATCTAATATAATTTATTAATAATGACGATTTTTTGACATTAAAATCACCCAATTTTTTTAAAAATACTATTATTTTTGTCTAAATATGATAAAATCAAATATATAGGAGTTATTATGGGCAAGTTGTTTTCAAAAATAGATATACCTTTATTTATCATGATGATTTTATATATTGTTCTAGGTCTTGTCATGGTTTATAGTGCATCGAATATTACTGCTGTAGTAAGATATGGGTATGCACCGTCTCATTTTTTTGTGCGTCAAGCAATATTTGTAAGCGTAGCTCTTTTTGCTGGTATATTTATTATTTTACGTATGCCTACTAGAGCTTATGGAGCATTTGCTTGGCCATTAATGATTTTACTAATTTTTTCTTTAGCCTTTTTGTTTGTACGAGGTAAAGTAGCTGGTGGAGCGGTTAGTTGGTATGATTTAAAGTTTTTTAAAGTGCAACCAAGTGAATTTGCTAAATCTATCATAATTGTATTTATGGCCATTTACTATAATAAGCTACATTATAAAAAAGTTAAAAATATTTATTTATATTTAGTCCCTTTAATATGCGTAGGCGTAATAGCTGGTTTAGTTTTAATGCAACCAGATATGGGAAGTGCGGCGATTATTTTAGGGATAAGTTTTTTAACTTTCATCAGTATTCCTATAGTTAAAAATAATTTTTTTAAATTCTTTAAAATTATGAGTATTGTCGCGGTGGCAGGTGTCGTCATCCTTCTTTATTCGGGTACCAATCTTTTAAGTAGTGTCCAAAAAGGAAGACTAAACTTTCAAAATCCTTGTTCTCGTTATACAGAAGAGACTGGATATCAAGTTTGTAATGGTTTTATAGCCATTAATAATGGTGGTTTATTTGGAGTTGGCCTTGGTAATTCAACTCAAAAATATCTTTATTTACCGGAAGCTCACACTGATTTTATTTTTCCTATTATCGTAGAAGAATTAGGACTAGTAACTGGTATTCTTATTATATTAGGTTATGCATATATGTTATCTCGCATCCTAAAAATTGCTAAAGAAGGCGAAAATTTGCGTTGTTCTATTCTAGCTTACGGTACATTTTGGTATTTTACTTTACATATTTTAGTAAATCTTCTAGGGGTGCTTGCTTTAATCCCTTTAACTGGAGTTCCACTTCCATTACTTAGCTACGGCGGATCTTTTACCGTCAATGCCATAATTATGCTATTTGTGGTGGAAAGAGTAAATATTGAAAATAAAAATAATAAAATAAAAAGAGAAATCAAGGCATTATAGCTTATTGTTATATGTTTAATAAAAAAATAAGACTATTAGAA
>CAKOMU010000049.1 GCA_934096755.1 uncultured Bacilli bacterium
TTATTTTCATCTCCAAAAATCGTTTTAAAAACTATATCATATTTAAAACTATAAAATGGCTTTACTTTCTCTTGCAACTTTCAAACCTCCCTACAAGGTTTTATTCTAACTGTTTTTAATTTTTTTGCAAGAATTTTCGGTCGTCAATTTTCGACATTTAACTGTCTAATAACGAATTAAATTTTAGTTGATTTTTCTTCCTTGAATGTGATATGCCACTATTAATTGTAATCTAAAGGGAGCAAATCTAGTTGCAAATATTGCTAATTTCATTTTTAAAGTTGGAATTATTAATAATTTTTTTTGAAACATTTTTTTGATTGCATATTGAGCCACATAATTGGGAGTAATCCCTTTAATCGTAAATTTGCCTTTTGCCACTTTGTTGAAATTAGTATTTACAGGTCCTGGACATAATGCACCGATATACACATTACTTTTAGATTGTCTTAATTCTTCATTAATGGCCATAGTGAGTTTAGTAATATAATTTTTCGTCGCATAATAAGTACTTAATCTTGGACCTGCCATAAACCCAGCACTACTACAAACATTTAAAATATATCCTCTGTCTTTTTTAATAAAATCTTGTAAAAATAACTTAGTTAAAATATGATATGCTTTGATATTTAAGTCTATCATTTCTAATTCCCGTTCTAAATCGGTTTTAGCAAATAGGCCAAATAAACCAAAACCAGCATTGTTAATCAAAATATCAATATTTTCGTTTTTAGTAAGATTATATAATTCATATACTTCTTTTTCTTTGGTCAAATCCAAAGCTATACATTTTACATTAACCATTAAATCTTTTTTTATTTCATCTAATTTTTTCTTATCTCTAGCTACAATAATTAAATCAATATTTTTTTTAGCTAATTCATAACAAAAAGATTTACCTATACCACTGGATGCTCCTGTAATTAAAGCCTTCATTTTATCAATCCTTTCAATATTATCATTATATAGTATTATTCTTATTTGTCAATTTAGTAAAAAAAATATAGATCAATTGACCTATATTATTCTGTTTCTTCCATAACACTTAAAATGTTTGGCAATATTTGTTTTTTACGAGATACAATCTTAGGAATAAATACGCCTTCTTCGATGTCTTTTAAACCAAATGCATCTTCAATAATATTTTTAGCCTTAGTATTATATAAAACATATGACCCATTTTTGATAATATCTGTAATAAATATAACAACCACATTGAAATTGTCTTCTACCATTTGATCTAAAGTTGTTATGAATTCAGTCATATTAGCTTTTATGGTATCAAAATCAAGAGTCATAACTTGCCCAATGCCCAAATTTTTATTATTAACTACAAATGATTTGAAATCACTTTTAATTAAATCATTAACACTCATTCCTTCAATAGAAGAAGCCGCTTTTAACATTTCCAAACCATATTTATCCATATCTACTTCTGCAATTTTAGCAAGCGCTGATGCCGCCTTTTTATCACTTTCAGTAGTTGTAGGACTAGTTAGTAACAACGTATCTGACAATATAGCAGATAGCATTAAACCTGCAATGTCTTTAGGAATAGCGATGTTATCATTAACATACATATCATATATCATTGTCGAAGTACAACCTACTGGTCTAGAATGGAAATTAATCGGTACACTAGTACCAATAGCTCCTAAATTATGGTGGTCAATAATTTCAACAATGTCTGCTTCTTCAATACCATCAACTGATTGAGCTAAATTATTATGGTCTACCAAGATGACTTTTTGTTTTTCATATTCGTTAGGGCCAGTCAATCTAATTAACCCCAAACATTCATTTTTATTATTAATGACAGGATAATTAGTATGATTAATTTTATGCGACATAGTTTTAAAATCAGCATAACAATCTTCAACATTAACTGTTATAGGACTTTTATTTATATTTATGTTTTTAACATAATTACTCAAAGTTATTTTAGCTGCAATATTAAAACTATCTAAAGGACTAGCAATAATATTTACGTGTTTAGTTTCTGCTTTTTTTAATAATTCAGGATCTAAATCAACATTATAAGGAAGAATTATTAACTTAACACCACAATCAATCGCATATTCTAGTACACGATAACGATCTCCTATAATTAAAATATCTTCATTTGTTAAAGTATATTCCTTAATAGTTTTCGTTTGTAAACCAGCTAATAAAATTTTTCCTTTAATATCTTCATCACATTTAACAATTACTTTGGCATCTAAAGTTTCAATAATATTAGATAAAGTAGTTTCAATATATTCTTTACTACCACCTATTAAATATTTAGCCAATTCTTTTAAAGTTACATAACCCGTTAGTTTTTGTTCTTTATCAATTAATGGTATAGCTGTAATATTTTGTTTTTGCATCGTTTTAAAGGCCTCATCAATTGATTTATTTTCATTAATATAGGCAATGTCATCATATTGCACATCTTTAATTCTTACTCTTACATCATTTAGATAACTTGGTACAGGAGTATTAAAATAATTTAAAACAAATTTTGTTTCATTATTAATATTACCTAGAACTCTAGGTTCTGTATCGTTTCCTTCTTGATTTTTTAAATACGACAAAGCAATACTTGAACAGACTGTATCTGTATCAGGACTCTTATGTCCAAAAATAAATGTTGCCATTTAATCACCTCTTACGTGAATGATTTTACCATAATTCTTGTATTTTTTAAATACTATTTCAATCCTTTTAATTCAAAATAAACTTCTCTTAATTCCATAGCTCGTTCAAAATCCATTTTCGCAGCAGCATCTTTCATCTCTTGTTCAATTTGACTAATCATTTCTATTTTTTCTTTTTTACTTATTTTTTTCTTTTTAGTTGTAACTTCATTACTAACAACATCTTTAATTTCTTTAGAAATAGTTTTAGGTATTATACCATGTACTTCATTATATTTTTCTTGGATACTTCTCCGTCTTTGGGTTTCAGCAATAGCTGTACTCATCGCCTCGCTCATAGTATCTGCATACATGATAACCTTACCAAATTCATTACGTGCTGCTCTACCAATCGTTTGAATTAAACTACGATTACTACGTAAAAATCCTTGCTTATCAGCATCAAGAATACAAATTAAACTAACTTCAGGAATATCTAGCCCTTCTCTTAATAAATTTATACCTACGATACAATCATATATACCAGCTCTTAAATCATGAATAATCTTTAATCTTTCTAATGTCTTAATTTCACTATGTAAATAAGCGACCTTAATATTCATTTCTTTTAAATAATTGGTTAATTCTTCACTCATACGAATGGTCAATGTCGTAATTAATACTCTTTCATTTCTTTTAATTCGTTCGTTAATTTCCCCGATTAAGTCATCTATTTGTCCTTCTGTTTTTCTAACTTCAATAATTGGATCTAATAAACCAGTTGGACGAATAATTTGTTCAACGTATTCATTATTTGTGTGTTCTAGTTCGTAATCACCTGGTGTGGCTGAAACATATATGGCTTGATTAATATGATTTTCAAACTCTTCAAATGTTAGTGGTCGGTTATCTAAAGCACTAGGAAGACGGAACCCATAATCAACCAATGTCTGTTTACGCATCCTATCGCCATTATACATACCTCTTACCTGTGGAAGAGTTACATGGGATTCATCAACTACTAAAAGAAAATCTTTAGGAAAAAAATCTATTAAACAAGAAGGTGTTTCACCGGCTTCCCTTAGCGCTAAATGTCGAGAATAGTTTTCTACACCATTACAAAAACCTGTTTCTCGTAACATTTCAATATCATAATTAGTTCTTTCTCGTAGTCGTTGTTCTTCTATCAATTTATTTTGATCTTTTAATTCAGCCAATCGATCTTTTAATTCACTTTCAATTCGATTAATTGCTTTTTCTAGTTTGTCTTTACTCGTTACAAAGTGGGATGCTGGTGAAATGGTAATACTTTTTTTAGAATTTGTAACAGCACCAGTTACGGGATCAAATAAAACTATTTCGGCTATTTCTTCATCTTCTAAAATAATTCTTATACCACTAATTTTTTCATTAACAGGTATAATATCAATATTTTGACCACGAACTCTAAATGTGCCGCGATGAAAATCTAAATCATTTCTTTCATAGGTCATATCAATTAAACGATTTAATATTTTATTACGACTAATTTTATCCCCAACGGTTAAAATTAACATATTTTTTTCATACTCTTCTTTTTCACCAATACCATAAATACACGAAACTGATGCAACTACAATGACATCCTTATAATTGATTAAAGCACTAGTGGCAGCATGTCGTAATTCATCAATTTCATCATTAATCGAAGAATCTTTTTCAATATATGTATCACTGCTAGGAACATAAGCCTCTGGTTGATAATAGTCATAATAAGATACAAAATATTCAACATGATTATTAGGAAAAAACTCTTTTAATTCTGCATATAGTTGTCCTGCTAGAGTTTTATTGTGAGCTAAAACAAGTGTTGGTTTATTCACTTCGGCAATGACATTAGCTACCGTAAAAGTTTTTCCTGTTCCAGTAGCTCCTAGTAATACTTGTTCTTTTTTGCCTTCTTTAATACCTTTGACTAATTTTTCTATCGCCTCTGGTTGATCTCCGTTTGGCTGATATTTTGATACCAATTTAAACATGTAGCCACCTCCTATATTATTTTTATCAAAATTTTACATATTTTTATGGTTAATAATTCAATTTTTACGTTAAAGATGAATAAAAGTCACAAAACATCCTTTTTTTAAATAAATATTTATTATGCATAATTCGATTCACATTGTAATTATTTCTAATGATTTTCTAGCTTTTCTGTTTCAATTAATAATTTATCAAAATCAGAAACAAACTTTTTATCTTGTATAATTTTGTATTTTTCATACTCATTTTCTGCTTTTTGCCTTGCTTTTTCAGCAGAAATTTTTCCTTTACCTTCTAATACTTCATAATGAAATAATTTTAAAGATGTTTCTACTTCATTTTTCCAATCATTCATACTCATTGATAAATTTCTTTCTGCATTATTCTCTGCAATATCTAAAAATAAGTTTACCAAATTATTTAAATTTTTAATTTCTTTTTCATTTAAATAATTTTTTGCAATAGAAACGTCTGATTTTAAGATTTTTCCATCTGGAGATTTGTCCCAATTCGTTAATCCCATATTCGTTTTTTTACTATTAACTCTTTTATAAATAATTTCAGCAGCAGTATTTCCTGTAATAGCATAATGAAATTTATTTTGAACAGTTGCATAAAAATCTTTTGCTATATCACTATTTCTATCATAATCAATAGAACATTCAGCAAATATATCTGTAATTTTTTGATAAAACATTCTCTCACTTGTGCGAATTAGTTTTATTCTTTCAAGTAATCTTTTAAAATATTCTTGATCAGATTTTTTTGCTTTCATAAATCTATCATCATCAAGTGCAAAACCTTGTATCATATAATCTTTAATTATTTCATTTGCCCAACTTCTAAATTTAATTGCCTTTTTAGAATTAACTCTAAAACCAATAGAAATAATCATATCCAGATTATAATATTCCTTTTGCCTTTTAACACTTCGTGTTCCTTCGATTTGAACTTGTTCCAAAACGGAACAAGTTGATTCTTTATTTAATTCTTCATCATTATATATATTATTTATATGTTTTACAATAGCAGGTCTTTGTACATCAAAAAGAGTAGCTATTGCGTTTACATTTAACCAAACATTTTCATCTTGTAGAATTACTTCTACTTTAATTTGTCCGTTTTCATCACTATAAAATAAAATATTTTTTTCATTACCAACTGTTATATTACTCATTTATATTACTCCTTTCATACATTATTTTTTTATTGAAACTAATTGGGACGAATAAAAGTCACAAATTTTATTTTAACATTCAGTATTATTTAGTCCATTTCGTTTTATTTAGTCCTATTTTTGCGGATTTATCAACAATAAATAACACTAGATAACATAGGAAAAGTGCTAACATCATAATATGAAGCAAAGTATTCTACATGATTGTTAGGGAAAAATTCCTTTAATTCGGCATATAATTGTCCTGCTAGAGTTTTATTGTAAGCTAAAACTATGGTTGGTTTATTCACTTCAAATACCATCTACCAGTTCTTTAATGGCTTGTGGTTGGTCACTACTTGGCTGATATTTTGACACTAACTCAAACATATAATACCTCCATACATTATTGTGTTTCCAATTAAGCAATTTATAAGTTTTTCTCTAACGCTTAAATAAAAAGGAAATTGTGAAATTATAATAACATAACAAACAAATGTTTTCAATATTTTTTTAGTAAAAATATTCGATTGACTTTTGATGAGCTATTTGTTACGATTAAGTTCTTGAAAGGATGAATAAAATGGCTTATACAACTGAGGATTTAGCATATTTCCATTTACCCGACACACAAGAATCACGTCAAAAAATAGTGACATTGGATTTATTTCTTAATATTGACAAAATAAACTTAGCCACTAGAACCCAAAAATTAAATGATGAAACTTTATTTTTATATGATGATT
>CAKOMU010000050.1 GCA_934096755.1 uncultured Bacilli bacterium
GTATGTAATGACGAAGAAGAACTAAGAAAAATCTATAATGGAGATGATTTGATGGAAAAGATGATCGATGAAGCAAAGATGTTGACAGATAACTTTGATTCACTTTTATATTATAATCGTGATGAATTAAAGAAGCAAGAAGCTTTTGAACTTGGCGAAGAAGAAGGTATTACCAAAAGAAATAAAGAAATCGCCATAAACATGTTAAAAAAAGAATTATCAAATGAATTAATCAGCGATGTTACAGGTTTATCCATCAAAGATATTAATGAATTAAAAAACAAACTTCAAAAATAAGCAATAATAAAGGAACTAAGTAAATATTAACTTTTACCTAGTTCCTTTTAATTTAATTTTCAACTGGTAATGATTTTAAATCCACTACTTTAGTACCTGCCAAAATATCATGTAAACCTCTATTATCACTTTTTAATATAATCATTAAAATATTAGCAACATATATCGTCGATGATATTAAACTTAAAACATATGCCACATAATAAAATGGTTTTACATCTAAAACAAACACTAAAACATCGCTAAGAACAGTAAACAATATATTATTAAGTATTATTACTCTAATTAAATAATTACCAAAGTGTAATTTTTTATCATTATTACTAACTAATTGAATTTTAAATATTTTTTTACCAACTGTTTGGCCATGCCACACCATTTGCAACACACCAAAATATAAAATCAACAACCCAACAGATACAGCACTACTAACAACACGATAATAGTAAATATCATGAGTATAATTCATCAACTGATCTTGATCAACCGTCCCTTTTTGATTTTCTTTAGAAAATTCAGTATATTTTTCATAAACATCTTGATATTTATCCACATAAGGATCAATAGGTAAAATTCTAGTTAATAACGTAGCAACTAAGGTTACCAACAATATATCAATCGAAAAAGCTAAAATTCTTTTTAAACTCAAATCCATCATAATTAATTATCATTCTTTCCAATAATATCTAGTAAATGTAAGAAAATATTAATAAAATCTAAATACAAATCTAAAGCTCCATAAATAGCTAAATTATCGACAGGCAATGACATACTATTTAATCTTTTCATCTTTTGAACATCATAAGCAGTTATACCCATAAATAAAATAATACAAATAATTGATAACACCAAAGCCAAAGTTGAATTACCCATAAAAATATTAATAAAACTTACAAGCAAAACACCTATTATTCCAATGAATAAATAAGTTCCAAATCTAGTTAAATCGATACTAGTTGTGTATCCCAACAAAGCCATAATACCAAATAATGCCGCCGTTACTAAAAATACAAACATGACTGATCCAATATTATAAACAACAAATACCGTTGAAAAAGTAAGACCACTCACAAAAGAATACAATAAGAAACTAGCTTTAGCTGTCGTAGGATTCATTTTAAATATTCTAGCAGATAAGAATAACACTAAAAGAAATTCTACTAAAACAATAATATAAAATGCACTTCCAAATATATTTAACAACATATTATCATTTAATGATACAGCATATCCCGTTACAAAAGTAACCAATAATCCCATAAACATCCATAAAAATGCTTTACTAATTAATTTATTATCATCCATAACAATTCCTCCTTTTAAACATTAAAGCGAAAATAACAAATATCTCCATCTTGGATATCGTAATCTTTACCTTCTATTCTTAATTTTCCTTTTTCTCGAACCATTTTTTCACTACCTAATTCTTCTAAATCTTGAAAACTCATTACTTCTGCTCTAATAAAGCCTCTTTCAATATCACTATGAATTAATCCAGCACATTTAGGAGCCTTCATTCCAACTTTAAAAGTCCAAGCTCTTACTTCATCAGGACCCGCCGTAAAAAAAGTTCCTAAACCTAATAAACTATATGTTGCAAAAATTAATTTATCTAAACCACTATTTTTAATACCAACTTCTTCTAAAAATAAACTTCTTTCTTCATCTTGCAAACCAGCCAAATCAGCTTCTAATTTAGAGCACATCACAATAACTCCAGAACCTTCACTACTTGCATATTCTTTTACTTTTAAAGAATATTCATTATCACCAACAGCGACATCGTCTTCATTAACATTAGCAACATAGATAATAGGTTTAAGTGTCAAAAAGCTAAAGTTCTTAATTAATTTTAGTTCATCATCATTAAACTGTAATCTTCGTAAAGGAATATTATTTTCCAATGCTTCTCGACATCTTTTTAATACTTCTAATTCACTTAAAGCGACTTTATCTTTAGTAGTAACAGCTTTTTTCTCAATTTTATCAATGCGACTTACAACGACATCTAAATCAGCTAATACTAGTTCAATATTAATAACTTCAATATCACTTACTGGATCTACTTTACCAGTAACATGTGTTACGTTACCATCATTAAAACACCTTACTACTTCTACAATAGCATCCACTTCTCTAATATGGGATAAAAACTTATTTCCCAATCCTTCACCATGAGAAGCCCCAGCTACTAATCCTGCAATATCCGTAAATTCAAATGTTGTCGGTACTACACTCTTAGGATTATATAACTCTTTTAAGTAATCAACCCTTTTATCAGGTACAATAACCATGCCAACATTTGGTTCAATCGTCGCAAACGGATAATTCGCCGCTAAAATATTTTGTTTAGTAATTGCATTAAACAAAGTCGACTTTCCAACATTAGGAAGTCCTACAATCCCTGCTTTTAAACTCATAACATTACCCCCTCTACATACCTACACCAGTACCAATACCTAGTGGAAATTTAAGTATAAACCAAACAATTATAAATAACAAATAAATTAATCCTGTAATCACAGCAAAAGGCAACTGATACTTAATAGCACTACCTATTGTCACTGGCCCATCTTGTTGATTACAATTTTCCAAATAAGCTAAATAAACAATAAAATAAGCAAAGACAGGTGTTAATCCTAAAGTCACACTGCTTCCCAATCTAAAGACAAATTGACTAAATTCTGGTGTAATTCCCACATTCATAAGGGTTGGTACTACACCAGAGGCAATATTCCAACTATATAAAATACTTGGTTGAAATAAAGTAATTATCAAAGCTCCAAAGAAAAGCAACATCACTAATGGTAAACCAGCAAAATTAGAATTTTCCAAGATACTTGTCACTGCACCTGCCACAACATTACCAATATTAGATTGTTTAAAAATATTAATAAAAGTCGAAACTGCAAAAATCATAACTAATATTTTTCCAATTCCATTTAAAGAAGATCCTAAGCTATCAACAAATTCTTTATTGTTAGTAATAGTCTTAGCACCAATTCCATAAAATAAACCTAGTATAACAAAGAATACTGCCACAACAAACACAAAACCATTACTAAAAAAGGAATTATAACTAAATAATTTATCAATATATAAGTTTTGACTATAATCTAAAAGTGCTCCTGAAAAAGGAAGTCCTGGTATAATATTATAAATAAAAATCATAAAATAGATAAATCCTGCTCCTAAAGAAAAAATTAAACCTCGCATTTGTTTCTTAGTCAATACTAATTCATCTTCAATTTCACTTTCTAAAAACTCATATTTAGGAACAATTTTAACAATATATCCTTCCGTAATATTAGTAATAACCAAAGCTAATATAATAATTAAAATAATATTTACTAAAATAAAACCAAAGCTATTAATTTTATAAGCACTATCCAAAATATATGCATTACTTAACGATATACTTATCATACTAGAATCATTACTAGTTATAAACAAACTAAGTGCACTACCACAAGTAAGAGCCGCAAAAGCTGTAATAATACCAATCATTGGATTTCTTTTACCATACATAAATAATAAAGAAGCTATAGGAATTAGTATTATATATGACAAATCTCCAATAAGACTAGCTAAAATACAAATTAGAACTAGAACAAAAGTAACAGTTGTTTTCTTTGCTTTTTTAGTCATTAAAGTAATAATTGTCTTTAAAAAACCACTCTTATCCATAATTCCTATTCCTAAAAGGATAATAATCAAATTAATAAGGGGTGCAAAATTGGCAAAATTACTTACAGTCGTCGTAAATATATATTTTAAACCACTTAAACTAAACAAAGAATTCACTGCTTCTGTCGTCGCTTGCAAATCCCCAGTAATACTAGAAACTTTATTAAATGTTGCTTGAACATTAAAAAGACTTAAAATACCACTTAAAACAATCGTTACAAAACTTAAAATTAAAAGCATCATCACCGGATGCAATCCAATTTTTTTATGTAGTTTTCTACTTCTCATGATTAATCACCTTTTTAATTTTTTTCATAAATTCTAATCTATCCATCATGACTTCTCGACCACAAGCATTACACTTAATTTTTACATCTGCTCCATTTCTAGTAATAGTCCATAAGTTATTGCCACAAGCATGAGCTTTCTTCATAATAACTTGATCATTTAAATTAAAATCTTTTTCCATTATTCATCCTCAACTTTAATATTCATTTTTTCAAGTATTTCCCCAAGTTCATCTACCCCATCAAAAAATATTTCAATTTTTTTCTTACTTACTCTTACCTTTGTATCTAAATTATCCATAATAATATTTTCATACATACGATACTTATGATCAAATCCACTACTTTTCTTAACATTTTTATGTTTATCTTCTTTTTCTTCTTGACTAATTTTTTCTAACTCATGTACACTTAAATTATCAGTAATAACACGTTTAGCCAAACTAGTAGCAACTTCATCATCTTCTATTTTACTAAGTACTCTTGCATGTGACATACTTAAACTCTTTTTTTCAACCAATCTTTTTACTTCATCTGGTAACTTCAAAAGTCCTACCATATTAGTAACATAAGTTCTACTTTTACCAAACTTAGTAGCAAATTCTTCTTGTGTATAACCACGCAATTTAATAATATTATTAATACTACTTGCTTCATCAATAGGATTTAAATCTTCTCTTTGAATATTTTCAATCAAAGCAATTTCCATCATTTCTTGATCATCAAAATCTTTAATAATCGCCGGAATAGTTTTAAGTCCTGCTATTTTCGCTGCTTTAGTTCTTCTTTCACCAGCAACTAATTCATATCCTTTAATACTTTTTTTAACAATTATAGGTTGAACAACACCATATTCGGTAATAGACTTAGCTAATTCATTTAAACTTTCTGTATCAAAAGTTTTTCTTGGTTGATAAGGATTACTTCTAATTTCATCAACATTTATTTCTGTTACATCTTTTTTATTTTCTTCTATAACTGTATCTTCAAAATTATCAAAGTCTATCACAGTATTAGAAAACAACTGTTCTAAACCTTTACCCAAAGCTTTCTTTTTATTCTCCATCGCGACTAATCACTTCCTTTGCCAAATTTGAGTATGCTTCCGTAGCTCTACTTAAAGGATCATATTCATTTATTGGTTTACCATGACTAGGAGCTTCAACTAATCTTACTAATCTTGGTATAATTGTATTAAACACTTTATCTTTAAAGTACTTTCTTATTTCTTCTATTACTTCTAATCCAATATTAGTACGGCCATCAAGCATTGTAAGAAGGACCCCTTCTATTCTCAAATTAGAATTCATACTTCCTTGTACCATAATAATAGAATTTAGCAACTGTGTAATACCTTCTAAAGCAAAAAACTCACATTGAACAGGAATAATAACACTATCACTAGCAACTAAGGCGTTCATAGTACCAAGTCCTAGAGATGGTTGACAGTCGATTATAATATAATCATAATTATCTTTTATTTCGTCTAATTTCATTTTAAGTTGAAAGTTTTGCGAAAATTCTTTATCTTCTAACATTCTTTTGACAAACTCAACATCTACTCCAGCTAAATTAATAGTAGAAGGAATAATACTTAAATTTTGAAATTTAGTTTTTTTAATAGCTTTTTTAACTTCACATCTACCCGTCATAAGTTCATATATATCATGTTTAAAATCATTAGAATTTAAACCAAGTCCTGTGGTGGCATTGCTTTGGGGATCTAAATCAATCAATAACACTCGTTTACCAAGTTTACCTAGAGCCGCGGATAAATTTATACTCGTCGTCGTCTTACCAACGCCTCCTTTTTGATTAACAAGTGATATAACTTTAGTCATAACAAGCACCTCTTCTATACAACTTTTAGTACCTTTCTATTGTATCAAATAACTAAACATAAGTCCATAAGTTATTGCATGAAAAAAAGTCCAACCTAGGTGGCGGACAATCGCCGCCTCCTACTTAGACTTTTATATTACATCCCAATGATGTATGGATTTGCCATACTTCCATCTCCGTCAATCTTATACACAGAAGAATCGAGATACAAGACTGGACGATGCCCATTGCCGTTGGTCGCACCGCCGCTGCTCACGATACCGTTAAAGTTCACATAGAGCACGTAGTTGCTGTAAGACGAACTAGGCGATAATGTCCATTCAAATCCTTTTCCGTATAACCAACTTTGACCTCCACAATAAGTAATATTATAAGAGCTTAAATTTTTTGTTCTAACACAACTACTAGATAACACAC
>CAKOMU010000051.1 GCA_934096755.1 uncultured Bacilli bacterium
ACATTATATTGACTATTGATGATGCTGAAACAGATCATGTAGTAGCTTTTGCTAATGGTGGACAAACAATCATCGAAAATGCTCAATTGTTGCATCGCCATTGTAATCGAGAAAAAAATGCTCAAGAAATTGATCAAGAGTTAGACCTTTAAGTTTAAAATATTTCACTCTTAAAATTTTGAAATGATGGTATAATAAATATGGAGGATAAAAATGAAATCACAAGTATATTTTACAAAAGAAATAAACAGTAACAGTTTAATGAAAATTTATGCAGCTTTAAGTAGAGATCTTTTAGGTAAAGTAGCTGTAAAAATTTCTTCGGGAGAATTAGGAGGACATAATTACTTAAATCCTGCGCTTATCAAAGACTTAATAACCAAATTAAATGGTACAATAGTAGAATGTAATACAGCATATAGTGGAAAAAGAGAAGATTCTAAAGAACATTGGGAAACAATTAAGGCTCATGGTTTTTTAGACATAGCTCCATGCGATATTATGGATGAAGAAGATGAATTAGAACTTCCAGTATCTGTAAATGGCCATTTAAAAGGTATTAATTATGTAGGAAATCATTTGACTAATTATGATTCTATGTTAGTTTTATCACATTTTAAAGGTCATCTTATGGGTGGCTTTGGTGGCGCTTTAAAAAATATATCGATAGGAATTGCTTCTAGAGAAGGTAAAGCGTGGATTCATTCAGCTGGCAAGACTAAAAATCCTAGTGAATGTTGGACTTTAAAAACCGAACAAGATGATTTTCTAGAAAGCATGGCGGAAGCTGATCTTAGTGTAATTGAACACTTTAAAAAGGAAAATATGGCATACATAAATGTTGCTAACAATTTGTCTATCGATTGTGACTGCGATTCAAATCCATCTGCACCAGAAATTCCTGATATAGGTATTTTTGCATCCTTAGATCCAGTAGCTCTTGATAAAAGTTGTTATGATTATATTATGAATTTAACAGATCCGCATGCTGATTCTTTAAAAGAAAGAATGATTAGTAGACACGCAGTTCATATTTTAGAAAAAGCAGAAGAATTAAATATTGGTAAAACAGAATATGAAATTATCAATATAGATGAAGTTAATGAATAAATTAGAAAAGATAGTTTCCCAATTACGTATTAATCATGAAACCATTAGCACCATGGAATCTTGCACTGGCGGTATGCTTGCTAGTTTTATTACGAACATTGCCAAATCTAGTGAAGTCTTTAAATATGGTGCGGTTACTTATTCTAATGAATATAAAATAAAAATGGGAGTAGATGCAAAAATCATTGAAGAGTATGGCGTTTATAGTCTAGAAACTGCCATTGCCATGAGTAAAGCCATTAGTTATTATGCAAATGCTGATTATGGTATTGGTATTACAGGTAAACTACATCAAAGTAATCTGCTAAAAAAAGAATTAGATGATAAAGTAGTATATTTTAGTATCTATCAAAAATCTTCAAATAAGTGTTATACACAAATTGTGAAAGTTACTAGTAATAATCGAATAATCAACAAAAAACAAGTCATCAAAAAAATAATAGAAATGTTAAATCAAGTTATTGATTAAAGTAAATCACCTTGATAAACATTTCTTTTTTTCATTTCTTTGTCTATATCATTCAACACACAAACTTTTTTAACTAACCAATCTGGTGCAATTAAATCTTCTTTTATAGGATCTCCAGTTATCCTCATTATTACGATATTGTCACTCAAATGTTGTAATTGTTTTATGACAATATCAATATATTGTTCTTTAGTTAAAATGGAAAACGGTTGTTTTTGATATAAGATTCCTAAAGTAGTATTTTTATTCACAAACAGCATATGAATTTTGATAGCATCAATTTTTATTGTGTTTAAATACTTAACTGTATTAAGCATATCTTCTTCGGTGTCAGTTGGTAAACCATTAATAATGTGAGCTACTACAAAAATTTTTCTTTTTTGTAACTCTCTTACCGCTTTAGTAAAATCTTCAACTGTATGACCTCGATTTATAAATTGTAGCGTATATTCATTACTACTTTGCAAGCCTAACTCTACGATTAAAAAAGTTCTTTTGTTTAATTTTTCTAAATAATCTAACCATTCTGGTGTTAATAAGTCAGGTCTAGTAGCAATGTCAATTCCCACCACATTTTTTTGATCTAATAATTGATTAATGTAATTTTTCATGATATTAATATCTATATATGTATTACTACCAGATTGAAAGTAAGGAATATATAAGCCATCAGGCCATTTTTGTTCCATAATACGTTTAACTTTATTAAATTGGGCGATGATATCTAATGAACTATCACTAATAGAAGCGGATGAGCTATTAGAACAAAATATACAACCTCCAGATAATTTATTAGGACAGGGACTATTTATATCTAAAGGTATTTTAAATACTTTTTTACCAAATTTGGTTTTAAAAAAATAATTGGAGGTATGATATCTTTTGTTATCTAAAGTATATTTAAACATATTAATCACCAAAAACATTTTAACATGCTCTAATTGAAATTTAAAGTTGTTATTTTCGTCAATAATTGGTATAATTAAATTGTTGCTGAAATAGCTCAGTTGGTAGAGCAATGCCCTCGTAACGCATAGGTCGTAGGTTCAAGTCCTACTTTCAGCACCATTGAAGTTAAAAATCGCACTTTTGTGATTTAGTATATAAGTTCATAATATTTGATATTATGAGCTTTTTTAAATAAATCAGATTACATATTGCATACTACCGGCTCTATTACTTCAAATATCATTGTCATAACAATAATATTCAGCACTATATCTAGCTAAAATAATTCCTATTAAAATTATTGATATTCCTTTTTTTGTCATATTGAACATTCCATTAGTCTATATTACCAATAAAAAACATCAAATATTTTATAATTATATATGTCTAATAATTAATTTTTAAATGAGAACATGATTTTTAGGTGATGCATATGATTACAGAAAGATTAAGAGATATTAGAGAAGATAGTAATTTAAAGCAAAGCGATATGGCACAAATTTTAAAAACTACACAAAGCAATTATTCCAGATGGGAAAATGGTACTGAATTTATACCATTAAAGAAATTAACAATTTTATGCAATTATTTTAATGTTAGTATGGACTATATTGTTGGAATCACTAGAGATGAAACAGGTAACGGCAAACATCATCTTGATAATAAAATAATGGGAAAAAACTTAAAGAAAATAAGAACTGATAACAATATATCTCAAACAGATTTAGCAAATTTTCTAAAGACTTCTCAATCAACTATCAGCGCTTATGAATCAGGCAAGACTACAATACTAACAGCTTTTGCTTTTCAAATAGTAAATAAATATAAAGTTTCACTAGATTGGTTACCTGGTAGAATAAAATAATTATGAAGAAATAGACACACATATCAGGTAAGTTCAATCAACATGTCAAAGATATTTTAAAACTCGCCATGGATAGATATATTTTATTATCTAAGCTATATAAGATAGACACAGATGAACTGTATTGCAAAACATAACTAAAAAAAGTTGATTAATTTTTAAAGAAACAACTAATAAAAGTGTCAAATATTAATGAATTTATTTTTGACTAGTGAATGTATAACACCATCAGTAAGACACCTTTTTGTAAAGTTACATGCACAAAAAGTGTTTTTTTTGTACATAAAATTTTCTTGTGTTATAATAACTATCAAGGAGGAATTAGTATGCGTGTATATGGAGTAAATGTTTTAAAAGAAATCGATAAAAAACAAATTAAAAAGGTTTATACTTCTCGTAAAGAAATTGCAAGATATTGTCAAGATAATAAAATCAAATTTGAATTTGTAGATAATCATTTTTTAAACAAATTGACAAAAGAAAATCATCAAGGAACTATTATTGAAACTTTTGATTATGATTATTGCAGCTTAAAGGATTTAGAAGGCAATTTGGTTTTAATGCTTGATCATTTAGAAGATCCACATAATTTTGGCGCCATCATAAGAACTTGTGCAGCAGTTGGAATCAAAAGTATTATTATACCTAAAGATCGTAGCGTTAAAGTAACAGATGTTGTCATAAAAACTAGCGTAGGCACCATAAGTTATGTCAAAATAATAATGGTTAATAATTTAGTAAATACTATCAAAGAATTGCAAAAACAAGGATATTTTATTTATTCGGCATCGATGGAAGGTAAAGATTTTCGTAAAGTAGATTATGCCGCAAAAAAAGTTTTAGTCATTGGTAATGAAGGATCAGGCATAAGTAGATTAGTAAAAGAAAATACTGATGAATTAATTAGTATTCCCATGAATCCTAATGTAGAAAGTCTTAATGCATCAGTCGCAGCTTCTTTATTGATGTATCAACTGGCAAATTATGAATAGTTATTTAGATACTGAATTGCTATCGCTTTATCAAGAAAGAAATGAAGTTGCCGAAGAAATTTTATATCAAAAATATGAAAAAATTATTAACATGATTATTTACAAGTATAAAGAACGAATAAAGGATTTACGTATTAATTTAGAAGACATAAAAAATGAATGTATGCTTAGTTTTTACACTGCTTTAAACAGTTTTGATGCTAAAAAAAATACAACTTTAAGTACGTACGTTTACTTAATTATAAATCGACGAATTAAAAGTATTTTACGGTATGAATATAGTAAAATTTCTAAAGATACATGGTTTTTTGAATCAATAGAAAACATAGAATCTACTACCCAATTAATTGTTGAAAATGAAAATACTCTAGACCTTTTAAACGACTTAGGGACTTATTTAAATCCGGAAGAACAAGATTTAGTAAAATATTTATATAATGGGTATAACTATAAAGAAATAGCTCAAATACTTAACAAAAAATATCATCAAGTGTATTGGCTCATAATCAACTTACGAAACAAACTGCAGAAGTTTCAAACTATTTAAATACGCTTGCAATTTTGACCTCATTATGCTATATTATAAGTGAACACGAAAGTGTTTTTTTAATGGAGGTTTTTTATCGATGGCAAAAAAAGATGAAAAAGAAATAAAGAAAACTGTCAAAGAAAAAAAGAAAACAAATAAGAAAAAAGAAAAAGTACCTAAAGAAAGTTATTTTAAGCAAGTAAAAAAGGAACTAAAACTAGTAAAATGGCCAACAGCCAAAGAAGTTTTAAAATATACTATTTCTACTATTATATTTTGTTTAATTCTTTGTGCCTTATTTATGTTATTAAATTTAGGATTATCATTAGTTAAGGGGTGGATAGCATAATGGAAAAGTTATGGTATGTTGTTAATACTTATTCAGGACATGAAAGCAAAGTAAAAGAAAAGTTAGAAGCTAGAACTGAATCTATGGGAATGGAAGATTATATTTTCCGTGTAATTGTGCCTGAAACTACAGAAGTAGAAATTAAAGATGGCGTAAAAAAAGAAAAAGTTAAAAAAATGTTCCCAGGCTATGTCTTAGTGGAAATGATAATGACTGATGAAGCTTGGTATGTCGTTCGAAATACTCCAGGTGTTACAGGATTTATAGGATCCAGTGGAAAAGGGGCTAAACCAACACCTTTATTACCTCAAGAAATAGATCACATTTTAGCTAATATGGGTATGAGTAGAGTGGATGTCGATACCGAATTAAAAGTTGGTGATACTGTAAGTATTATTGACGGACCATTTAACGGTATGAGTGGAAAAGTAGATAATATAGATAAAGAAAATAATCGTCTTAATATTATTATAGATTTATTTGGTCAAGAAACAAATGTCGATGTAGAAGTATATCAAGTAAGCAAAATGTAAAACTAAAACACCAAGATTAATTCTTAGTGTTTTTTTGTGCTAAGTAAAAATTTAAGTTACTCTTGAGTCTTTCATCATTAGGATTAATTTTGATTGCTTTTTTTACATAGCGAATAGCTTTAGGTAAATCATTTTCGTAATAATAAGCAATAGATAAGATATCATAAATTGTTTCATCATAACTAAAAGATTCATTTATATATGTTTTAGGATTATAAGTGATTTTTAAAGCTTTTTGTCCATATTTAATTACTTCTTTATATTGTTTTAACGAATAATATAGTAAAGCTAGTTCTACGTATCCATCTCTTAAATATGGTGCTTCTTTTATGGCTTTCAGTAACCACATTTCAGCCTCATCATATCTTAGTAAGTGTTGATAACATCGACTGATAAAACGCATAGAAGCACATCTTTCATCTTTCCAAGTTGCTTTTTTCAAATGTAGATGTTTTATTAAAGTATCTATTGCTTTATTCCATTCACCATAATACATGTATTCACGTCCCAAGTAGTGCATATTGCGATCATTTTGGGGATCTTCACTTACAGCTAATTCCAAAAGAGGAAGATAACTTGATCTTGATTTTGTTTTATCG
>CAKOMU010000052.1 GCA_934096755.1 uncultured Bacilli bacterium
ACCCCAATTCAATATAAAATCGAATCAGGGTTTTAAAGTATCTTTTTTAACTGTCTACTTTTTATTGACTAGTTTAAAATAGTTTCTTTTTTAGTTTGTTTATGTTATACTTTAAAGCAAAGAAAGAGGTTACTTATGTATTCTAAATTTAGTCCTTTAAAACACTTATTTCTAACTATATCATGTCTTTTAATAGGGGCTTTTTTAACCAAAAATATGACTAGTAATTGGTGGCATTTATTTATTATATTATCATTTGCCAGTATCATTTTATCAGTTTATTATTATTTAGAAATGATTAAAGGTAGATTTAGTTTTTCTATAATTATTGCCAATTTATTTTTAATACCGCTTTATTTCCTTTTTAATATTTTTATGGAAATACCGATGCTTTTTTATGATTTATTTTGTCTTATTCGTAGTATTCCCTCAACATTAGAAGAAAAAGAAGATAAGACTAAAATTAAGGAATATTTAAAAATAAAAAAACCAAGTGGTATCAAAGAAGATGATTTATTAAATTGTTATTGTACTTATATTCAAACCCTTGCTAAAAAGTGCCTTTATAATGAACCTAATATGCATACTATAATTGAAGCTTTAGATTCAGCTGAACACAAAGAAATTGCAAATAGAAATCATAATGATGAAGTAATGACTTATTATAATTTAACTAATGATTGTTTAGCCACTATTCAAAAATATTATACACATAATGGTCTTTTAAAAAAATAAAGTTCTAAATTGATTTAAATTTCATAAGTTTATCTTGGGAGGACAAGCTTATGGGATTAAATGATAAAGAAGTAGTAGAAAGTCGTAAAAAACATGGTAGCAATGAGATTACAGCCAAAAAAAGAAATACTTTCTTACATTTGTTACTAGAATCACTAGGGGATCCAATTATTAAAATCCTACTAATTGCTTTAGCCATTAAAGTAGTTGTTTTATTTCAAAACTTTGATTGGTATGAAACTATTGGAATTTTAATTGCCATTTTACTAGCCTCATTTATTTCATCGATTAGTGAATATGGTAGTGAAAAAGCTTTTGTACGACTTCAAACGGAATCATTAAAAACCAAATGTAAAGTTATAAGAAACAATACTTTGATGGAGGTTCCTATAAATGAGTTAGTAGTAGGTGATTTAGTTTGTCTTTCAAGTGGGGACAAAATTCCAGCTGACGGGTATTTAACTAAAGGTAATTTGAGTGTCGATGAATCTTTGCTAAATGGGGAAACCAAAGAAGCTAAAAAAGTGGCTCAAACAGGTAATACATCGACAGAACAAAATTTAGTATATCGTGGATCTGTTGTTTACAATGGTGAAGCTAGCATGTATGTAAGCAAAGTAGGGGACAGTACAGTCTTAGGTAAAATATCACAAGAATTACAAGAAGAAATTCCTGAAAGTCCTCTCAAAACTAAATTAAGAGGTTTAGCTCAAACAATTAGTAAAATTGGTTATGTAGGAGCTTTGTTGGCTAGTTTATCTTATCTGTTTTCCAGTATTGTGATTGCCAATAATTTTTCTTGGGATTTAATTAAATTAACTCTTACTGATTTTTCCGTCATGTTTAATCATTTACTTTATGCTTTGACTTTATCAGTCACAATTATTGTAGTAGCAGTTCCTGAAGGATTGCCGATGATGATTACCTTGGTTTTATCAAGTAATATGAAAAAAATGCTTAAAGATAATGTTTTAGTACGTAAATTAGTGGGTATTGAAACCGCGGGAAGTCTAAATGTCTTACTTACTGATAAAACAGGTACCTTAACCAAAGGAGTTTTAAAAGTAACAGAATTTGTTACGCCAGATTTAAAGAGTTTTAAAACATTTGGAGAGTTAAATAAAGAAATATATTATGATTCTTTAGTTTTAAATAATCAAAGTACTTTAAGCAATGATAAAATTATCGGTGGCAATTCAACTGATCGAGCATTACTGGAATTTGTCGGTTCCAAAAAATTTATGCCCAAAACGATATTAAAAAAAACACCATTTGATAGTAATTTAAAATATAGTAGTATTACTTTAAATGATGGCACCATATATATTAAAGGAGCTAAAGAAGTTATTCTACCTAAATGTCGATATACTGTGGATTATTTTGGTAAAAAAACTGTATTTTTAAATAAGAGTCTAATTGAAAAAAAGATTGAGAGTTTTACCAAAAATTCAGGACGTGTTCTTGTTTTTGCTTATGGTAAGTCTTTAGACGAACTTACCTTATTAGGATTTGTCAATATTAAAGATGAACTGCGTAAGGAAGCTAAAATGGGCATTAAGATTATTAAAGAAGCTGGTATTAAACCAATTATGATTACAGGGGATGCGATTGATACAGCTAGATCGATTGCAAAAGAGGTTGGTCTTCTTACATTTAACAATAATTTAGTAATTAGCAGTAGTGAACTAGCTAAAATGACTGATGAAGAAGTAAAACAAAAATTACCTAATCTCGCAGTTATTGCAAGAGCTCTTCCACAAGATAAAAGTAGGATGGTTAATATTATTGAATCTATGGGATATATTGTCGGCATGACTGGCGATGGAGTAAATGATGCACCCGCCCTCAAAAAAGCCAATGTTGGTTTTGCTATGGGCAGTGGAACAGAAGTTGCTAAAGAAGCTGCTGATATTGTCATTTTAGATAACAATATTTTGTCGATTAGTAAAGCAATTTTATATGGTCGTACTATTTTTAAAAGTATTCGAAAATTTATTATTTATCAATTAACTGTTAATATGTGTGCTTTAGTATTATCTATTTTAGGATCTTTTATAGGAGTATCTACTCCAATTACTATAGTCCAAATGCTATGGTTAAACATGATCATGGACACTTTCGCCGGCATTGCTTTTTCTTTTGAATCACCTTTACCAGAATACATGCAAGAAAATCCTAAAAAAAGTGATACTCCAATTATGAATAAATACATGTATAGTCAAATTATTTGGACAGGAACATATTGTGCCTTAATTTGTATGTTGTTTTTAAAATTACCTATTATTAAAAGTATTATTAGGTATTCACCTGACCAAAAGTATTTGTTGACCGCGTATTTTGCTATGTTCATCTTCATGGGAATCTTTAATGCATTTAATGCCAGAACAACCCGAATCAACATTTTTGCCAATTTAAACACTAATAAAGTATTTTTAATTGTGTTTGGTTTTATTTTTGTTGCTCAACTTTGGATTATTTATAATGGGGGAAGCATTTTTAGAACCTATGGTCTTACTTTTAAAGAATTAATTTTGGTCTTTGTGATTGCTTTAAGTGTCTTTCCGGTTGATTGGCTGCGAAAGTATATTTTAAAGAAAAAAAACATAGCTATCAATATATGATTGTTATCTGTACACATGTTTGATATAATTAAAGAGAAAGTGAGGTAAATATGGCAAAGTTTTGTGCAAATTGTGGTAATGAATTAAGTGAAAATTCTAGTTTTTGTCCTTCTTGTGGTGCTAGTACAGAAAGCTCTAATTCGAGTTCAACCAATGTTAATGGAACTCGTCCCGTATTAGTTACTCGTAATATAGGGGTTGCTATTATTCTTTCAATAGTGACTTGTGGTATTTACGGTATCTATTGGTTTATCATGATGACTGATGAATCCAATATGCTAAGTGATGAACAAACTGCATCAGGTGGTTTAGCATTTCTTTACAGCTTATTAACTTGTGGCATCTACTCAATTTACTGGAGTTATAAAATGGGACAAAAGATGGCTGATGCTGGTCGAAAATACAATTTACCAATCAGTGATAATTCTACTCTATATTTAGTGTTATCGATTTTTGGTTTAAGTATTGTCAATTACTGTTTAATTCAAAATGATTTAAATCGTTTTTCTAATCAATGAAAAAACATAAAATATTGATAGTTTGTGTAGTAGGGGTAGTAATATATTATTTCCTTTTTACACAGCTAAATTTTAGGATTCCTTGTCTTTTTCACACTCTAACAGGCTTTTATTGTCCTGGTTGTGGAATTACGAGAATGTTTGTTTCGTTGTTAAAACTAGATTTTTATCAAGCGTTTCGTTATAATCCACTAGTGTTTATTTTGTTGATTCTTTATGGATTATATAGAGTGGTAAATTTAAAATGGCACATATACATTACAAATAAATTAATTTATTTTCTCTTGTTTATTGTCATAGTTTACGGCATTTTACGAAATATTGAAGTATTTAGTTATTTAAGACCGACAATAGTTCATTAAAAAATGCAAAAAAAGACTTGTCAAACAGTCTTTTTTTTGTTATCATTAAAAAGCAATGGCGAGATAGCTCAGCTGGCTAGAGCATCCGGTTCATACCCGGCAGGTCGAGAGTTCGAATCTCCCTCTCGCTACCAAATAGAAATAAACTCGAACTTTTCGAGTTTTTTTTGACTTTTCAATTAATAAAAATAGGTATTATAAAAACAAATTTTTAGAGGGAAGTTAGCATAATAAATATCGAAAGTCTAAAAGAATATATAGGAATTATTCTAGAAGAAAATTTTATGGAACTTGCCACGAAAATTTATAGGATAACAGATTTTATTTGTGATGATTATCCTAAATATAAAGAATGTTTTTTACTAAACAATTACAGGGGACTGTAAATAATAACAATTATTCACAAAAGGATTAACAAATTACTTAAAAAGTATTGCATTTTATCAATAAATAGTGTAAATTACCTATTGAGATGTGCCTAGGAAACTTTTGAAGCCCTAGGTCTTTTTCATTTTTTATTGTTTAGATGTTTGACTTGTAAATTTTGCTTTTATATTAATTCGATTCTAATTCCTAAAACACCATATTGTTCTTGTTTTTCTTTAGTATAGAATTTCAAGAACATTAATTAATTCTTCTTTAGCCATAGACTTATCAGATAAAATAGAAATATCAAAATCTCTAAATAGTTCTAGAAAAGTATTATATCTTAATAGTCCTACAGCTTTAGTATTAAATGATTCCTTTAATTCAGATTCATTTAAAAACATAATTGTATCTCCAATCTTAATTTGTTGTCTTTTTCAATGTTGAAGTGTTGTACTTCAAATTTAAATTAACATTACGTAATAGTGTTGATATTTAGATGTTATTTTTGTTATAATACAAAAGAAAGGATATTTATTGCATGAAAAAAATTATCAATAATTTAAAGTATACTTACCATAAATATGGTTTTTTATTACAACAATTAGTTTCAAGAGATTTTAAAGTTAAATATAAAAGAAGTGTTTTAGGCATCTTTTGGAGTCTTTTATACCCAATTTTAATGATGGCTGTTATGGCAATTGTCTTTTCTAATGTATTTAAGTTTACAACACCAGGAGTAAGTTATTTAGCCTATTTGCAAATTGGGTTAACATTTTTTAACTATTATAGTGAAGCCTCAAATCTAGCTATGAGTAGTGTAGTAGCAAATTTTAGTTTAATCAATAAAGTGTATATTCCCAAATATATATTCCCATTATCAAAATGTTTATTTGTGGGAATTAATTTTCTATTAACTCTTATTCCTTTATACGCAGTTATTCTTTTAACTGGTACCGGTTTAAATTGGTGGCATTTATTACTACCATTTGCTTTTTTATGCTTATTCTTATTTACTGTTGGTATGAGTTTTATATTATCTACCGTGGCAGTATTTTTAAGAGATATGTTTTACATTTACGGTATTGTGATTACGATTTGGACATACTTAACTCCAATTATGTATGATATTTCGACATTAAGTCCAGCTTTTGCTTTTATTTTAAAGTTTAATCCACTATATCAATACATCAATTTTGCAAGAACCATTATTTTATATGGTCATTGTCCAACTCTTGGTCAATTTGCAGGATGTCTAGTATCAGCCTTACTTGTCTTTTTCATCGGTATTTTTACTTTTAAAAAGAATCAAGACAAATTTATTTATTATGTTTAGGAGGATAACATGGAAAAAAATGAAGATATAATGATTGATGTAAATGATGTTTCAATGCGTTTTAACTTAGGCATAGAGAAGGGATTTTCCTTAAAACAAGCCTTTGTGGATATGTTCAATAAAGAAAAAAGAAAACACAAAAAAGAACAAAAAAACGACTTTTGGGCTTTAAAAGATGTTACTTTTCAGGTAAATAAAGGAGAAGTAGTAGGTTTTATTGGTTCTAATGGGGCTGGTAAATCGACGTTATTAAA
>CAKOMU010000053.1 GCA_934096755.1 uncultured Bacilli bacterium
TATTCTGCTCTTGCAGCTATAGCTATTCAATCTAATCAAAATGATCAACATGGTGGTCAAGCCATCCCTGCATTTGACTATTATTTAGCCCCAGGAGTTTTAAAAACATTTAAAAAAATATTAAAAACGACGATTAAAGACTACTTAGATTTAGAAGATATAAATGATTTTATTAATTTTAATACTTTAGAAAAAGACATTAATAAAATAAGTAGTATTGATTTGACTGTCGAATATTTTGAAAAATACTATAAAGATTCTCAATTGTTAAAAAGAATGTTTACGATGGCAATTGAAAAGTCTTTAGAAAAAACTGATAAGAGAACTTATCAAGCAATGGAAGCTTTTGTGCATAATTTAAATACCATGCACTCTAGAGCTGGTGCTCAAGTACCTTTTTCTTCCATTAATTTTGGTACCGATATATCGAGCGAAGGAAGAATGATTACGAAAAATTATATGTTAGCAGCGGAAGCTGGATTAGGACATGGCGAAACACCAATTTTTCCAATCTCTATTTTCAAAGTCAAAGAAGGAGTTAATTATAATCCTGAAGATCCTAACTACGATTTATTTAAACTAAGTTTAAGAGTATCAGCTAAAAGATTATTTCCAAATTGGTCTTTCTTAGATTCAAGTTTTAATAAACCATATTATAAAGAAGGAGATTACCGTACAGAAGTAGGTTATATGGGATGCCGTACACGAGTTATTGGTAACAGTGTCGATAAAGATAAAGAAATAACTCCAGGACGTGGTAATTTATCTTTCACTTCCATTAATTTACCAAGAATTGGTATTAAACATGGTATCGTAGGTAAAAATGCTTTAGATGAAGCTGATATGACTGGCTTTTATGAAGAATTAGATAGTATGTTAGATTTATGCAAAGATCAATTACTTGAAAGATATGATATTCAATGTAATAAGAGAGTATATAATTTTCCGTTTTTAATGGGGCAAGGAATTTGGTTAGATAGTGATAAATTAAAACCTACAGATAAACTTAGAAGAGTATTAAAACATGGAACTCTTTCTATAGGGTTTATCGGTTTAGCTGAATGCTTAAAAGCTTTAACTGGTAAACATCACGGTGAATCAGCAGAATCACAAAATTTGGGCTTAGAAATAATTGGCCATATGCGAAAAAAATGTGATGAATACAGTGAAAAATATAATTTGAATTTTACTTGTTTAGCAACACCTGCCGAAGGATTAAGTGGCCGTTTTGTTAATATTGACCGTGATATTTACGGTAAGATTGCCGGGGTTACCGATAGAGCATATTATACAAATTCATTTCATGTTCCGGTATATTATAACATTTCTATTGCTAAAAAATTAGAAATAGAAGGTAAATATCATGCTTTAACTAATGCTGGTCACATCAGTTATATTGAACTTGATGGTGATCCTAGTGATAATTTAGAAGCATTTGAAAGTGTTGTAAGAATTATGAAAGAAAGTGACATTGGGTATGGAGCTATCAATCATCCGGTTGATCGTGATCCTGTCTGTGGTTATGTTGGAATTATTAAAGATGTTTGTCCACGCTGCGGTCGTAAAACTGGAGAACCAGTTAGTGTGGATTTATTAAAGAAATTAGAAGGGAAGGAATAAATATGGAAAAAGAAAATGAAGAAATGAAATCAAAAAGAGTCACTGGAGAAGGCGTAGAATTTGAAAGAATTCGTCGTATAACTGGATACTTGGTTGGTACTGTCGATCGTTTTAATAACGGTAAAAGAGCTGAAGAACACGATCGTGTTAAACACACATTTAGAACTGCTAAAGAAACAGCTTAATAATAAAAGAATACGTTTTCCTCGTAAAAAACGTATTTTTTTTATGAATTTATCTTGATTTTGACTTTGTTTTATACTATAATGAATATGTTGTCCTGGTAGCTCAGCTGGATAGAGCAATCGCCTTCTAAGCGATCGGTCGTGAGTTCGAATCTCGCCCAGGACACCATTTATTTTAATAGTAAAAGCCTAAGAAATATGCGTATTTCTTAGGTTTTTTGTTAATATAAAACTAATACAAGACTATCACAAAGTATCACGACATTACCTATATTATTATCTATTTTGGCACTTTTTTCGGCACCACTTTCGGCACCACCCTAAAGACACCATTTTTTGGCATTACCAATTATCTAAAAAAAATAAAAAATCGAGCAAATAAAAATGTGTTGTCTAAAAAATACTAAAAAATTTAATGGAGGTAAAATGTTTGAAAATGAAGAAAAATTACTTGAAAATTTACATTTTAAATTTACTAATAAAATGCAAAATCTTGTAATTGAAATTTTAACTACCAAACAACTACTTGAAGATATGGAATTATCAATGAAGAATAGAAAACAACTTGAATTACATTATCAAGAATTGAGAAAAGCATTTATTCTTGAGTTTCAAAAAAATAATCAATTGACCATTTCATTTCTTCGTGGTTTTATGGGTAGCAAAAATGAGATAGAAAAATAAAACTATCTCTTTTTTATTCCTCTAATAATCTTTCAAGATATGTTTTTCTTACTTTAGGTTTCACATTAATTATTTCTTCTTCCATTTTGACATCATTTACTAAATTATCTTTTTTATCTTTTATTTCATTTTGCTGTATCATATTATTATCTTTTTTATCTTTTAAATTATTATCTTTTAATAAATCATTATCTTTTAATAATGCTTTTTGATTAGTCGTATTTTTTTCATTTTGATTAGTCGTATTATTTGCATTTTGATTAGTCTTATCACTCTTTGTATCTTCATTTTGAATAGATAGTTGTCTTTTCTTTTTGATAATACCTTTAGCATTTTCATAAGATATTTCTTTAATAATGTATTTTTGTTTTTCTAAATAATCTAACGAC
Organism: uncultured Bacilli bacterium; assembly: GCA_934096755.1. GTDB lineage: Bacteria > Bacillota_I > Bacilli_A > RF39 > UBA660 > Onthocola_B. The sequence continues at coordinate 2,879 of CAKOMU010000053.1, forward strand.
CTACTAATAGTTGATACACTAACATTAAAATTATGTGCCATTGTTTCATCAGAAATAAAGCAATCTTTATTATTTCTTTCAAACTCTTCAATTTGTGCCATTACCAAAATATCTATGGGGGAAAAATCTTTGTTATTAAAATATTTCCCCTTTGATATTTTTAAGAACACATCAATATCCTTATTCATTTTTTCTTCCACAAGCATAGTCATTACTTGCATTATAACAACAAGTTGGACAATCTTTAACAAAACCTTGCAATTGAAGATTTTTATTAAATCTATCCCCGAATAACCCTTTGCCATTTATCATTGCCATTATTTCTTCTTGTAAAACTCTTCGGCATATTTTTTCAATCATAATTTCTTCTTCACTTTTCCTAAATGAGTTGTTTAACTCTTCTTTTTTTTCTTTGTTCCAATTATCAATGATTTTTAAGATATCCACCTCAAGTGTTTGTTCAAATGTTTTTTCAATACTTTTTACATCAAAAATATCTTCAAAGCCTATTTTTTTCATTTCTTCCTCCTTTTGTAGATAAATATTAAATCTTTTTGCTATAAGCTGTTAAGTCTACACTTTTCTTTTTTCTAAAAACTCTTTTAGTGTTACATCAGATACAATGTATCTACCACCAACTTTAAAAGCTTCAAGTTGTTTAGTCCTAACTAACTTTTGAATAGTTTTTACATCAAGACATAAAATTTGACTTAACTCTTTTGTTGTGTAATATTTCATTTAAAATAACCTCCCGATAGCAACAAGCACTATCTCTTACTTAAAAGTAGATAAAAAACACTTGAAATACACAAAAGATACTTTAACTTACCATAGGCAAAATAAACACTAATAACAGGCACTTATAACACCCCATAAAGCCTTAATTTTAAGCTATTTCAGAGGTGTTTGTTACCATTAATACAATTACACTATAAAGTCTTAAAGTGGCTTAAAGAATTAGTAGCTCCGATAATTTTAATATATTGACAAACAAAAAAAAGTGTGCGTAAATCGCACACTTGGCTTTTATTCTAACGGGGTATAGTTTAGTAAATTTATACTTGACTTTTGCAAAATGGGGTGCAAGCTCGTATATAAATTTTGTATTTCTTTTATGTGATACGACAATCAATTAATCATTAAAATAAAATATCATTTTTAATAAGGTATCCACCTTTTAGTAAAGAATATTCTTTTCCCAAAAAAATAATATCTTTTTTGTATTTAGAATAAATAGGGCTTTTTATTAATTCTTTTTGACAAACTATATCAACATATTTTTCACAATCTTCCTTATTCTTATAAGTATAAAAATAAAGGTCATCATTTGTTAAAAGGTATTGATAATTGCCATTTTCTGAATAATAAAATGAACCATACATTGCACTTTTAATATTTCCATATTCTTGATTATTAAAATAAATATTTTCACTTATAAAATTATAGTTGCGGTCAAATATTTGTTTATAAATTATTCCATCTTCTTTTAAAATTAATTTTACATAGTTACTAAAAAAACCATTCTCATAAAAATCATCTTCAACCAATATTTGTTTTAAATTTTCTTGTAAAATAAATTTTTCATAAGATTCAATATTTAACTCTTTAAAACTACTATCAAAAAGATTATTTAATTCATCTTTAATATCAATAGAAAGCCGATATAATTTTTTATCATTTGAAATAGCATAATAATTTTCATAAGACCTAATAACCTTATTTAAACTAAAATCATAGTCTGCTTTGATGCAATTTTGATTGTTACTAAATTTTTGTTTTCCGTCTAAATATAGCTTAAGATAATAATTATTTGTTAAGATTACAACATAATTTTTTTGAGAAATAAAACTTGCTATTTCTTTAATATCATCACTTTGTATTTCACTTAATAAATTACAGCTAAAGGTTTCGTTGTTACCATACAATTTTAAATTTTGTTCCTTTATGTAACCAATTAAAGAGCTTTCTTTATCTTTTTGTTTTTCACATCCACAAACACAACATAACAATATTGCACATAATATTATTGATTTTATTTTTTTCATTTTTCTATTTCTCCTTCACACCAATTATACCACATTTTATCTACGAACGATAGATAAAATTATTATTTTCTTTTTGAGATAATTATTTTAGAGGTGTTTTAGCAGTGAAAATCGACAAAAACGACGAAAATTACATTTATTATGTAATTGGACAAAATTTAAAAAAACAACGAAAACTCAAGGGATACACCCAAGAAAAGTTAGCAGAGGCAAGTAATTATGCTTTAAGTTTTATAGGCAATTTAGAAAGTGATAAGGTATTTCAAACAATATCAGTTGGTAGCTTATACCATTTATCAAAAGTTTTAGGAATTCATATCACAGACTTATTTCAAGACTTATCAAACGATGACGACAAGATGTAATAGCTACATCTTTTTTATTTTAATAAAATACTATTAAATGATTAAATTAAAGTACTATTATCTTTAATACCAAAGTATTTATAGCAAATAAAAAGAGCTAAACCAATTCAATCAAGTTAGCTCTCGCAGCCTCCTCTGCAAAGTTAATATTCTTAAGATTTTTAAAATCAATACTATCAATGTTATCTTTTACATAATCATAAAATATTTCGGCAAAATTTCTTTTAATTTCAATATCATTTCCAAAAATAATATCACATTCTTTTATGTAATCTTCTCCATACTTTCTTTCAAAAAAAACAAACCACTTGGTATGACTTAAAATATCATCAATAAATTTACTTACTAAATTATCCATCTTTTTATTTGCTATTTTTGTTTTATTATCTAAAGCATTTTTATCATAAACAATAACATTTTCATTAACAAGTTTTTTTAATATTGGGTTGATGTAAATTTCAATGTATTTTTCTTTTTCTTCGTCATAAGTATTAATTCTAACAATTTGCTTTGCTATACGATTACCCATTTTTGCTTTAAGTTTAACATCATTACTATGCAAAAAACCAACCTCTGATTTACTCATTAAAACGGGTTCGGGAGTATTCTCAAGAGTTATGTCATCCAACAAAAATGTCATTTCAAATGCTTGAAATATTACCTCATCTCTGTAATTGATATTACTTAAATCAATATTTTTAAATTTAGGAACTACATAGGTATCAACAAAACTTTTTACTTTATTGGAATATCTTCTTTCTTCTGTGTTATCTTTTCTTATCATATTTTTAAGATTTTTATTATCTTGCATTAATTTAACTACATTAATTGATTTCCTTTTAACTTAACCTCTCAAACAAA
>CAKOMU010000054.1 GCA_934096755.1 uncultured Bacilli bacterium
TTCCCACTTAGCATAAAGTGTATGATTACTTGCAGTCTTAACTACTGTTTTTTCATCTACTTTATTATTATAAGCAGCATCTAAATACCAACCCTTAAATGTATAACCAGTCATTGTTGGCTCTGTTAACTCACCATACTTGTTATCATATGTTACTGTTTTTTCTAGCTCTTTTAAAGTTCCTCCAACAGCATCATATGTCACTATATATTCATTTTGTGTATATCTTGCATATAATGTTGTTGTTTTTGTTACTTTTACAGTATCTGTATCTAATACTTTTTCACCATTCGTTTTATCTGTATACCAACCTTCAAAAGTATATCCTTCTTTTGTTGCCACTGGTAATGATCCATATAACTCATCATAGGTTACTGTTTTATGATTATCTGTTACACTACCTCCTTGTGGATCAAAGACAATTGTATATTTATTGGCTTCCCACAATGCTTTTAATGTTATATCTTCATATCCCATTGTAAATGTTGCATCACTTATCATACTACTCATTTTTGAATCGGTTTGATTTCCTACATAATTCCATGTTGTAAATGTATAACCAACTCTACTTGGCATTTTTATTTCTTTAGTACTTTGATAATCTAATCTATATTCTTGTGGAGTTCTATATTCTTGATTTTCATCAGTCCATACTCCTCCATTTGGATCAACGGTCAATCGGAAATTATCTATTGTCCAATGAGCATAAGCATGCTTATCTCCCTCTGTAATCAAGATATCATTTTCTGTTACTTTTGTTGTGTTATCTTTTTCCGTATACCAGCCATCAAAAACATATCCATTTTTATTTGGTATATCTAATACGCCATATTCTTCATTAAATGTCAATTCTTTAGATAATGGATTTACTACTCCTCCATTTGCATTATAATACAATCTAAATTTCTTAGGTGTCCATATTGCTGTTATTGTTGTATTTCCTTCTCCTGCTGTAAATGTTCCTGCATCTATTAGTGATGATAATACTCCTGGTCCACTGATCGTCCATCCAGCAAAATCATATCCATATCTTACTGGTTTTTCAATAGCTGTTGTATCTCCTAAATTGATTCCTAAGATTGTTGGGTTGGCTGTATTATTATATTCTCCATCATTTGGATCTATCGTTAATTTATAATCACATTTTTCCCATTTTGCATAAATCATTGTATGCTCTGTGAATTTAAATGTATCACTTTCTTTTACTTCATTTTTATATTCACTATCGCTATACCAACCTACAAAGTTATATCCAGCTTTAGTCGGTGTTGGTAAATCTCCTATTAATTCTCCATAGGTTATTACCTTTCCTCCTACTGGTATTCCTCCTCCGTTAGTATTATATATTAACATATATTGATTTGCTTTATAATTTGCTACTACTTCGATATCTTTAGTACCTACAGTAAGTAAGTTATCTACTAGTTTGGCATTTTTAACTGTCCAACCCGTAAATGTATGACCTTCTTTTGTAGGTATTGCTAATCCTATTTTATCTTCATAATATACATCTTTTTCTTCGATATCTTTTTGACCATTATATAATCCTCCATTTGGATCAATTGTTAGTTTATATTGATTTCTCGTATATTTATACTCTACTACATTCTTTTCTCTATTTGAAGTTACTGTTAAAGTCTTTTTACTTGGTGCTGTAAATCCTTCATAATCTTTTACTTCTGGTGTTACATCTGTTCCATATAAACTTTGATCTTCCTTTGTATCGGCTTCAATTAATGTGTAAGTCTTTCCATCTAAATTTTGTTTATAATGTTTAACTATATATGTATATGTATTTGCTGTCCATGTCGCTGTTAATACAGCATCAGTTGTTCCCATTGTAAATGTTGTATCTGCAAGTCTTGCATCAGCTCCTGTTAATGTCCATCCTGTAAAGGTATAGCCATCTCTTACAGGTTCATTTACTGTATATGTTTCTTCATAACCTAAATTATCTATCACTTTATCCGCTGTATTTCCATCTTCATACTTAATTGTTAATTTTCCAGCATATTTTTTCCATTCTGCTGTTAATTTAGTATCTCCAGCTTTCATCGTTAACTTATCATTTACTAATATGCCTGGGCCTGTTATTGTCCATCCTGTAAATATATAGCCATGTCTTGTCGGTGTTTTTATATCTATTTGTTTATTATATTCATAGATTCCTTTTTGACTTGCTGTAGTTCCTTCGTATGTTCCTTCGTTTGGATCTATTTCTAATTCATAACTTAATATTGACCATTTGGCTTTGATTGTTACGTTTTTACTAAATGCATAAATATAGTTATCTGTTATTAATTTATCTTCTAAATACCAACCTAAGAATGTATATCCTTCCTTTTTAGTTACTGGTAACGTTCCTATACTCGTATTATAAATGACTTCTTGATTTTTATTACTTTCTTCTCCTCCATCATAATCATACGTTATAGTATAAGTATTTGCTTCCCATTTCGCATATATTGTATGATCATGGGCTTCTTTTAAAACTGTGTTTTCATCCAATTTATTTTGGTATGTATTTTCAAAATACCAGCCTGCAAATGTATATCCTTCTTTCGTTGGTGTTTCTAACGTATATTTACTATCATATTTGGTATATTTTACTAATTCTTGTAATTCTCCTCCATTAGTTTCATACGTAACTTTATATTCATTTGCTTCCCATGTTGCTTCTACTACTGTATCTTCACTTCCCATGATTACAACTGAATCTTGACTTGTTGATGATAATACCGTTGAATTTCCACTTACTAGATTCCATCCGGTAAATGTATACCCTTCTCGAACTGGTTTTGTTAACGTTACTGTTTTATCATATTTGCTATTTACAACATCATCTTGTTTTACTCCATCACCATACTTGATGGTTAAACTTACATCTTTAGCACTCCATTTTGCTACAAGAGTTGTATCTTTTGTTGCTTTCGTTTGTTCTGTTACCAATTCATTTCCATCATACCAGCCTGCAAATATATATCCTGTTTTACTTGGTATTGGCATTTGTCCATATGCTTGGTTATATTCTATGTCCCTCATGCTTTCATTTACTGTGCCTCCATCGGCATCAAATTTTATTGCATAGACATTGATTTGCCAATCTGCTGTTAATTTAGTATCTCCTGCTCCGGTTGTAAATGTTGCTTCATCTACCAAACTCGTCATACTTCCTTTGCCTTCTAAATTCCAACTTACAAATGTATATCCTACTCGTACTGGTTTTAATACTCGCATTATTTGATTATAATTTAAAGTGAATTTTTGCGTTTCTCCTGATGTATTATACGTTCCTCCATTTGGATCAATTGTTAATTCATAACTATTGATTGTCCATTGCGCATACAACGTTACATCTTTCGTAATTTTTACTATATCTTCACTTGTAATTTTTTCTCCACCATCTTTTTTCGTATACCAACCATTAAATGTATATCCTTCTTTTGTTGGTGTTTCTAAATTACCATATTTTTCATCATACGTTACTTCTTTTTTGCCACTTGTGATTACTCCTCCGTTGGCATCAAATGTCACTTGATATTTATTTGCTTTCCACAATGCTTTTAAATTAATATCTCCAGCTTGAATCTTTAGTGTTGCTTCATCTACTAAACTACTCATAACTCCTGGACCTGTTTGTTCCCATCCAGTAAATGTGTAACCTTCTCGACTTGGTTTTTTGATTTTTATTTCACTTTCATATTTATTATTTTTCTTTTCTTCTATATCTTTACTTCCTGCATATTCACCACCATTTGGGTCTATTGTTAAGTTATATGCTAGTCTTTGATATTTGTATTCTATTATATTCTTTTCATTATTTGTAGAAATTGTTATAGTTTTTGCTTCTGGAGCTTTAAACCCAGCATAATTTTTCAATGCTCCCGTTACTTCTGTTTTACTCTTTATATTATAATAACTATCTGTATCTACTAAAGTGTAACCTTTTCCATCTAGATTTTCTTGATAATGTTTTACTATATACGCAAAGTCATCTTTTAGCCATTTTGCTTTGATTGTTATATCATTAGCACCGATCGTAAATTTATTATCTTCTAGTTTATAATCGCCTTCACTAATTTCCCATCCTGCAAACAAGTAGTCTTCTCTCGTTGGTTCTTTTATTGTAATATTTTCTTGATATTTTATTTTTTCTACTACAACATCACTATTTCCATCATATTTTCCACCATTTGGATCTATATTTAACTTATATGTATTTTTTGTATACTCGGCTTTTAATGTTACATCACTCGTAATCTTGCTATTTTTATCTACTTTTGTTTCGCCATCATACCAGCCTTCAAATGTATAACCAACTTTACTTGGGCTTATTAAATCACCTAGTTCTTTATTATACTCTATATATCTTTCTTCTACTTGATTGGACCCTCCATTTACATCAAACCTTACTCTATAACTTTTTATTTTCCAAGTTGCTGTTAATGTTGTCGTTCCCAATCCAGATTTATATATTCCATTACTATATGTTCCACTTCCATCTACTATCCAGCCTGTAAACGTATAGCCTTCTCTTGTTGGTGTACTAATCTTTTTTCCTGCTAAATACTCTACTTGCATTGATTGAACATTTTCTTTTCCGTTATACACTCCTCCGTTTGGATTAATTGTTAATACATATTTATTCGCTGTCCAATTTGCTTTGATCGTTGTATCTCCCGTTATTTTTACTTTATTATTACTTATTTTGGCATCACTCGTCCATTTATTAAATGTACTTCCTGTTTTACTTATTTTTCCTAATGTTATTTCTTCTCCATAAAGAGCATACACTTTTGTGCTTCCTTCATATTTTCCTCCATTAGGATTTATTATTACTGTGTATTTTGCTTGTTCATATCTTGCGTATAGTGTTTTTGCTTTTATACTTTGATAACTGTCCGTTTCTCCTACTGGAGTGCCTCCTGTTTTTTCTGTATACCACCCTATAAAAGTATAGCCTTCCTTCGTCGGTGTTGGTAATTTACCGTATTTTCCCGTTTCTAAGATATTTATCTTACTTTGGCTCAACTTTCCACCATTTGCATCTAAGTTGATATCTACTGTTTTGACATCGCCTTTTTTGACTTCATACACTTTTACATCAAATTGGTACTTCTTATTTGTATTATTTTTCTTCGTATCTACCCATATTTTTACTTCAAACTGATCTTTATCTTTGCCTTTAATTGTTGCTGATGACAAGTTATAATATCCATTTGATGTATCTAATTCAAATCCACTTAAATTTGACAAGTATTCATCTTCGACGATATACTCTCCATTTTTCTTGATACTTATTTTGATATTGTCATCTTTTATTTTTGATAACTCATCTTCACTCGTTAAGTACACTCGATATGCTACTTCGTCTTCATCTTTTGCACTTACTTCAAATTTATATAAATTTGAATATTTATTACTATTATCCAAATTCAATACCGTATCGTAATGATTATATTTTATTCCATCTATATAATCTACTTTCCATCCTATTCTTTGTCTTAAGAAAAACCACAATATTATAAATATTATCAATAATAACAATAATATTATTAGTTTTTTCTTCCCTTTTTTACTATCACTTTGAGACTTCACAACTACACTTCCTTTACCACTTTTATTTCTATAAATAAAACTATGATACCATCAATTTTTAAAACCTCTAAATATTATTTAGTATGTGTTATTTTGACTTAATCATACTTTACTATAATTATACAGAAGTACTTGCACTTAGTCAATTTTTTTATGG
>CAKOMU010000055.1 GCA_934096755.1 uncultured Bacilli bacterium
ACAACTGTATTTGTGTTGCCAGCAATTTTGTATGTTTTTGATAAATTTATAAAAAAACAACTTTTGAAAAATAATAATAATGAGTAATAATTAAGATTTTTAATAAGTTTTAATTATTACTTTTTTTAAATTGCTTTTGGTAAAATAATACATTAAAAAAATAGTCAAACGAGTAAATGAATGCTATAATATTTTTATAGGATAAGATTTTAAAGTGAGTTGATTTTTATGTCTAATGAAAATTATTACCAGAATTTAGTAAATTTAATTAATTCAAAAATAGATGTTACAAATTCAAAATATCCAGGTTTAGTATCTGAAAAATTAAGGCAAAAGGCGATTGCAATTTATGTAAATAGTGGAAAAACAATTGAAGATATTGATAAAGAATTAACATTTGAGTTAGAAAAAATGGAAAGTATACATTTTTCATTAAATCCTAATGAGTTAGATACTGGGTTAAAAACTAATCATCAAGGAATGTATTTATCTTCTTTGATGATTACATCATTATCTTTAATAAATTGTTCTAATATTTCAGAAATTAATAAGTGGATAGATTCTGTTCCAAATTTATATATGATATCACAACTACCTAATGGCAATTATTCAAATGACCAAATTGATTCTATTAAAAGAAACTTGTTTGAAATATATCAGGATTCAATGATTGGTACACCGGCGGTAAATGACATCAATTCTACTAACAAAGAAAAAGCAATGAGATATGCATTACATAAAAAACTAAGTGGGCTTAATCTTCCAATTGAAAATGAACTAGATATTGGAAATATTGGATTTTCTAAAGGATTACCATCTATGTATAAAGAAATTGAAAGAATATGTATTGATAAATTTGGGCGAGAAACAGGAAAAAGAATTTCTTCAAAGATAGTTTATTACTTTACAACGGACTATGAGAATTTTAATTCTTCTACTTATGAACAAATGGTTGCTTTAAATAACCAAATTAAAGAAAATATCAAGAAATGTAATTCAATTGGTGGTGATTTTCAATTAGTACTAAGATCTATCGGTTATGAAAATACTGTTAGTAGTAAATTAAATGATAATAATTCAATTGAGTATGTTTATAATTACGATATAAGTTCTATGGGACAAAATCTCTCAGAAAAATTAGGTGCTTCTTATAGATTAAGGAGTATGATTAATAGAAATGCAGCAGAAGAAATATCAAAAAAAGGATTATCATTAAAGGATAAAGAATTAGTTATTCAAATCTTAAGGAACTCATTAAATGTATCTTTAATAAATTTTAATTCTAATATTAAAAATGATGGGAAAAATCGATCTTTTGAATTATTTAATGAGTTAGTTGAAATCAAAAAAACAGATAAAAATTTTAAATTAGTATGGGAAGAAAAGTTTGGGATTACACTAGAAGATATGGTTAAACAAGTTATTGAACCCAATATGCAATTAATAAAAGATTTAAAAACTAAAAATGTAGATTTTATGTACAATGAAACAATGCTTCAAGAAGCACCAGAAAAAAGAGCAAAAGTAATGGAAGCTATGAACGAATTACAAAGACTTGCACCAGGATTAATTACAGTATTTGGTGATCAAGATCATACATTTAGTTCTGATTATACACCAGAAAAAATTGAACAATTGAGGGAGACTGCTGAATTTGACAAACAAATGTCACAAATTGTGATTGGAAAAACATTAGATGGAAAAGATATAAAACTTAAATTGGAATGTAGTGAAAGAGATTTATATTTATCTAAAGAAGAAGTTAGAAATATGGAACAGCAAGGAAAATCTAAAGATGATATATTAAAATATAAACAATTATTACAGGATAAGCATAATAAAATATTTAATGATGTTCCGTTTAAAAGGGAATGTGAATGGACAGTAATTGATAACATTTCAGGTGATTATTTTCAAGATAAGCAGATAACAAAAGAGGCATATATAGGAAAGTATACAAAAATCAGTGAAATGGCTAGAAAAGATAATAGTCAAAGAATAAACAAAGATATTACTGATTTCAATAATTGGATAAATAAAGTTGAAATACAGAATAAAAAACAATCTCAAGAAAATATTTCTCAAACAAAAATTATTAGAGGCCCTGAAGTTAAACTTGTAAGTTTTACAAAAAGAAGTGCTGCTGAAATTCAAATAGCGCAACAAATAAAAGAAAAAAATATGACCATTAAACAAATAAAAGAACAACAAAAAAGGTTAGAAAAAAATCAGGTAAAAAAATTAGTGAAAAATTTGAATAGTGAAAGTTTGGGAGCTTCTGGTGGATTTGTAAGTTTGTTATTACTAATCTTAATTATTGGTTTTATAATTGGAGCACTATTTTTGGTTATGTTAAATATTTTAAAATAGATTGGAGCTTGTTATGAATTATGATTATATGACAAAAATTATAAATGCAGATGCAGAAGTGAAAAAGTTTGAAAAAATAATAAATGATAAAATTCTTTCGTTCATCACTAAAGCTAATGAACTGGTTGAATTATCTAGTGATGTATATCAAATAGAAAAAACGATTAAATTGAATAAAATTTCTTTAAAAAGCTATTTACTGGATTCTTCTTGTTGTTTACTTTTACAGAAAAATTCTATAGATAATTATTCGATAGATGAATTGAAGTATTATTTAATGGAATATGAAAAGTTTACTACTGAAGATTGTTCTTCTTATTATTTGGCAATATCGTTGTATGAACAATTGGAAGAAATAGAAAAAATAGTTGATGAAAAAATTAATTGGGAAACAAATCAAATTTTAGAATTTACTAAATTAGTAAATGAAATAAAAAATATTACTTCAAGTGAATATGAAAATTTATATAACCAAATAAAGAATACTTTAAAGGAAAAATATTTGTTAAAGAATTTAATAGATAATAATAGTTATGAAACGTGTGTGCATATTCTTAATGATATTTTTAATTTTTATATAAATGGTTATCCAAGTTTTCCAACTGAATACTGATATCATGGTTATAATTAGGCAAATGTCTATAAATAATACATTTGCTTTTTTATTTACAGAAAAATGAAAAGAATTAATATGAATTACATAAAATTAATTATGAAAAATTATTATAAAAATATAATTCTTGTAACTGGCTTATTAATTCTACTTTGTTCGTCTTTTTCTGCCCATGCTAGTTTGCCATTACAAGGAAAAGTTATTGTAGTTGATGCGGGACATGGTGGTTTGGACCCTGGCACTCTTTATAAAAATATTTATGAAAAGGATATTACTTTAAAAATTAGTCAATATTTAGAAAAATACCTAGTAAGCATGGGAGCCAGTGTAGTATTGACTAGAAATAACGATCATGATTTAAGTAATGGTGTAAAAAATCATCGTAAAAAAAGAGATTTTGATGAACGAATAAAAATTATTAATAATAAATTAACTGACATGTATATTTCTATCCATTTAAATTATTTACCGGATGGTAGCTATTATGGGCCTCAAGTATTTTATAATAAAAAAAATAAAGCAATGGCTGAAAGTATTCAAAATTACTTAAATGATAATATTAAATCAAATAGAGAGGCAAAAAAAATTCCTGCATCCACTTATATGTACAAACGATTAAATAAAAAAGGGGTGTTGATAGAATGTGGATTTTTATCTAATAAAACAGAAAGAGAAAAATTAATAACTAGCGAATATCAAGAATATTTTGCCAGAATAGTAGCTGAAGCAATAGCCCATTATTATAGTTAATTTTCATAATTTTAACACAAAATGTTTACATTAAAGACATTAAATTACAGTATATTTATTATGTCGTTTGTGATATAATGTTTAAAGTAAAGGCGGTATAGTGTGAAGACAAAGACATTTAAAACATTAGATGAACAGATTGACATACTACAAAAAAAAGGGTTAAAGTTAGAAGATGTTGATAGTGTAAAAACTATATTGCTTCGGGAAAATTATTTCTTTATAAGTGGATATCGTCATTTATTTATGCAAATTGATGATAATAAATCGTATATAGATGGGACAACTTTTCGAGAATTATATGCAATGTTTTTGTTTGATAGACAGTTAAGAAATATTATTTTTAAAAATATTTTGATTGTAGAAAATAATTTAAAAAGTATCTTATCTTATGTGATGAGTAAAAATCATGGTTTTAAAGAACATAATTATTTAAATCCTCATAATTTTGTACGTGATTCAAGAAAAAGTAGACAAGTTAATGATTTAATTCGTAAGATGAAAAGACAAATTAGTGTTAATGGTAAACAGCATACGGCGACAGCTCACTATTTGATTAATTACGGTTATATACCTCTTTGGGTTGTTGTTAAAGTATTATCTTTTGGTATTGTTGGTGAATTGTATACTATTTTACAGTATCAGGATCAAAAAGAAATTGCTGATTCTTTTGGCTTAGAAATCAATGAAATGGTAACTTATTTACCAATAGTGGCTAATTATCGTAACTTGTGTGCTCATGAAGATATTTGTTATATTAATAGAACTCAAAAAGAAATAAATGACACTAAATTTCATCAGGAACTGTATATACCTATAATAGATGGGGAATATATATATGGAAAAAATGATTTATTTGCTTTAGTTATCATTTTAAAACAATTGTTGGATGAAGATAATTTTAGTTTATTTATTAATGAAGTTGGTTATGAACTGGACCGTCTTTCGGGAAAACTACATGTAATAAAAATAGAAAAAGTTTTACATGAGATGGGATTTCCTAATAATTATAAAGATATAGTGAGGTTAGAGAAATGATGGAAGAAAAGGATAATAATTCTAAAAAAATAATTAATTATTTAATTATATTTTTTGTAGGTTGCTTGGTGATGTACGCGGTAGTGTATTTTTTGCCCACTAGTATTACAGAAAATATTACGAAAGTAGAAAAAGATGTGACTGTGACTGATACTGGTATTGCGGATGCAGTAGAAAAAGTATATGATTCAGTAGTAGTAGTTTCAACATATAAAGATACAGCTTATACAGCATCTGGGACTGGTTTTGTGTATAAGAAAGATAATAATACTTATTATATTTTAACGAATCATCATGTAATTGATGGTGGAAATAAAGTAACAGTTACTTTTACTGATGGCAAAGTATTAGAAACTAAAGTAGTTGGATCTGATCAATATGCAGATATAGCTGTTTTATCTTTGGAAAGTACAGATGATATTAAAGTAGCTGAACTTGGTAAAAGCGAAGATACACGTGTAGGTGATACAGCATTTGCAGTAGGTGCTCCGCTTGATAGTGCTTATTCTTGGACTGTTACGAGAGGAATTGTTTCAGGAAAGGATCGTATGGTAGAAGTTTCTTTAGATAGTTCTAGTCAAAATGATTATGTTATGAAAGTTTTACAAACTGATGCAGCGATTAATTCTGGTAATAGTGGTGGACCTTTGTGTAATTCTAATGGGGAAGTTATTGGTATTACATCATTAAAATTAGTAAGTAGTGGAGTTGAAGGAATGGGCTTTGCTATTCCAATTGAAAATGCTTTAACTAAAGCAGAACAAATTATTAATGGTGAATCAACAGAATATCCTTACATAGGTATTGGCATGTTAGATTTGACGAAAGCATATTATTCATATCAATATTATGATTTAATTAAGGAATCTAATTTAACAAGTGGTGTAATTGTTGCTAGTGTGGAAAAGAAATCTCCAGCAAGTGAAGCCGGATTTAAAGAAAAGGATATTATTGTGAGC
>CAKOMU010000056.1 GCA_934096755.1 uncultured Bacilli bacterium
GGTTTAAATAAAAAGGTTATTAAACAAATTTTAGATTATCGTAAAAAACATGGCAAGTTTAAATCCAGAGAAGAATTAAAAGAAGTAACTGGTGTAGATGAAAAAGTCTTTGAACAAGCGGCAGGATTTTTAAGAATACTTGATGGAGAAGCTCTTGATAAAACCAATATTCATCCAGAAGATTATGCTTTAGTTCTAGCCATTTTAAAAGATCATAATATCGATATTAATCTAATTGGAACTAGTAGAATGGCTGAATTACTCAATAACATTAATGATTATCAAAAATATAATATTTCTGTGGATAAATGGGATATGATTAAAAGAAATTTAGTAAATGGTATTATAGATCCCCGTGATGAGATTCAACAAATGATTTTAAGAAGTGATGTCTTAGATATTAATGATTTAAAATTAGGAATGAAATTACAAGGAACTGTTCGAAATGTCACAGCCTTTGGGGCTTTTGTCGATATTGGGCTTCATGATGATGGTTTAGTGCATATCTCAAAGATGAGTAAAGATTTTGTTAAACATCCAAGTGATATTGTGAAAGTCGGCGATATTGTTGATGTTTATGTTTGTGAAGTTGATAAAGAGAAAAATAGAGTTAATCTTTCTTTAGTTGAGGTTTAGTTTATGAAAACAATTTTAGGGTTGATAAAAGTTATCATTATTTTTCTTTTTATTGCTGGTGCCTTCTTTTTGCTTATAAATAAAACATTTATTTATGATAAGTTTAAAGGAGAATTGATGGAAGGTGAAGGCATACCTTTAAAAAGATTTATGTATTTAACTAGTGATTTGGATGGTTTAGATTTAAATTTTAAGACGGTTCTTTCTAAAGATTATTTAGAGCAAGCTAAAGAGAGTTATTTAAGTAAATTAGATCAATGTTATGGCATATATTATTACGATAAAGAGAATAATATTACAATAACTCAATATGATATAAAAGATAGTAAATATTTGAAAGATGTCAATATAAGCTATGTAGGTGGTAATTATTGTAGTAAAGATTTTGTGTTAAGTGATATGTGGATTTATGAGTATAATAGTTTAAGTTCTTTTCTAAATGGTGATATTTTAGAACAATCAATGGTTGGTTTAATTGATAAAATTTATAATAGTAAGAGAGTTGACGATCCTAAGGTCACTGGTTATCAGAGCAAATATGATATTAATGTCAATTGTGATCAAAATGGAGTTAATTATAAGTTAACTTTTAAAGATTTTAGTGAAAATGAACTGTTGGTAATCAAAACAGTGAATAATAATTTACAAATGGCTGTTTATGAAATGGATGATGTTACAAGTTTTTTAGGTGGGTTAAAATAAAATGAAATTTAATAAAAAAGAAATCTTATTGATAATACTTTATACGGTTTGTTTAATTTTTGGATTTGTTTATATTAAAGAAATATTTGCTGTAGTTAAGTATATTTTTAATTTATTCTTACCATTTTTGATAGGAATAGCGATAGCTTATGTACTTAATGTACTAATGAATGTAATTGAATTTAAATGGTTAAAAAAAGTGAATTGGCCTCATAAAAGATTGATTAGTTTATTGCTTGCTTTAGGGTTAGTAATTAGCTTTTTAACGCTTTTATTAGTGATGATAGTGCCAAATGTGCAAAATACTTTGGAAGTATTAGCGAATAATATTCCTAGTTATACTCAAGAAATAAAGAGTATATTGGAAAAATTACATATCGATAGTGGCGTTATAACTAATGTTAGTGCAATTTTAAAAGACTTTGGGGATAATATGTCTCTTTATATTAAAGATAATAAAGATCAAATTGTAGCTATTACTTTAGGTATAGCTAGTAACGTGTTAAGTGGACTTATTAATATCATTATAGCTTTTGTATTTGCTATATATTTATTAGTGCAAAAAGAACGAATTATGGGACAAGTAAAAAAAGTTTTAAAAGCTTATATGCCAGATAAATTTGTAAAAAAGAGTGAAAGTATTTGGAAACTATCTAATAAAGTATTTACTAATTTTGTCACTGGACAATGTTTAGAAGCATGTATTATTGGAATTCTTTGTTTTATTGGTATGATTATTTTAAGATTACCTTATGCAACGACGATTTCCATTTTAGTAGGGTTTACGGCCTTAATACCAGTATTTGGTGCATTTATAGGTACTGGCCTAGGAGCATTTTTAATATTTATGGTTAGTCCTTTAGAAGCTGTTATCTTTGTGCTTTTTATCATCGTTTTACAACAATTTGAAGGTAATTTAATTTATCCAAAAGTGGTAGGTAAATCAGTCGGTTTGCCAGGGATTTGGGTTTTTGTGGCTGTTACAGTAGGAGCTAGTATTAATGGCGTTCTTGGTATGTTGTTAAGTGTCCCTTTAGTTTCTATTTTATATAGTATTTTAGCTTTTAATGTTAATGATCGATTAAATAAAAAAAAGAACACAGTGTGATGCTGTGTCCTTTTTTTGAGAACATCAAAGTATTATGTACTTGGTAAAATATGAAAAAAAGATGTTCTCTTGTAAACATTATAAAAAATAAATGATGGGAAGTCAATTCTATAATTGTTATTTGTGGATAAATATTGTATAATAGGGAAAGTTAAAGAAATGTGGACAAGGCTTTTGTTATAAGTAACTTTGGTTTTACAGAATATAATGTATTAAGAGAAAAGAGGTATAATATGAATAGAGAAGATTTTCCAATGCTTAAACAAGATATTATATACTTAGATAATGGTGCTACTAGCTTAAAGCCTCAATGTGTAATTGATAAAATAAGAGATTACTATGAAAATTATAGTGCTAATGCTCATCGGGGAGATTATGATATTTCCTTTAAAGTAGATGTGGAATATGAAAATGCTCGTGAAGAAGTAATGAATTTCATTAATGCTAAGAGTAAAGAAGAAATTATTTTTACTAGCGGAACGACAGATAGTTTGAATATGATTGCTACCGGTTTTTTTGCTAATATTGTTGAAAGTCAAGATGAAATTTTAATAACTACTAGTGAACATGCGTCAAATGTTTTACCATGGTTTAGATTGGCCAAAGATTTTGGTTGTCGAGTAAATTTTATTCCTTTAGATGAAAACTTACATGTTACAGTTGATAATGTTTTAAAAAGTATTACTCCTGCTACTAAGGTTATTGCTCTTGCTGGTATTACCAATGTGGTTGGGGATATTAGACCGATGAAAGAGATTACTAAAATAGCACATGAGAGAAATATTTTTGTTGTGATGGATGGGGCACAAAGTGTACCTCATATGAAAACTGATGTACAAGATTTAGATGTTGATTTTTTAGCCTTTTCAGGACATAAAATGTTAGGCCCTACTGGTGTTGGTGTTTTATATGGTAAAAGAGAATTACTGGAAGAGATGGAACCCGTGAATTTAGGTGGGGGTATGAATGAGTCTTTTGATGATGTTAATTCAGTTATATTAAAAGATTTACCAACTAGATTAGAAGCTGGAACTCCCAATATTGCAGGAGTTATAGGCTTGGGAGAAGCAATTAGGTACATTAATAAAGTAGGAATTCAAAATATTCATGAAAGAGAACTACATTTACGAAATTATTTAATTGAGAGATTGGTTAGTATACCTCATATTGATATAATTAATTTAGAGGCAGATAGTGGTGTTGTGGCTTTTAATGTGGAAGGTATTTTTAGTCAAGATGTTGCTTATTATTTAAATAAATATAATGTTTGTGTTCGGGCTGGTAATCATTGTGCCAAAATTTTAAAAAATGCTACTGGTGTAAATAATACATTAAGAATTAGTTTATATTTTTATAATACAGAAAGTGAAATTGATGAATTGATTAATTTGCTGAAAAATAAAAATAAAATATTAGATGAAATGTTATAAAAAAGGAAATGCGATTTTTTAAGCATTTCCTTTTTCAATAGCTTGATGATAAACTTTTAAAACTTCTGCTGCAAAAACTTCTTTAGAGTATCGATAGGTACTATTTAAAGCATTGAGGGCCATATTTTTGTAAAGTTGTTTATCTGTTGCTAGTTTTAAAATATATTTTTTAAATTCATCGTCGTTTTTAAATAAATAACCATTATAATTATTTTCAATCATGGCTTGAAAACTGGTGTCATTTATACAAATTGTTGGTTTGCTCGCTGCCAAACCTTCAATGATTGTAAGACCTTGAGTTTCTGTTTTAGAAAATGAAGAAATAACATCAAATGTATTAAAATAATTAGGTACTTCATCATAGGGTATTTTTCCTGTAAATATGACATGATTTTGAATATTTAGTTTTTTACTTAAAGATTTTAAATTGTCTAATTCTGGTCCATCGCCGACTAGCATGACTTTAATTTTAGGATTCATATTTAAAAGTTCTTTGGTATTTTTTAGTAGTTGATCAAAACTTTTTTCGCTAGCGATACGACCAACTGAACCTATAATAAATTCATCGTCTTTAACATGATATTTTTCTTTGATAAGTTTAACATTTTGTAGAGTTTTTTTATTTTTTTTGAATCTGTCAATGTCAATACCCGTTGGTATAACATTTATTTTTTTGGTAATATGATATTTTTGTTCAAATAAATCCTTTATTTTGTCAGTAGGAACAATTAATTCTGTACATTTTTTTTCACAATAATATTTTGTCATTTTAACTACTAATTTTTGTGCTAAATTATCAAAGTGACCGTGAGTGACATAATAAACATAATCTTCATATAGTGTGTGATAAGTGTGAACAACTGGAATATGCAATTTATGAGCTACAAGACGTGAAAAATAACCAATGCTAAATTCGGTTTGAGAATGGATGATATCTAAATGCCAATTTTTAATTATTTTCATTGCTTTATGAGAATAAATACTAGTTAATTTTGTGTTGTAGATGCCAGTCTTAATTCCAGGTAAATAGATTATTTTATTTTTTTCGTCATAAAAAAACTTATTGTCTATTAAATTGGCAGTGACGATATAAACTGTATGATGCATCTTTTCTAAAGATTCTTTTAACATTTTAATGCTTGTGGTAACACCAGAGATGTGGGGTTCATAAGCATCGGTAAAAATTGCAATTTTCATGGCGACCTTCCTTACTTCTTTATAAGTATATAATAAAACCTAATCTTTTTCAATGTAATTAATTGCACTTTGTTAGGGGATTTGTTATGATAGAGTAGTAAGGAATGGGAAAACATGAAGGAAAAAATTTCAAAATTAATCAACGTTTATAAAAAAAATGGGTTATGG
>CAKOMU010000057.1 GCA_934096755.1 uncultured Bacilli bacterium
GTATGATATAATTAGAATAGGAAAGGATGATAAGTTAATGAATAAACAAAGCGAGATATCCAAAAATAAAAATGGTTTATTAGTAGTTATTGGTGTATTATTGGTTTTAGTATTGCTTTTAGGAGGATATATTCTTTATGATAAATTATTGAGTAACTCTGGCAATGCTAATGATGTAAAGATAGATAATAAAAAGAGTGAAGATGATCAAAAAGTTACTTATAATTCTTATGAAGTGGGAGATAAAGTAAAAGTCAAATTAAATAATTCGTTAGAAATGGCATTTTATGTTTTAAAACAATCGACAGAAAATGAAGAATTTGTAACTTTATTTGCTGAAAAAAATATTGGTACGGGTGCCTTTAATAATGATTATAAAGATGGTAATGAATATAAAGGTTCATTAATTGAGAGTGAACTAGGAAAATTAACCACTAATTGGACAAATGTGAAAGAAAAAAGATTGATTACTGTTGATGAAATAAAATCTACAGGGTTAACAGAAGTTCAAAATGAAGATAGATGTCAAGCTATAGAAGGTAGTTGTCCAGCTGATTATACTTATATTAAAGAAAATACATTTTTGTTATATCCAGATCAATATCATGAAACTTTCAAAACCTATGAAATGTATTGGACTATGACTAAAGTAGAAGATTCTACTACTCATGTTTATCATGTAGATTTAAGTGGGGGAATTGATCGAAGTATTGTTGGTTATGAACCAGGTAGTGAGTGGAATAAAGATGGAAAGACATTTGAAAATTTTGGCATTAGACCAGTCATTGTTATTGCTAAAAAATTTGTAAGTTAAAAGTATTAAAATTCCATTTGGGTGTAAAAATGGAATTTTTTCATGTTTAAATGTCAAAACTAGAATTATTTAATAGCTTTTAAATGTATAAATTATTATTGTTTTTGCCATAAATAAGTAGAAAGGAATATACAGTGTATGGCAAAATATAAAGTAGATATTACAGGCATAAATACTAGTAATCTTAAAGTTTTAAGTAATGAAGAAATGAATGAACTATTTGTAAGATTAAAAAATGGAGATTTAGATGCTAAAGAAAAATTAATTAATGGTAATTTAAAGTTAGTATTGAGTATTCTTAGAACTTTTAATAAAGGCAATGTCAATTTAGATGATTTATTTCAAGTGGGAGTAATTGGTTTAATTAAAGCAATTGATAACTTTGATATCAGTTATGGTTTAAAATTATCGACTTATGCTGTTCCCTTAATTATTGGTGAAATAAAAAGATATTTAAGAGATAATATGGCATTAAGAGTGAGTAGAAGTACAAAAGACTTGGCGTATCAAATAATTAAATTTAAAGATGATTATATGTTGGAACATGGTGTGGAAGCTCCAGGGAGTGTAATTGCAAAGTCTTTGGGAATAGATGAATACATGGTTAATTATGCGATGGATGCTATGCGAGATCCTGCTAGTATTTTTGAACCAATTTATAATGATGGTGGCGATACTATTTATTTATTTGATCAAATTGCAGATATTAAAGATAAAAATAGTGATAAAGATATGATTATTTCTTTGCGAAAAGCTTTATTAAAAATTAAAAGTAGAGAAAAGGATGTTTTATTAGAAAGATTTATTGTTGGTAAAACCCAAATTGAAATTGCGGAAAATTTAGGTATTAGTCAAGCTCAAGTATCACGTATTGAAAAAAGTGCAATTGAAAATGTAAGAAAATTGATTAAATAGTCATATAATTAAATGGTGATAATATGTATATAAGTGAATTGCAAAATAAAGATATCATAAGTATGAAAACAGGTGTTAATTTAGGAAGAATTGTTGATGCAATGGTTAATAGTGATGGATTAGTGGTTAATTTTGTGGCGGAAGATAAAAAAATGTTTCGTAAAGTTTTAAAAAATAGTGAAATAACTTTTAATTTTGGCGATATAGTGAAAATTGGTACAGATTGTATACTGGTAAATAAATGAAATTTGTGTTAAGATAGAGGCATGAAAAAGAAAAGTTTAGTAATTGGATTGGTGATTTTTTTCTTGGATCAACTTATTAAGATAATTATTAATAAGTCTTTTTACTATGGTTTTTTAAAAACAATTGTCCCTAACTTTATTTATCTAACTAAAGTTTATAATAAAGGAGCAGCTTGGAGTACCTTTATGGGAGCAAGGTTATTTTTAATTGTTGTTTCGTTACTAGCGTTTGTTTTTATATGGGAATATCAAAAAAAATTTAAAAATAGCAAACGAAATGCATTAACTTTTGGCCTTATTTATGGCGGTTTATTAGGTAATTTGTGGGATAGAATAACACTTGGTTATGTAATTGATTATATAAAAGTGAATCTAGGAAGTTATAATTTTCCTATTTTTAATTTAGCAGATATGACGATTGTGGGTGGTTTTTTACTTCTCATGTATGCATTATTTAAAGGAGAAGATAGTTATGGAAATAAAAGTAAGTGATGGTGGATTAAGAATTGATAAATATTTGGCTTTAAATACTGATATAAGTCGAGAAAATATTATTAAGATGATTAAAGAAGAATATGTATTAGTTAATGATAAAAAAGTCAAACCTAGTTATTTAGTTAAAGAAAATGATGTTATTTTAGTTAAAGATGGATTTATTAAACCAAATGTTTTAGAAGCCCAAAATATTCCTTTAGATATAGTTTATGAAGATGATTATTTGATGGTTATTAATAAGCCAAGTGGGTTGGTAGTACATCCTGGTAATGGAAATAAAAATAACACTTTAGTTAATGGGTTAATTAATTATACGAAAAATTTAAGTGATAAAGAAGAATTTAGACCAGGAATAGTGCATCGTTTAGATAAAGATACTAGTGGTCTTATGATTGTAGTAAAAGATGATAAAGCGCACGAAATATTAGCTGATGATTTTAAACATAAAAGAGTATATAGAGAATATGTGGCTCTTTTGGATGGTGTATTTCCTCAAGAAAAAGCTTATATTGATGCACCGATTGGAAGGGATAAAAAAAGATTTGACCATATGTGTATTCGAAAAGATGGAAAATCAGCTCGAACTAATTTAGAAGTTATTAAAAGATTTAGTAAATATACATTAGTAAAATTGGTTCTAGAAACCGGAAGAACACATCAAATTAGAGTGCATATGGCTTACATTGGTTATCCGGTTTTTAATGATCCCGTGTATGGAAAAAAAAGTGCGACGGAATTTGGTCAGTTTTTACATTCGGCTTATCTTCGGTTTACACATCCTATAACTAAAGAAGTGTTGGAATTTAGAAAAGATTTACCAGAATATATGCAAAAATTTATTGATGAATTAGATTAACTAAAGATAATAAGAAAAAGTAAATGGTAAATAAATAGTACGGAAAGTAAAGAATAGGAATATGTTTTAAGTGTCTTTTTATTTCTTTAAAAAGACAAAAACTGAAAATGAGAAGAAAAAAAGAACTAAGGAACGCTAAAATGTAATTAGTGTAGTAGTATAAGAATAGAGTGGTTGAAAAATTAAGAAGATAATTAGATAGAATAAAGAACAAAATTGAGTTGTCAATTAAATGTTTTTGATTTAATTTTAAAATTATTTTGACGACCAAAAATAAAGATATGGTGTAAAGAATATATTGGTACATGGGCCACCTCTTTACTAAATATATGATTTATTGTAAAATATTAGAACGAGGAGAGATGAAGATGGCTTCAGTAATGATTCGTAAAAACGATCAAATTATGATGAGCTTGGTTCATTATTTTGTGACAAAACAAGATTATGCCCCAATACATGTTCAGGGAGTTAAAGATGAGATATGGTTGGAAAATTTGAATGGACCTTATAGAATTATTAGAATTAGTTGTAATTCTATTATTAATGAAGAACAGTATAAATTTGATGTGTTTAAGATGAAACATATTATGAAACAAATTAAAAAAAAGACTTTGTGTTGGAAAGTAAATGCTTTAAATATATGTTTGGATATGAGTCAAAAAGTAGATAAAACTGATAATGATAATATAGAAACTATTAGTGTTAATAGTTTAAATGAATTGAAAAAAAATCCAGAAATAAATGAGGCTTTTCCTGATATGAAAAATAATTTAATGGAATCTAAGGATGAGTTAGAATTAATTATAAATGTTACAAACGATATTAATGCCAAAACAGAACATGAAAATGAATTGTTTAATAAAGTATTTGCTCCTAAAAAAATAGTTTTTACTAATATTATAGTTTTATTATGTGTGGTAATGTATATTATTAGTGCTTTTATTAGTAAGAATTTCTTTATGTTTGATGTAAATACTTTAGTTAAATTAGGAGCTAATAATTTATTGTTGGTGCAACAAGGACAAATCTGGCGACTATTTACCTGTGCATTTTTACATGTTGGTTTTATTCATTTAATTGTCAATATGTATTCTTTACTTGTTATTGGAACACAAGTGGAAACATTTATTGGTAAGTATAAGATGCTTTTTATTTATTTAGTTAGCATTATTACAGCTAGTTTACTGTCTTTAGTATTTGCTGAAAATAGTATTGTTTCAGTTGGAGCAAGTGGAGCTATATTTGGTTTGATGGGAGCATTACTTTATTTTGGATATCATTATAGATTATATTTAAGTAATGCGATTAGATATCAAATTGTTCCTATCATTTTATTAAATTTATTGATTGGTTTTTCTTTATCTGGTATAGACAATGCGGCTCATATTGGAGGTCTTATTGGAGGATATTTAGCGGCTATGGCTATAGGTATACCTAATAAAAGTACTAAAAAAGATATGATAAATGGTTGGATAGTATTAATTCTATATATTGTATTTTTAAGTTTTGTTATATTTGGTTTAAAATAAATTAATTAATGAATAATGAGTGTAGTTGTTTTGAAAACACAGAAGTGTAATCTGTGTTTTTTAGTGATTAAATTTTATGTTCAAAGTAAGTTAAAGTACTTGCGTGATCAAAGTAAGTGTGTTAATATATTTATATATAGTAGAGGCCCCTAGAAAGGTAGATGTTTTTTATTTATGAAAAAAATTAATTTAGACAATAAGAAAACACTTGTTTTATCGATAGTGGCAGTATTAACGTTGATACTGGTTGTAATCGGAGCAACTTATGCGTATTTTGTGGCTCAAGGTGGTTCATC
>CAKOMU010000058.1 GCA_934096755.1 uncultured Bacilli bacterium
CTATAAGTAAGGCCTAAAGCAACCCTTTCTTTGCCATATTTTTCCCGCACATAATTAATTACTTCTTCTCTTTTTAAAGCATCAAAATCAACATCAATATCAGGCATCGTAACTCTTTGCGGATTCAAAAATCTTTCAAATAACAAATCATATTTAATAGGATCAATATCAGTTATTCCTAAAACATAAGAAACTAAGGAACCGGCCGCCGATCCTCTACCAGGTCCCACCATAATTTTATTTTTTTTAGCAAACAAGACATAATCATAACAAATCAAAAAATAATCGACAAAGCCCATCTTCTTAATTATATCTAATTCATAATCTAGTCTTTCTTGATACTTGGCTAAAACCTTGCCACCACAACGTTTATATAAACCTCGATTTGCTAATGATTTTAAATAATCACCAGAATTATCACAATACTTAGGAATATATCTTTTATCAGTAGGAATTTCTACATTTAATTTAACTATTACTTCTTCCAAAACACCAGGATCATCGATATTTTGATAACAATTATATTTAATATTTTTTTCATCATTTCTTAAATAATCCAAATATTTTGTATAAGGTATTTCCTTTTCTTTTAAAGTTCTTATATCTTCCACATAAACTATTTGTTTAGTAAATTTTAATAATTCTTTTTTTTCTAATTCACTAGTAAAACCAAAATAAACTTCATCTTTTAAGGCTGATGCCAACTTTCTACTAGCATAAGGCAATATAACTATAATATTATGACAATTATTCAAAACATTATAATCTAAAGTTTCTTCCTCTTTACAAGTATTTATTTTAATCAATTCTTGATACCCTAAATAATTTTTGGCATATAGATACAAACTGTTTTCATCAATTTCTACGTGTAAGCCAATCACAGGTTTAATATTATTTAACTTACACGCTGTATAAAATTCCAATGAACCACCTAAATTATCGTCACAAATACCACAAACTTTAATATTTTGGGTTAGCAAAAAAGAGATTAAGTCAGGTATCTTAATCAAACTTTGTAACAATGTATAATCAGTCGTAATTTTTAATGGTCCAATCATTTTCTTTTCTCCCTCCTAAGTATAACATAAATAAACAAATATTTTCACAAAAATTAACCATAATACTAATGGTGAGTCATGTGTTACAAAAAGAATTATTTCTGCACTTTATTTGGCTATTTCTTCTGGGATCTATTTTAGGTTACATCATCGAATTTTTAGAACATTTAATCAAAAAAGGTGAATTTTTAAGTAAACCTGGTCTTTGGTTTGGTCCTTTAAAACCCATTTATGGTATCGGCTTGACTTTAATTACTTTAACTCTTTTTAAAATTCGTAATCTAAATATCTTCTTTCTTTTTCTTATCAGTATGATCATAGGAACTATTTTTGAATATCTTTGTGCGTTATTCCAAGAAAAGTGTTTTAGTACTTATACATGGAGTTACCATGGTCAAAAAATTGCATGGCCATATTCTATTGCTTGGGGAATACTATCTATTCTTTGGATTAAACTATTATTTCCTATCTACTTACGTTTTTGGTCTTTTTTAAATAATGACTTAGGTTTTAAAATTAGTATTATCATTACGATTTTTTTCATTTTTGATATCATACTTACCAGTCTAATCATTAAAAGATATGCCAACCGCAAAAAAAAGAAAAAAGCCAATTCCAAAATTGACAAACTTTTAGACAAGCACTTTCCTAACCCCAAAGTAGAAAAAAAATTCCCAAATTTAGGGATAAAATAACAAGTATTGTTTGACAAACAAAAAAATAGTTGTTAAAATTAGTAAGTAACGAAAAGGAGTGAAAAATTATGGCTACAAAAGTAACTACAAAAAAACCTTTAACTGGTAATAGAAGATCACATGCTTTAAATGCTACTAAAATGAAACAAAAACCTAATTTACAAAAGAAAACTATCAATGGAGAACAAGTAATTATTAGTGCTAGAGAAGCAAGAACTTTAAATAAAAAAGCTGCATAATTTTAAATTTTATGCAACTTTTTTGTATATAATTTAATATATGACATATAATATAAGTATCAAGGACGATGTAATATCCTTGATTGTATAAATAAAGACGAGAATCTATCCCGTCTTTTCTTTTGCTTAAAGAACTTTCTCAATAATATAGCGAGGTCTTTGTTTAGACTCATTATATATTTTACCAATATATTCACCGATCACACCTAAACTAATCATTTGTAAGCCTCCAATAAACCAAATAGAAATAGTTAAAAAAGTCCATCCAGCTACTGTATTACCCATTATTTTTTGTATTAAGGCATATATCATAATCACAATACTGATAAACAAAATAACTGACCCTAAAGCTAAAATAAATCTCAATGGCTTAATACTAAAAGACGTAATACCATCTAAAGCAAAAGCAAGCATCTTTTTTAAAGGATATTTTGATTCACCTGCTACTCTTTTACCTCTTTCATAATAAACTACTGTACTTTTATAACCAATTAAAGGCACAATTCCTCGTAAAAATAAATTTACTTCTTTAAATTCTTTTAAACCTGCTAAAGCTTTTTTACTCATCAAACGACAATCAGCGTGATTATAAACAATATCTACTCCCATCCAAGTCATTAATTTATAAAAACTTTGGGCTGTAAATCTCTTAAAAAATGTATCTTTTTTACGACTATTTCGCACACCATACACTACTTCATTACCATCTTTATAAGCATCAACCATTTGTTCAATTACAGAAACATCATCTTGTAAATCAGCATCCATTGAAATCGTAATATCACTTAAATCTTTCGCTGTCATAAGACCTGCTAATAAAGCATTTTGATGTCCTTTATTACGAGATAACTTAACTCCTTTAAACAAAGTACCTTCTTTATTTAATTTAGTAATCAATTCCCAAGTTTTATCTTTAGATCCATCATCGACAAACATTACTTTACTATCACTTGCTATTTTTCCTTTACTTATTAAAGACTCCATCGTTTCTTTCAACACTTTACTAGTAGTATCTAATACTTCTTCTTCATTATAACAAGGTAATACGACATACAAAATTGGTTTCATCAACTTTCACTTCTTTCTTTAAATAAATAAGCCTGAAATTTTTTATGTTCAAACTCTTGTGTTGCATGGGCAACTAACTCATAATTATTATATAACATCTTTTCCTTTTTTAATAGTTCTTCTTCCTTCATTTTAGTATAATAAATTATATATTTAGTAGTTTTATTTTTAATATATTCTTGCATTGCATCCAAATTATCTGGAAAATTCTCATACGAAATATTTTGTACTTCAAAATAATAAGTACTAGGTAAAATACCACTAGTAGTGTAAAGGCCACAATCCAGTCTTCCCATATTCACTAAAGTAGCATCTTCTTTTAAATAATCTAAAAATTGATACTGAAACAAATCATTTTTATCAATTCCTCTCATTTCTTTATAATTAGCCATATTATCAGCCCAAACCAATGACAAAAATACCATTCCAATTAGCCATTTAGTACTAACATTATTATTTATAAATGATCCCAAAATAATTAAAGCTACAACACTAAAAAAAGCCACAAACAATAAATAATATGGATAAAATTTAAGACCAAAATAAACAAAAAATGTTGTAACAAGGACATTTAACAATAACAAAATTTTAGCTTTGGTAGGTAACTGCAATTTTTTTACACCGATAAAAATTACTATCAAAAGGCCAAATATAAGAGGATTTTCAATAAGATTAGTAAAAACACCTTTAATGATCAAAATGATTTTAGATACTATATTCACTTTTTCCCCATAACTAGTCATATTTATAATAAAGTAATTATCAAAAAATGACTTTAAAGCTCCATTAATACCAAAATAAATTAAAAACGGAACACATACTAAGATCATTCCTAATAATAATATAAGTGGATAACAAATCGCTTTTTTATATTCTTTTGACATCAAATAATCTACAAAAATACTAAAAGTAAACATAATCCAAAATCCCAACAAAGTATATTTCATGAGTAATATTAAACCAGCAACTAAACCGTTAATAAACATTTCTTTCTTAGACAGTTTTTGTTCTTTAAAATGTTTAAAAAAATAATAAAATGTAATCATAAAAAGAGGAAAAGCAAATTCTTCACAACTACCACCATGAACAAAAGCTGTACTAGTAGCAAGAATTGTTATAGTCAGAGGCACCAAAAACAAAGCTGTTTCTTTTTTTAAAAACATTTTGGCTATCAAGTAAAAAAAGTATAAACCAATCGTAGCACTTAGAACCTCTAACACAAAAACACCTAAAAAACTTTTATAACTAATTAAAGAACCTACACCATAAATTAAGTACAAAAACGGTCCCTTTTGTTCAAAGACATCCAAATATGGAACCACTCCACGCATCATTCCTTTACCTACGGTAAAAAAAGCATTAGCATCAACCCAATCATTAAATGGATACAAAATTGAACATTTAGATGTAAATAATAACACTACCAAGGCAATTAAAAAGCAATAAGCAACTATTAACAATTTATCTCCATTTCTTTGCCATATTTTTTTCATACATAACCCTCACAATCAAATTAATTATAACAAATAAGACAAAAAAGACCAACATATTTGAAATAATTAACAAACGTTGGACTGTTTTTTTAATATATAAATTATAAGTTTTTTAAATCATAATAATTCATATCTATTACTACACAAAAAGATTGAATATTCTATGTATAATTATATAAATAAACATTTTTATCATATACAAAATTAAATGTTCTGTCATGTTTTAATTTAAAGTAGTTAATTATATATTATTGTTCTTTATCAATATATTTTTACATTATTGCATTTTCTACTATTAATTTTTATTTACACACTTACTAAAAAGGGAGAAGCAATAGTTCCATTTCTAATTTTATATTTTACATTAAGTTTTAAATAAAAAGCCTCTACTATATATAAAATTTTAGCATGGTTAGTTCTACCACGCTAGTATTTTTC
>CAKOMU010000059.1 GCA_934096755.1 uncultured Bacilli bacterium
GCATTAATTTAACTACATTAATTGATTTCATTTTAACTTAACCTCTCAAACAAATTTTTATTTCTTTCAATTATAACTTGAACTAAAACAAATGCTTTTTTATAATTTTCTTTCTTATTTTCTTCTTTACTCATAAGCTCAAAAATAGATTTTAAATCATTTATTAATTTATTTATTAAATCATTTTTAACTTTAATAACAATTTCATTATTACATATTTCTGTCATACTAAATATTAAATAATAATAATCAAAATTACAAATATACTCATTAAATGAGCCATCTTTTGCAAGTCCTTTTTTATATAACTTTTCTTGTATCTTGCCTGTTTCTCTAAATTTTTCTCTAAATAATACGCTATTTCTTTTAAATAATTTATTATCTTTTATATCAATATGCAATGATTTTAGATAAGCATAATAAAATTCCTCATCAGCTGAATACTCGCTTAAATCATAATAATCAAATTTACTACCATTTAAATAGTTGGATAAACTATTATTAGCACTTGCCACTAAATCATATAAAAAGGCTATTTCTTGCATATTTTCTTCTGATAGGTCTATTCCATAAGTATTAGCAAAATCACGCTTAAAATCGGTTCTAATAGCATTATCTAAAGCATATTCATTTCCCAATTTATTTATATAAATTTTATAGTTACTATTCTTATTTTTTTCATACATCCAATTACCTTTAACAATCATATCAAAATTAATGTCCTCAAGTCTTTGCATTTCATTTTCAATTTCTGATTTTAATGTTTCATAATAATTTTGGTGCACACTATTTTCATACCACTCAATAAATTTATTATAAACTCTTCTGGCACTACCATCTATTAAATCTTTAATAGTTTTATTTGAATATTTATTTCTTTCATCATCAGCACTTTTACTTATAGCATTTTCAAGTGCTATTTGCACATTTTCCATTCGTTTATTTTTACTATCATTACTATCAGAAAACATTATGTTATTAATGATTATTAAATTTTTATAAATGTCTAACATAATATTATATTGTTCGTTATATTCTTTTCTAAAATCTTCCACTTTTAAATGTTCTTCAATAAATTTAATATAGTAGCTATTTCTAAAAATATCATCACTTAAGGTATTATGTCTTTTGCCCATAGCAAAACCTCCTTGCACAGTATTATACCACAAAAAAAGCTATCTTTCATTAAGATAACTTGTTATTCATTATTACTTTTCATTTTATTTAGTTCATCATCAACAAAATCTCTTATTTCTTGATCACTAACACTAATGTAATAAAACTTATCTAACGCTAAACTAAATAAATCATCTATTAACTTATCAGTAACCTCAATTTCTTTTTTACTTTTTAAATACTCTTCAATAAATATTCCTAAATACTCATCGTAGTCTAATGATGCACTTTCAATATAACATCTACTACTATCAAAACCTAATAACCCATCTTTATCTTCATAATTAACATTTTTCATTTCTATACCTCTTTCCTTTTAATTATATCATATTTAATATTTTTAATAAATAAATTTTACAACTAACTCATTTGTTTCAACAATTTTATTTCTCCAAACAATAGCAGTATCATATTTTTCACTTAATGTTTTAAGCATTGTTTCAAGTTGGAAACAAGTAACAAGTTGCATTTTAACAAGTTTACTTATCTTATTTAGTTCAGTTTCAAGTCCTTTCATAGTTTTCATTTCTTTTTTAGTTATTTTTTTCATTTTTAATTACCATACCTTTCTTTTTTTTATTATTTAATAACTTTGGCAAGCAACTTTTAACTTTTAGAGTTTAAAATTGCTTGCTTTTAGTTTTCTTTAAGTTTTTTATTAGTCTAATTCAGTTATAATTGCATTTAATTTTTGAAAATCTTCATAAAGCTTTTGAATATTCTTATAAAGACTTGCAATTCTACAATCAATACTATTCTTTGATGTATTGCCTTTTTGTTGTAAGTTTAAATATTTGAAAAACTTTGATAAATCAGCTTTCTTTAAAGTTTTTCCGTTATACTTTTCAAGCATAACCTCAACCATAACTCCTTTAATTTCGTTTACATCAATAATATTTTTTGCTTTGTTATCTAACATCTTAATCACTTTCCTTTCTTTAATGGGGTTACCATTTTAATATGTTAGTTTTTTTATTACAAACTTTTGAGCTCTCTTCGTTTGTGATTACATATTACCACATAAAAAGACTAAAAAAAGTATTGTTTTATTGTAATATTCTGAAATTTTCCACAACCAAAAATGCCCATACATTCGGGCTTTTTGTAAAAATTTATAACCGATTTTTCGAGTAAAAAGCTTATTTTTAGACTAAAAAAATTATGCTCTAGTGGTAGCTCCGTCTATCCTTATATATATAAAAAGCTACTTAAGATAAAAACTATTATAAAGTATCATAAACTATCACAAAGTATTACAAATTATCATAAAATATCATATCTATTTTTAACTTATTTAATCGAAAAATCGGTTGCTTATTTTTGCTTTTTTGCCTTATTTCTTGGCTTTTTTGGTGGTGTCAAAGTTTTTAAAAGTCTTATTTCTTTGATACTTTTTTTTGCTTTCTTAATTGCTATTATGTAGGTGCTTAAGCAAGAGATATAAAAAAAATTAAATAAAGGAGATTTTAAAAATGACAAAAGAAATATGTGATATACAAGAACTATCAGGATACTTAAAGGTTTCAGTATCAGAAATAAGAAAGTTAGTAAGGTCAAAAAGAATACCGCATTTTAGAATAGGAAATAGATTAAAATTTGACCTAAAAAAAATCAATATTTGGTTAGAAGATTTAGAGGCTGAAAGCAGCAAAAAAAACTTTATTTTTTAGTGAAAAAGTAGCTAAAAATTATTGAAAAATCGGGCATAAAATGGTATAATTATTATAGATAATTGGTATGCAAATGCTCGAAATTAGGAGGGAAAATTAAAATGAGCATTAGCAGATTATCAAATAATAAATTCAAAATTACAATTGAACTTGGTTATGATATTTTAGGTAATAGAAAAAGAAAAATTGAAAGATTTAGTGGAACAAAAAATGAGGCTGTAATTAGAGAGGCAGAACTAAAAAAACAATATTACCACATTGGTAACGTAAGTAATATAAGTGATTTAACTTTTGAAGAGTTTAGTCAAATATTTATGGCAAAATATTGTGCTAACATTGGTCTTATTACAAAAGATGGCTATGAAAAATCTTTAAAAAGAATACTACCAATAATCGGCAAAATAAAACTTAACAAAATCACTCCACTTATCTTGGATAATCTTTACTTAAAACTTAAAATTGGGGAAAAAGGTCAAGAACTTGGTTATCATTCAATGTATAGTTTTTATAAGTTAATAAATGTTATGTTTAATCAAGCTATCAAATGGGAACTATTAGACAAAAACCCTAATTTAAAAGCAAATAAACCTAAAAGAGAAAAAAAAGAAAGAAACTATTACGATTTAGAACAAGCTCAAAAATTAATCACTTGTTTAGAAAAAGAAAATATTAAATACAGAGCATTAATTACTTTGGCTTTAGATAGTGGTGCAAGACGTAGTGAAATATGTGCCTTAAGGTGGACAGATATAGATTTTAAAACAAATACTATTAAAATCACTAAATCGTTAAAAGTTGTTAAGGGTGTTGTTGATGAGGCTACAACTAAAACAGATAGTTCAAAAAGAGAAATAATTATCAGCAATACAACAATGGAAATTTTAAAAGAATACAAAAAGTGGCAAGATAGCATTATAGCTAAAAAAGGCAAAAGTTGGAATAATGAAAACAGAGTTTTTACATCAAAGGACGGAAATTATATTTATCCAACTACGTGCGACCATACAATTAAAAAGATTGTAAAAAAATATAATCTTGCACCTATAAGTTTCCACGAGTTAAGACATACATCAGCAAGTATTTTGATTTACAAAGGTATTAATCCAAAAGCAGTCAGTGAAAGATTAGGACACGCAAGCACAGATATTACAATGGAAATTTATTCACACGTGTTTGATGTAACAAAAAAAGCAAGTGCAAATATCTTTGATGAGGTCTTAAGTTTTTCATAAATCGGCACCAAAAATTAAAAAATGGCACCAATTTACGGCACCACCCCTAAAAAATTAAGTTCGTGTAATTGATAATAAATTAAGTAATGTTCGAAAATTTTCCCTAAAATACTGGGCAAAATAAGATACGATATTCTCAAAAGCTTGGCAGTCTTAGAGAAAAGAACACACCCCTTCTAAGCGATCGGTCGTGAGTTCGAATCTCGCCCAGGACACCATTTATTATAGTATTGCAACTTTAAAGAGTTTAAGACGAAAAGTCTTATTTTTTTTGACTTAAAATTATAAAGAAATCTTATAATTATTTTGATTAGGCAAATTAAAAATGACTTCATCGATATTATAAGTATCTCTTAAAGATAGAGCAATAGAGTATTTGACTTCTTCCAAAATATTATCATCATGAATGTTTGCTATTAATTCATTATCAAAAGACAAGTTAATGCTATTTTCCAAAATTTCATAATTGGTCATATTTGTTGAGGCTGCTAAATAACTAATTAAATTAGTGTGATATATAGGTGTGGATTTTAACTCTTTTATAATAATTTCGACTCTTTCTTTGTTACTATTGCTAACTTTCGTCACTGGTACGTAATAGTAGTAATCTTTCATTTTACTTAAATAATATATTGTGGTTTTTGAAGAATTAGTTAATTTATCTAAATTATAAATTTTATTAATACCATACTCTTTATCCAGATATTCTGGTAATTTTTTTTTTGAATTAGGCAAAGTTCGTAAA
>CAKOMU010000060.1 GCA_934096755.1 uncultured Bacilli bacterium
ATTTATACTGAACAATATTGGCAAACACGCAATGAAAAAGACCTTACTGACATTAAAAGTTTACTTAATCATATTGAAAATCATCAAGAATATAATGAGGACATTCAAAAACATATCGAAACTATTTTAGCCAATAAAAAAGAGAAAATAAATATTCATATCATCACAGATTAATAATTATTTTCCTCTTTTTTTTGATTCAAACCGCATTTCTATAGCTTCCAACATTTTAATTTGTTCATCATTTAATTTATCATCTTTATAATTTCTTCGTTGATGATAAATCCAAGCATCTAAATTTATTCCTTGTTCATCAAATTCATAACCATTTTTAGTTTTAAACTTATCTGGTACATTTAAATTACCAAAATGTTCATAATAGTTTTTAGCTAATTGATACTTTTGTTGCCACTCTAACACAAAATCCTTAACGTTAAACTTAGCTCCAATATTTTCTAATAATGTCACTCTTTCTAACTCCATTCTATTATTTAAGTACCTTTGTTTTTGGTTAGAAAGCCAAGTTCCCAAATTCACTCCTTTTTCATCATACTCATAGCCATTAGAAGTTTTAAATTTATCAGGAATTTGCAAATTTCCATAATGTTCAAAATATTTCTTAGCTAAATCATAATTATTTTGCCAAGCTCTAGCTCTTTTACTACCTTCCAATTCTATGCCAATTGCTTTAAGCATTTCTAATTTTTCTTCTTCAAAATCCTCAGGATTTTTTTTATAATTTCTTATTTGAACAGTTAGCCAATTATACAAAGAATCACCATCATCAGTCAAAAAAGTTTTTGATACATTCAAATTTCCATTTTTCTCATAATATTTTTTAGCTAGCTCGTACTTTCTTTGCCATTCATTTTCCTTATTTTTAATAGTAAAATCCATACCAAGTTTTTCTAACAATTTAATTTCTTCATCAGTTATTTTATTAGCTGATTTTTTATTAAAAGCCAATTTTTGCTTCGATAACCAAAGATCAATGTTTAATCCATCTTCATCATATTCAAAACCATTTTTCGTCTTAAAATTATGTGGAATATTAAGATTGCCAAAATGATTATAATATTCTTTAACCAAAATATATTTTTTCATCCATTCAACTTTACGATTTTTAGTTGAAAGATCCATTTTTATTTTTTGTAACATTACAACATGCTGTTCATCCAAAGTGTTTTTTTTAAACTTTTCTTTTTGTCGAGCTACCCACCTACCTAATCTTTTACCATTTTCATCATATTCATATCCATTGCTGGTCTTAAAATCATTAGGTACTTTCAAATGCTTATAATGTATAAAGAAATTTTCAGCTAAATTATAGTAATCATCCCATCTTTCATCAGCAGAAACTACTGATAAGTCCACTCCAAGTGCTTGCAATTTTTCTTTACGATTTTCTTTTAATTCATTTTTCTTATTTAAATATTTTTGACGAGATAGCCATAACCCCAATTGTACTCCATTTTCATCATATTCATATCCATTAATAGTTTTAAACGTTTTTGGTATATCTACACTGTTATTCACATTTTTATAAATACTCACTAAATCTAACATATCTTCCCATGTTTTTATCAGTCTATCTTTCAAATACTCAAAAATATCAAATATTTCTTGATTTATCATATCTACTGAAAATTTAACACTATTTAACAACTCATAATCATTTTGTTTTTCACCATATCGTCTTGTCGTTTTAATTATATCATTATAACTATTTTCTAATTCCTGAATAAATGAAATATTATTTACTAAATCTATTATAACCGGTGACAATAATAATTGCACTAGTTCCTCTTTGGTCACTTCCTTATTTAGATTAATATTTCTTTTTAAACAACTATCTTGTAACTCTTCAATAGTTTTTTGCATAAGTGAATCATATTCTTTTTTGTAATTAACACCAACTGCTAAAGCTCTACCCAATTGTTCAAAATAAACAATATCAGAATTAGTAGATCTTGCCATAATAACTCCATCAATACCAGGAACATGTACTCCTTCATTATATTGATTGACAGCAAACATAATTCTTAATTTATGATCTACTTTCTTATGATTTAAATCACAATCATTATAAAATGCTTCTCTATTATTTTTACCAAAATTTCCCATTTTACTAATGGAAGTATAAAGTTGAAAATCGTTTTCTTGCAATCCACTCTCCACTAACCATTTCTTTACTTCCTGCATAATAGTTAAAACATCACTTTCTTCATCTACACTATTAAAGGGACAAAAATAAATATATTTCCCATTTTTTTTAATGTTCTTCAAAAAAATATCTTTAACTCCACCAGCAGAATGTATTTTGTTTTTAACATCAATAATCAGCGGTAACAATTCTTTATACTGATTAGACTGTTTATCTAATTTATTTACTTTTTTTTCTAATTCATTAATAGTTTGATTACAAAATAAATAACCACTCTTATAAATTGGTCGAGGTAACACTTCATCTATAAAAGCATCTACTAATTCATATCGACTAACAACACTATTAGCAAAAATATTATTACTTTCCTCATCAATCAAATTTTGTTCATGAGTAGTATTACGACTTCTTGTTGTATAAGCACTCATTCCCAAAATTTTAAGTTGTGGATGTGTATCCATGATGGTTTGTATTCGATCTCCCCAAACTGGAGCCCCAGTATGATGAAATTCATCTGCTACTAATAAATCAACTGGCAAACTTTTTAATTCTTCTTGACTTAAATTAATTAAACTTTGATATGTACGAAATTCAATATGTCCAAAATCTTTATTTACATCTAAATGCAAATTATTTTGAATCACATCTTTGATATGTTCAACAATAGATTTACTTGGTACTAAATAAATAATCTTCCAATTTGGATTATCATAAGCTAATTGCAAAGCATTATAACTTTTACCGGTTCCAGTAGCATGAATAATCGACACTACGTTTTGGCTTAAAAAAGCTTTTTTGATTTTTTTATAACTTTCCCAATTATGAGGATAAAGACCAATATTTTTACTCATCATTTTCACCTATTTTTTTCTCCATCAATAAACATTTACTCATTTAAACAATCTCACAAGAAATTAAAACAATTCTCTTAAAATATATAATAAATAATATGTTTTACATTTAATATACAATTTAAATCTATACTATTAAATTTTTTTTACTTTGTCAATCGAGTAGAGAAAACTTTTCATTAAAACAATGAATGCTTTTCCTTCACACATCACCTTACGTACCAGTTTATTTTGTAACAATATGTACTTTTAGGTAATGGTCTAGTGAATTTCTGTTCGTTAGTCCTCAATTTTGTTCCACACTTCCTTTAACCCCAAGCCTCACGACTGATGTTTTGTACTTCTCTAACACTTCGTCGATACCTACGTGTGTATTGGACTTTCACCAACTAGATATATGCCGTGCACAGAACACAATAAAAACTGCAAATTTTTTGCAGTTTTTATTTCTTATATATTTTAATTTTCTGGTGTTTGTTCAGGTATAAATGTTATTTTTGCATAACCATTACCTTGTTTAGTACAATTTTCAGTTGGATTAGCACTGTTACAAGTGGTAGAGATTGTCTTAGTTGTTACGTCATTCGATTGACTACAGTTATAACAATACATTACTTTATCTTTTAATAAAGCATTACCGATATAGCCTGAGCCACCACCTCCGCCACCGTAACAACTACCACTATCTCCGGAAGCACCACCATAAAATCCAGCACCTCCGCCTCCACCGGTATTTCCACGGATGTAGTTACCACCTCGGCCAAATGAACCATATTCACCCCATCCATTGCCAGCAGCAGTTGCTCCTCCAGAAGTTTGTGTACCGCCAAAACCACCTTTATCATAACAACTACCTGTAATACCTCTTATACCTATATATCCTCCAGCAGATCCTCCAGCACCTCCATGACCGGCACCTCCGCCACCACCAGATACTATCAAAATATCTTTGACGTTTGCAGATAAACTGGAAAGTAATCCTGGAACTGTGGCGATATGAGTGGCACCTCCACCACCACGGTTTCCATTACCTCCACCGTTATAGCCTCCTGTAGAGCCTCTATTTGTTCCACCAACATTAATATATAAATTAGTGTCTTTTGTTAATGTAATAATACCTACTGAATATGAACCTAATCCTCCAGCACCACCTTGAGCACCCCAAGTTTCTAACTTATACGTTCCATCTAAAGGTACTGTAAATTTTTGTTCATAACCAGTATAACCAAAATCCATTGTTGATTCTGCTAATTCCCATTTAGCATAAAGAGTATGATTACCTAAAGTTGAAACTTCAATATCTTCAGTAACTTCTTTAGTTAAACTACTATCTAAGAACCAGCCTTTAAATGCATATCCAAATTTTGTTGGAGTTGGTAATTCACCATATTTTTCTTTATAATGAACAACTTTGTTAGATAATGTATTTCCACCATCAGTATTAAACATTAAAATATAATCTATATATTTCCATTGTGCATATAAAGTAGTATCTTGAGTTATTTTAACTATACTATCATGGTTTATTTGAACTCCATTTTCTTTTTCAGTAAACCAACCTATAAATGTATAACCATCTTTATTAGCATTTGGTAATATACCATAAGGTTGATCATAAGTGACCTCAATAGTCTGATTATTTACTTCTCCATCAACTGGATCTAATGTTAGAGTATACTTATTTGCTTCCCACTTAGCATAAAGTGTATGATTACTTGCAGTCTTAACTACTGTTTTTTCATCTACTTTATTATTATAAGCAG
>CAKOMU010000061.1 GCA_934096755.1 uncultured Bacilli bacterium
GTAATGAATTGCCTGATTTAACTGGTAATAAAACTGTTCAAGTACGTTATGGTGCTTATGAAAATACTTTACCAAGTGATTATGTAACTTTTGATTTTACTGAGGATATTGTAGATCCAACTAAAAAATATATTCCTGTATCTTATT
This sequence comes from uncultured Bacilli bacterium, assembly GCA_934096755.1. GTDB lineage: Bacteria > Bacillota_I > Bacilli_A > RF39 > UBA660 > Onthocola_B. The sequence continues at coordinate 148 of CAKOMU010000061.1, forward strand.
TAACTTTACATGAGTTTTCTAGTCAAGCGACAGGTAGTGGTCAAAATGGCTTGGCTTCTTATGCAATCGATGGCAATTATTATACAAGATGGCATTCTGCTTGGAATGGCTCTGATAACGATAGATTTATAACAGTTAAATTAAATAAAGCTGTACATTTATCGCAAGTTGATTTTGTTCCAGCTGGTGGAGGAAACGGTAGAATAATTGATGGTAAGATAGAAGGTAGTGTTGATGGTGTAAATTGGTTTACTTTAGCTGAAATGAAAAATCTTACTTATTCTGGTAATCAAAATGCTGAAGATTTTGGATTGAAGAATATTAAACATATTGAAACAGATTCAACTGAAGATGTATTATACGTTAAAATTACTTCTACTAGATCTTCTGGTGGTAATTGGTTTGCGGCAAGAATGTTTAATTTTTATCAAGATTCTACAAAGAGTACAAAACCTACGGCTGGTATTAGTTATAGTACAACTGATTTTACTAATAAAGATGTTGTTGCTACTTTAATTGATTATGATAGAGATGGTGTAGAAATTTTAAGTGCTGGAGGCGAAACTCATACTTTTACAGAAAATGGTGAATTTGCCTTTGAAATTAAAGATATTTTTACGGGTATGACTAATACTATTTTGGCTAAAGTAGATTGGATAGATAAAGAATCTCCGGTAGGAACAATTTCTTATAGTACTACTAATAAAACAAATAATTCTGTTATAGCAACACTTACTACTAATGAAGACGTAACTATTTTAAATAATAACAATAGTTCTAGTTATGAATTTGCAGAAAACGGTGAATTTACATTCGAATTTGTAGATAAAGCTGGAAACAAAGGAACAGCATTAGCTAAAGTAGATTGGATTGACAGAAAAACTCCAGTAGCAACTTTAATCTATGATGAAGTTAATAAAACAAATAAAGATGTAACTGTAAAAATCAATTTTGACAAAACTAATGTTACGATTTTAAATAATAATGGTTTAGATAGTTATACTTTTACTACTAATGGTGAGTTTACATTCGAATTTGTAGATGATGCTGGTAATCATGGAAGTATTATAGCTAGAGTTAACTGGATAGATAAAGAAGTGCCAAAAGCTGAAGTTAAAGTTGATAAAAGTAATACAAATGTAGCTGTAGTTAAAATTATAAATGCTAGTAAAGATATTACTTTTGCTTCTGGCAATGGAACTTACGAATTTACCAAAAATGGTGTTTATGAAATAGTTTTTTATGATGCATTAGGTAATAAAGGCTCTGTAGTAGTTACAGTTGATTGGTTAAAAAATGAAAATTCAAGTACCAATAATGTAGTCAATGGTAAAACCGAAACTAGTAAAAATAATGTTAATAATAATGAAAATACTAAAGATAACACTACAAAGAATGACAGTAATGAAGTAAATGATAATACTAATACAAAAGATAATAATAAAACTAATGATAATACTGTAAAAGTTGAGGATAATAATGAAAATAAAGCTGAATTTAATATTATTCCTTATATTATTGCTGGAGTGTTAGTATTGGGTATTATATTCATTATTGTAAAAAGAAATAATAAGAATGAAAATTGATAACTGCTTAGATGGTTATCTTTTTTTAACATTATTTTACAAAGAAATCTAAACGTGTTAAAATGTTGGTATGGTAGGTGAATTTATGCGTGGAGTTGATTATCAAAAAATTGTTTCTCAAATGAAGTTATCTTTGGAAAATATTCAAAATATTTATTATGGAAATTTAAATGTTAAAGACAAGCATCAAATGTTAGCCAAGTGGTGGACAGATTATTATAAAAACTTGAATTTGTTGGAACAAAATAATTATCAAAATACTGCTAAAGTGGATACTTTAAAGGAAATGGCTTTCAATTTGTATTTGTTGGGAGAAAGTGAGTCTTATTGCTTAGATGATATTCGCCTAAATTATCAAAATACAATGGAAGAACCTAATGCTAAACAAATTTTAAGTAAAGGTTATGTTACAAGTTTAGAAGTGGATTTAATTTTAAAATATGCAGTTTGGCTATCGTGGCGATTTATTGCTCATTATGTAAGTGATGTAAAAATTAATTCTTTAAATGGTTATTGTGAAATTGCTCAATTTTTATCAATTGGTTATTTAGAGAGTTTAGGTTTAGCGGTTACTAAAAATACAGTTCACGATACTTTTCAATGTTTTAAGCATCCGTATGAACTTAATCATGCTTTTGGAAGTGTAGAGTTCACAGTGTTAGAAGATAATTGTTTGGTGAAACGACGCTATTTAATTGATCCTACTTATAAACAATTTTTTTCAACACAAAGAACTAATGAAGGAATGTATTATAAAGAAGATGATGGTTTAAAATGTATGCCTGATCCTGGTTTCTTTATGAATGATACAGAAAAACAAACATTTTCTCGTACTCTAATTAAAAATGGATATATTTTAGCTAATGATAAAAATATAAAATATTATGGGGATGGCTTTTTTAAAGCTAGTGTGCCTTTTGATTGTTTAAATGAACTTAAAGAAGATGTTAACATTTCTGCTCAAACTTATTTGAAAGAAATCATAAACAATGCTGGTGATTATAAATTAGATGTCGATGAAAGAAAAGATTTAGTGATGCATAGATTGTAATAGATTTAAAAAATACTTGAATAGGAAGGATATATATGAAAAGAATAGAAGAAATAAATGTTGATAATAAAAGTGTGGTTTTAAGATGCGATTTTAATGTACCTGTTGAAAATAATATCATTAAAGATGATGCAAAAATAAAAAAGTCACTTAAAACGATTAATTACCTATTAAATCATAATTGTAAAGTGATTATTTTAAGTCATTTTGGTAGAGTGAAAACTGAGGCTGATGTGAAAGTTAATTCTTTATATTTGGTTGGGGAAAGATTGGCCACTTTATTAAATAAGAGTGTTAAATTTTTAGATAATTGTTATGGAGAAGAAGTAAAAAACGTTGTGGACAATGCTAATTTAGGTGATGTGTTATTACTTGAAAATACACGAATTATGGACTTGTATGGTAAGTTGGAAAGTGGTAATGATTTAAAATTAGCAGAGTATTGGGCTAGTCTTGGTGATATTTATATTAATGATGCATTTGGTTCGTTACATCGAGCTCATGCTTCTACCGCTGGTATAGCTAAGTTTCTTCCTCATGCTATTGGTTTTTTAGTGGAAGATGAATTAAAACATTTGGATATTTTAATTAATAATACGCCAAAACCATTTTGTGTTTTTATGGGGGGGGCTAAAGTTGATGATAAGTTACCTTTAATTGAATCTCTACTTACTAGATGTGATTATTTGTTGACGGGTGGAGGTATTGCTAATTCTTTTTTGAAAGCTCGTGGTGCTGACGTTGGAAGTAGTATTGCAACTAATAATGAAGAAGTATTATCAAAGTTAAAAGATTTAATGATTAGATATAAAGGAAAAATTGTCATGCCTGTTGATTTTACACTTGATGATGGTGTTATTTATGATTTAGGTAGTAAAAGTATTGATTTGTATGCTAAATATATTAATCATAGTGAAATTATTTTTGTCAATGGTACTTGTGGAAAGTTTGAAGATGAGAGATTTCGAGAAGGTACTGAAAATTTGTTTAAGGTATTAGCATCTTCTGGAAAAACTGTTATTGTTGGTGGTGGTGATACTGCTAGTGCTGTATTAAAATTTGGTTATAATGATAAGTTTGCTTTTGTTTCTAGTGGCGGTGGGGCAACATTAGAGTATATTGCAGATAAAAAATTGAAGGCTTTGGAATGGATGGAATGAGATGAAATGTTTAGTTTGTAATTTTAAAAATAAATTAAATAAAGAAGATATCATTGCTTATAATCGTAGTTTAGGAACGGTAGCAATGAAAAATGTTCGATTAGTACTTGTTCCTTCGATTCCTTTTTTAGCTTATTTTGATAAACTTGGATACCAAATAGGAGCACAAGATATTAGTTCTTTTATGGATAAAACTTTGACGGGAGAAGTGACTGGAGAACAATTAAAAAGCATGGGGGTGGAATATGTAATTGTAGGTCATAGTGAACGAAGAAGTTATAAACATGAAATAAACATTGATTTTATAAATAAAATTAATAACGCTTTAGAAAATGATTTGCAAGTAATTTATTGTGTTGGTGAAACTTTACAAGAAAAAGAAAGTGGTGATACTTTTGTTGTTTTAGAAAAACAAATTAGTGAAGTATTAAATAATGTTTGTCTTAAAAATATCACTATTGCTTATGAGCCAGTATGGGCGATTGGAACAGGTGTTACTTCAAAAGCTGAAGACGTTAAAGAAGTAGTAGATTTTTTGAATGATTTAATTTATGAAAAGTATGATACCA
>CAKOMU010000062.1 GCA_934096755.1 uncultured Bacilli bacterium
GAAAAGAGAAAGTATTCTTCTAGTAATAATAATTTTATTGATAATCGTAATTTTACGCTTGATATAAAAAAAGACACTAACCTAATCTAGGTGTAGTGTCTAACCAAAAAAACAGTAGGCATTACCCACTTGGGTAACCCATACAGTCATTATAAATGAATTAAAAGTTAAATTCAAGTGAATTTTAAATAATTGATCATTATGTGTAAATATCTAAGATAGTTATTAAAATCTAACTTAGATATTTTTTATTGACATAATACCCTAGGGGGGTGTACAATGTTTAAGAATTGAGGTGTTATTTTGAATAAAATTTATGTACGCATTAAAGGAATCACTTGCGATAATTGTCAAGAAAAACTTACGAAAGCATTAACGCAATTACCCAATATTACTTATGTTTACATTGAGAATAACATTGCTGTAATTACTTATAAAGATAGTTTAGTTTATGATGATGTGATAAAATGTATCGTAGATTTAGGTTATTATACTAATAAAAAAATGATTCAAAATGATAAATTTGCTTTTGAAAGAAGTAAAAATATTATAAATTTTATTTTGTATTTAAGCATTATTACTCTCATAATATGTCTATTAAATTACCTGGTAGGATTTAATCTTTTAAATTACGTACCGACTTTTAATACATCTTTTCAGTTATCTTCTGCTCTTATTGCAGGACTTTTAACTAGTATCCATTGTCTTAGTATGTGTGGATCTTTGAACCTTTTTTCAAGTGTTAATAGTAAGGAAGTTTCTCTTAAAAATAATATGTTTTATAATTTAGGACGTATTCTTTCATACACTATAGCCGGTTTTATTGCAGGTCTACTGGGACAAAGTATAAGTATTAATTCATATGTATCTGCTGGTATTTCTCTAGTTTGTAGTATCATCATGTTACTTTTATCATTAAAAATGTTGGGAGTAATTAACTTTAAATTTCAATGTTTTTCAGTTAAATTAAAACTCAATCCTTTTTTTATTGGTTTACTTAATTTTATAATGCCTTGTGGCCCCTTGCAAACGATGGAACTGTTGGCCTTATCTTCACAAAATCCTTGGCAAGGAGCTTTGATTATGTTGGCTTTTGGAATAGGAACTTTGCCAACGATGTTAGGTTTATCTGCTATTTTAAAAGTATTTATTAAAAGACATCGTATATTTATTAATCGTTTGTCTTGTACCACTTTATTTTTATTAAGTCTTTTTATGTTAAACAGATCTTTACTATCCTTAAATATTGATTTAAATCCCACTAAAAATAATGAGAATTACTTAGCATCGACACTAAAAGACAATGAACAAATCATTGAGTTTTCACTAGATTATGATCATTACGAAGATATTTTAGTTCAAGTAGATGTACCCGTTAAAATGATTATTAATGTATCGAAAGAGTATTTAACGGGTTGTAATAATGAAATTATAATCAATACTTATGATGTAAAACAAAAATTAGTTGAAGGAGAAAATATCATTGAATTCACACCAACTAAAACTGGTATAATCACTTATACATGTTGGATGAATATGATTAAAAATAATATTAAAATTGTCGATAATATAAATATATAGGGAGTGAATTGTATGCAAAAAATAATATTAAAAATTGATGGCATGACTTGTAGTGCCTGTTCTAATTCTTTAGAAAAATATTTAAATAAACAAGAAAAAATTAAAAGCGCTAGTGTGAATCTAGTGTTAAATGAAGCTTTGATTGAATATGATGATTCCTTAACTATCGATGATTTGGATAAATTTGTGAAAGAAGCTGGTTTTAAATCGTTAGGAAAATATGATGAAAAAAAAGAATTACAAAAAGAATCAAGACGTAAAAAAACATTAATATTTTTTTCAATATATTCATTAATATACCTCTATATTTCTATGGGTCATATGCTACATATCCCGATGATTCCAATATTAAATATGGAATATCATCCCAAAATCTACGCATTAACCTTGTTTTTCTTAGCAATTCCATATTTAATTTATGCTTATGATATCTTTAAAAATGGTTTTAAAAATATTTATTATAAAAGTCCCAATATGGACACCTTAATTATGATAGGGGTGTTTTCGACTTTGATTTATAGTACAATAAATCTTATTTTATTGTTACTTAGCGTAGAAAATGCTATTCATAATTTATATTTTGAAAGTGCAGTATTCATTATATATTTTATCAAACTAGGGAGGTATATAGAAAATTTCAGTCAACATAAGACTAAAGAAGCGATTGAAGAATTAGTTCAAATGACACCTGAAACGACAATAATTGTTAAAGATAAACAAGAAATTACTGTATCTATTGATGAAGTAAAAAAAGGTGATATTTTAAAAACTTTACCGGGAACAAAAATCGCTGTTGATGGCAAGGTAATATCTGGTTCAAGTCATGTCGATGAATCATTTTTAACAGGGGAAAGTATTCCTAGTTTAAAAGAAAAAGATGCTTCTGTGTATGCTGGATCTATTAATGTTGATGGAGTTATTTACTATGAAGCTTTGCATCTAGGCGCTGATTCAAGTATTTCGGCGATTGTTAATTTAGTCAAAACTGCCACTAATACTAAACCTCAAATAGCTAAACTTGCTGATCGTTTAAGTTTGTATTTTGTTCCATTGATTATGTTAATTGCCATTCTTGCTTTTATGATTAAATTGCTTTTAGGTGCTACTTTAGCAGTTTCTTTAAAAACATTTATCACAGTTTTAGTAGTAGCTTGCCCTTGTTCCCTTGGTTTAGCATCTCCATTATCAGTAGTAGTTGCTTTAGGTACGGGCGCTAAAAATAAAATTCTTATCAAAGATGGCACAACCTTAGAAAAAATAAATAAAATAGATACTATCGTTTTAGATAAAACCGGCACTCTTACACATGGCAATTTTCAAGTATATAAAATAGATAATTTTAGTGATAAAACCGATAATGAAATATTAAATATTGTTGCCAGTATTGAAAAAAATTCTCATCATCCTTTGGCCAATTCTTTCAGCAAATATGAAAGTAATTTAATGGTTTCTCATTATCAAGAATTAGCTGGTTTAGGATTAAAGGCAACTATAGATAGAGTAACTTATCATTTAGGAGGACGCAAACTACTTGATCATTTGAATATTGATTTTCCAAAAGATAATGAAATAGAATTAACGGAAGCAGGATGTAGTCTTATTTATATTATAGAAAATGAAAAAGTTATTGGTCTTATGGGGTTAAAAGATACACTTCGCCCAGATTCTTATGAAGTGATATCTAAATTGCAAGAAAAATATAAAGTTGTTATGTTGTCTGGTGATAATGAAAAAGTTTGTCAAAATATAGCTAAGGAACTTGATATCAATGAAGTTTATGCCAACGTTTATCCGGAAGATAAATATAAAATTGTAAGTAAATTAGGTAATCATGTCATGATGATTGGTGATGGTATAAATGATGCTCCGGCCCTTGCTAGTGCATCAATTGGAGTTAGTATTGCTAGTGCAACTCAAGTGGCAAAAAATAGTGCTGATATCATCTTGATTTCTAATTCTCTAGAAAGCCTTTTAAATGTGTTTATCTTAGGCAAAAAAAGTATTTTAAATATCAAAGAAAATTTATTTTGGGCCTTTATTTACAATACTTGTATGATTCCTATTGCCTTCGGTTTATTTAAAAATATAACCATCAGCCCAATGCTAGCTTCAATAGCAATGATGGCCAGTAGCATTACGGTCGTATTAAATTCATTACGTTTAACTAAAAGCAAATTTATAAAGGAGAAAAATTATGTTTAAAGAAGAAATAAATCGTATATTTGTTAGTGGTATGCATTGTAAACACTGTGCAAATAGTATTAGTGACGCCCTTTTAAAAGTAAATGGCGTCAAAAAAGTTAAAGTTAATTTATCCAAACAAGAAGTAAAAATAATATCTAAAGAAAAGTTAGATGCTGAATTATTAAAAGAAGTAATTACTGACTTAGGGTATGAAATAATTGAAGACTAAGATATTTATTATTTTATGTTTCTTATTATTTACTACTTCTTGTGATAAAACTCCAGATAATGGAGAAAAACAGCTTACTTATAATGAAACTTTCATTGATGTTTATAAAGATGAAAAAGATAAAATTGTCATTAAAAAAGCTGATTTAACCAATGATGTTGTCTTTTTAAATTATAAAGTAGGGGGCGTAACAATTCAATTAATTGCTATTAAATTTAATGATACTTACTATCTTTTGTTTAATACCTGTGCATCTTGTTCACCTTCTAAAAAAGCCTATTTTGTTTGGACTGGT
>CAKOMU010000063.1 GCA_934096755.1 uncultured Bacilli bacterium
AAAGTCATAATCGTTTTAATCATGCAATTTGTACTATTAGTACTTTTGTAATGCTTAGTTTACTGGGAGTCCTTTATAGTGGTTCTTTACGGGTTGGTTTCATGCAAAATGAATTACAAACTATTAGTAACAAAGAACTATTTAATTATCCCAGTGTTCCTAGTATTGCCATAAATCAATTTGGAATTTTAACATTTGGTTTACTAGACATTAAATCCTTAACGACAGAAGTCCCTCAAAATACCTATGTATATGCTAGTAACACAGAAGAAAAAAATACCAACCGAGTAGTTGATGATAAAGATTTAGAAGAAGTAATCAACAATGAAGATGATGCTAACTTAACACAAATTGGTTCCTATCTAATCAATAATGAAATAACTGATTATAATGATTATACAGGTCTTTTAGCTGGTAAAAATTTAATTGTCATCATGATGGAAAGTGTTAATGAAATTTTCATCAATAAAGATTTATATCCTAACTTTTATAAATTATATACTGAAGGTATTAGTTTTAAAAATAATTATAGTCCTCGTAATAGTTGTGCTACAGGTAATAATGAGTTTAGTGGTATGACGAGTCTGTATACAATCCAAAATAATTGTACAGCCAATACCTATCGTAATAATACCTATTTTACATCCATTTTTAATCTATTTAAAAATAGTGGTTATAAGGCCACAAGTATGCATAATTATACGGAAAATTATTATTATCGAAGTATTATCCATCGTAATCTTGGCAGTGAAAAATATTATGGTGTAGAAGATTTAAACATTGATTATAGTAATGAATATCGCAATTGGTCTAGTGATGAAGACTTTATGAAAGTAGCTATGGATATTACCTTAAATAGTGAAGATGATAAACCATTTATGTTATGGTTAACGACAGTATCTTCCCATCAACCATATCGAGTTTCTAGTATTGAAGGTGATAAATACTTAAGTATTACCGAAGATACTAATTATCCTATGGACTTACGTAGATATATGTCTAAGTTAAAAACACTTGATAATGCCTTAGGTATTCTTCTAAGTCGTTTAAAAGAAGCTGGTATACTAGATGATACAGTAATTGCATTATATGGTGATCATTACCCATACGGTCTTAAAAATGATGTCATAAATAATGTTTTAACCTATGATTTAGGGGATTATGATGTTGAAAAGACACCGATGGTCATATATAATAGCGAAATTAAACCACAAGTAGTAGAAAAGTACAGTTCTTATATTAATTTAACACCAACTCTAGCTAATTTATTTAATTTAAATTATGATCCAAGATTATATATGGGAACTGATGTATTTAGCGATGATTATTGGAATATTGTTGTCTTTGCTGACGGTTCATGGAAAAATGATGTAGCTTTTTACGATGCAAGTACATCTAGTATTAAATATTATACTGATAAAACTTATACGACAGAGGAAATAATTGCTATCAACAACAAAGTTACGACCAAAATGCAAGTTAGTGCAGACATAATTCAAAATAATTATTATGGCTATTTACAAGAACAGTTAGAAACATTAAAACAAAGTAAAGAAATATTAGCAAATATGGGAGGATAATGAATGAAAAATTTGGTAATCGTTGAATCACCAGCAAAGTGTAAAACAATTGAAAAGTATTTAGGTAACGACTATAAAGTAGTATCTAGTAAAGGTCATATTCGAGATTTAGCTACGACTGGAAAATATGGATTAGGCTTAGACGTTGAACATGGCTTTCAACCAAATTATGAAATTATTAAGGGTAAAAAGAAAGAAGTAACAGCTTTAAAAAAAGATGCTAAAGATGCTGAAATGGTGTATTTAGCAACCGACCCAGACCGTGAAGGGGAAACTATTTCATGGCATATTTATGATGAAATCAAAATTCCTGATAACAAATATCAAAGAGTAGTTTTTAATGAAATTACAAAAGATGTTGTTTTAAATGCAATTAATCATCCTGGAAAAATAGATATGAATTTAGTTAAATCGGGAGAAACCAGAAGATTTTTAGATCGTATCATTGGTTTCCGTTTAAGTAAGTTAATGCAAAGAAAAACCGGTGGTAAATCGGCTGGACGTGTACAAAGTGTGGCTTTAAAATTAATCGTCGATCGTGAAAGAGAAATTCAGGCCTTTGTTCCCAAGGAATATTGGACAATTGAAGCTGATTTTCAAAAGTTTAGTGCAATTTTAGAAAAATATAAAGATCAAGTTCTAGAAATAGGTAGTGAAGAAGAAGCAGATCATATATTATCGCAATTATCTAAAGATTTTAATATTAAAGATATTATTGAAAAAGAAAAGAAAAAAAGTGCTAGAGAAGTTTTTAAAACTAGTACACTTCAACAAGCAGCTTCGACTAAATTAGGATTTGCCCCTTCTAAAACGATGAAAATAGCTCAAGATTTATATGAAGGAAAAACTTTAGCGAGTGAAACTGTTGGGTTAATTACTTATATGCGTACCGATAGTGTCCGTATCAGTGATACCTTTGTCAACGAAACTTTTAGTTATATCAAAGATAATTATGGAGAAAATTATGTTGGCTATGTAAAAAAAGGCAAGAAAAATGAAAATATGCAAGATGCTCATGAAGGTATTAGACCCACAAGTATTATGCGTACTCCAGAATCTGTAAAAAGCTACTTAACAACGGATGAATATAAATTATATAAATTGATTTATACCCGTAGTTTAGCATCTTTAATGGCAGATGCCAAAACATTAGCAACGACTATTATTTTAGAAAATAATGATTATTTATTTAAAGCAAATGGTAGTGTCTTAACTTTTGATGGTTATCTAAAAGTTTATAGTGCTTACGAAGATAGTGAAGATGTCATCTTACCAGATTTGAAAAATTGGCCTAATAAGGTTATATCGACAGATATCGTTACAAAAACACAACATTTTACAAAACCAGCACCAAGATTTACGGAAAGTAGTTTAATTAAAGAAATGGAAAGTTTAGGTATAGGAAGGCCTTCGACATATGCTACTATTGTTAAAACAATTAAAGACCGAGGCTATGTTATTTTAAATGATAAGAAATTTGAACCAACACAAATTGGGATTGATGCAACTGATAAATTACAAGAATTTTTTAGTGGAATAGTTAATGTTGAATATACGGCGTCGATGGAAAAAGACTTAGATGAAATTGCTGAAGCTAAGAAAGATAACTTGGTTGTGTTACAAGAATTTTATGATGATTTTGAGCCATTAGTAGAAAAAGCCTTTCACGAAATGGAAAAAGTAGCTCCAGAAGAAACTGGCGAAAATTGTCCTTTATGTGGCAATCCATTAGTAATTCGCAAGGGAAAATATGGTCAGTTTGTAGCTTGTAGTAATTATCCAGCTTGTAAATATATCAAAAAAGAACAAAAAGAAGTTGTGACTATATGCAAATGTCCTAAGTGTGAGCCTGGTTATATTGTTGAAAGAAAAACTAAAAAAGGCAAAGTTTTCTATGGTTGTAATAATTATCCTAAATGTAATTATGCACTGTGGGATAAACCAACGGGTAATATATGTTCCAATTGCCAAGGTTTATTAGTTTCTAAAAATGAGCATGAATATTGTCCTAATTGTGAAAATGATAAGTAGAATAACTTGTCTTTTTTTCTTTTAAATTATATAATTTTTTTAGAAAGGTCGTGAATTTATGAACAATAAGAAAGTGATTTTTATGGGGACTCCTGATTTTGCATGCCCAATTCTAGAAATGTTAATTCAAAGAACTAATGTTGTTTTAGTAGTTACCCAACCAGACAAAGAAGTGGGGCGTAAAAAAGTTTTAACGCCATCTCCAGTTAAAAAAGTGGCTTTAGACCATGGTGTAGCTGTTTTTCAACCTCAATCAATCAAAAAAGATTTCGCTAAATTAAAAGAATATGATGTTGATTTAATTGTTACATGTGCATATGGACAAATATTATCAAAAGAAATATTAGATATTCCTAAATATGGATGTATCAATGTTCATGCTTCTATTTTGCCTAAATATCGGGGCTCTGCTCCTATTCAATGGGCTTTATTTAATGGTGATAAAGAAACCGGAATCACCATTATGTATATGGATGAAGGTATGGATTCAGGAGATATTATTGAAATTCAAAAAATAGCCATCGCCGATCATGACAATGTTGGTTCTTTACATGATAAATTATCAGTATTAGGTAAAAATACCCTTGAATCGGTTTTACCTAAAATTTTTACTAATGATATAACTAGAATGAAACAACCTGATGAATATACTTTAGCAC
>CAKOMU010000064.1 GCA_934096755.1 uncultured Bacilli bacterium
CTATTAAACCACTTACAATATATATTTTTTGTCTATTTTTCATAAGCCACCTTCACTACTTCTATCTTAATAAGATTATAGCAAAATATTTTGTGTAGTACAAGTACACAAAATCATAATTACCATCAAGAGCTTGTTATAATGAACAAGTGATCTAAATGGAATTTAAAGCAAATAAATACACTGGTAAAGACATCTTAAAATTTATACGAGAAAATACCAATCTCACCCAAAAAGAATTTGCTCATAAAATTGGTAAATCTCGTGATTGGCAAGCCTCTAACGAAATCGGTCGTACTCATTATTCCATTGATGAACTAATCAAAATTGCCAATATGTATAACGTTGAAATAATCATTAAAGATAAAATAAAGGAGTATTCACAAGTTAAATGAATACTCCTTTTTAACTAATATTTTTATTATTCTTCTTCTAATTTATCAACAATTTTCTTTAAAGCATCTGCTGTTGCTTGTTTTAAATCACTAACACTTTTTTCAAGTACTGGTGTACCTTTTTCTACTGCTAAAGTATATAACTCTTCAGCTTTCTTTTGAATTTTTGTAGCCTTTTGTTTAGCAATCTTTAACACTTTTTCTTTATCTAAATCTTCTAATTCTTTTTGAAGTTCATTAACTTTCTTAACAATACTTTCTTTAACATCTTCAGCTTTAATACTCTTTACTTGTTCTAAAACTTCATCAAATTTCTTTTTTAAATCTTTTCTTGTTTCCTTTCCACTTTTAGGTGCAAATAAAATTCCTAATCCTGCTCCAACCGCTGCCCCAACAGCAAACTTTCCTAATCCACTTTTTTTCATATTATTGGTCTTCCTTCTTTCCTTTTTTACGAAATAACAACTTACTAAATAATCCACTTGTTACTTCTACCACTTTATCTGTAAATAATGCAATCTTATCTGTCGTAAAATCTATTAAACTAAATATCGAATTTAAAGATTCCACTTTCTCGTTTACATTATCTACAACTTTTTCAATCTTATCCATAGTTATTATAGTTTTAATTCCTAAAATTATGCCAATAACAAGTAAAGCTATCAAAAGTATATAAATCACAATTGGCAAAAAATGTAACCAGAATTCCATCTTATTCACCATCCTCTCTATTATCGTACATCGAATCAATTAAATCAAACAAATCATTTTCCAAAGTATCATCATTTTCTTCTACTTCTTCTTTTTCTTCTTTAACTACTTCATTATTAGATAAATCCTCTAAATCTTCATCGATCTTTTCATAATCTTCAACATCAGTTCCTACCACTTCTGTATTATCATTTTTAGGTATTTCGATAGTAACATCCGCCGTATCTTCTAATAGATCATCAATAGTTTTAAACTTCTTATTATCTTCTTCTTTATCATCTTTTAATTTAACTGTCACTGACTTTTCTTCATAATAGGTTGTCTTTGGTTCTAATGATTCTGGCTCTCCAAAAGCTTTCTTCCTTACACTATTAAAATCAACTTTCATATTATTATTAGTCTTATCCTTAATATCTTCAGGTTTATAATCTTCATTTAATATACCATATACTGGTGATATTATTGGCGACGGCTTAAACTTTTTCTTTTCTACTACTTCCGTTCTTTCAATTCTTTCATAACGACCAAAATCATATTTTTTCTCTGTCTTTTTCTTTTTTTCATATTCTAATACATTAGTAGTAGGTTTACTCTTCTGTTTTTGAACTCTACTCATCGCCGAAAACTCTGCTTCATCAAAATCTTGAAAAGGAAAATTATCTTTTCCCGAAAACAATTCCGGATCACTAAATGTATCTTTTTTTACTTCTTTTTGTACTTGTGGTTGAGGATTTACTTTTGGTTCAACTCTACTGACATTTTCTTCATATGTTTTTCTTTGCGGTTCAATTTTTTCAGCAATTGGTCTTTTTGTTTCATTCTTAACCACTCTTTGAGGAGTTTCTTCTTCCTCAACTTCCTCAAACAATATCCCCTTCAATTTATTAAAAATACCCACAGTAATCCACCTTTCTAGTTAATTAAATCAGGATCTGGAATCTTTTCTTCTACTTCTTGATAACTATCATCAGCTTTAATATAATTTTCTTCCTTCCCCTTTGTATTGAATATATTAAATTCCGTTTCATAAAAATTCAGTATGTCATCACCTAACAAATTAGCAATTATACTATCATTATACTCAACACTTTTTAGTATGTTTATAGCAGACATCATCGCTTCATTACACTTATCTTCATCTACTATCACTTCTATTTTAGCATAATTATACATAATTTCAACTAAATATTTATCATTTTTAACTAAATTTACTTCTGCATACCCATATTTTCCATCATAACTTATCTTAGTAGAATAGATAGCTTGATTATTAATTTCATACTCTTTTTCTACTTTTTTATAGTAACTAACAACATCCACATATAAGTAATACTTATACATACTATCTTCCAAAACCTCATTATATAAAGTACTATCTACTACTTGCATATTTCTTGGTAAATAATAACTATAACCCGTTCTAAAAGTATTAGTTTTATTACTCTTAGTAGCAAGTATTTGAATTACTTCCTCATAATTCATATTATAAATATTAGTACATCCCGTAACTAGAAACAAACTAAATAATACAATCAATAATTTTTTCATTTTCATAACCTCATAAATATAATTATAACAAAAAGAAGTGCTAAAATAAATCTAATCTTTTACCACTTCTGCATATTTTATTTTTATTCCCTCACTACTAAACTTTTCTTCATATTCCGTCAAGACATTGGCAATATCTTCTTTATGTAAATCATAACTAACTTTTTTTAACTTATAACCATAGAGTTGATATTGTTCTAAACTATATTTAAATAAGTCATCATTATCTGTCTTTTGAATAATTGTTTTTTTATTCTTGAACAAATTATCATATAGTTTTAAATAATTAATTGAAGTAAGTCTTCTTTTGGCATGACGATCTTTTGGCCATGGATCAGAAAAATTCAAATATATAACATCAATTTTTTTATTTAAAATATCTGTAAGATTAGCAATATCCCCGATCAAAATTTTTAAATTTTGGGGTTTAAACTCATTTATTTTTTTAATAGCAACACTAGCAACACTACTATATTTTTCAACCCCTATAAAATTCATTTCAGGATGAGCTAAAGCCATATTTAAAATAAATTGCCCTTTCCCCATACCAATTTCTAAAGCAATTTTATTATCATTATCAAACGTGCCTTGATAAAAATAATCACATCCATTAATTAATTCATCTTTATCTTTAGGATTTCTCATTCTCATATTATCAATTCCTTCTTTATTTCATATATTAAAGGTAAGGAGGGTATCATGCGAAAAAATCGAAATTCATTCTTTGCCGAAGCTAATGTGAACTATCCTAACTATCCTAATCAAAATATGATTCCATCAGCTAATATTCCTTACCAAGCAAGTACCAACTATAATTCTTTTTATAGTGGCCCCAATGCTAATGCCTACATCGACACATCGAATAATATCGAAAATCGTTTAGCTAAAATAGAAAGACAAATTAATCGTTTAGAACATCGTATTAGCAAATTAGAAAATTTAAATACAACTTTTTTAGACAACGACATTGATAACACAAATAACATGTATATGCTTTAATTATAAATAATCATTGCGCTAAAACAATAAATTTGTTCTTCTCCACAAACAGCTATTGCCACTTGGTACTTAATATCGATTATATCAAAATCTCCAGAATTTAGAAAGCTATTCACAGAACTTTCTAAATCTTTTTCATGTGATTCATCAATTACTTTTACTTTCATTATCTTCACCACTCTCATTATATAAGTTAAAAACTTCAAAAATAGTCGAAAATTATCACTTATAAATTATCTTTCTAGCATCTGGAATTTTGTTATCAACCAAAAAAAATCAACATTTTCATGCTGATTTTTCTTATTTTACAACAATATTAACAATTTTACCCTTTATGACAATTACTTTGACAATTTCTTTACCATCAATATGTCTTTTAACATTTTCATGTTCTAAAGCTTTCTCTTTCATTTCTTCTTCTGTATCATTCATATTAACTACTATAGAAGCTCGCAATTTTCCATTAACTTGAACGCCAATTTCTTTTTCAGTCAAAACAGTTTTAGCCTCATCATAAGTATGCCAAGAACCTTCACAAATTGGTGTAAAGCCTAACATTTCATTTAATTCTTCAGTAATATGAGGAGCAATTGGATT
>CAKOMU010000065.1 GCA_934096755.1 uncultured Bacilli bacterium
ATAATAGGAGTCTTTGGAGATCAAGTTAAATTAATAAAATATGATTATGCTAAAGCGAGTCTTCTTGGTACAGATGGGGATTATAAAGGAAGTGATACATATTATTGGAATTATAAAAATGATACAAGTATAAATGGTGGATCAAATGTATGGAGTACAAGTTTGCTAAATAAAATCAATCTAAATACAAATTATTTAAATAATATAGGATCAAGCTGGTCAAATAAAATAGCAATGCACACTTGGAAAGTAGGAGGAAATGTATATTATAAAATAACTGATCGAACTGCAGCAGATGCATATCAAAATGAAATAACGAGTCCTATAACAAATACAACATATGAAGCAAAAGTAGGATTAATGTATGTAAGTGACTATGGATATGCAGCAGCACCAAGTGCATGGTTAACTACTTTACATAATTATTATAATTCATCAGTAAAAAGTGTTAATTGGATGTATATGGGATTTGAGGAATGGACGATTTCGCCTAACTCGACTTACAGCTATCGCGTGTTCAATGTGCTCAATGACGGTCGCGTGTTCGACAACAACAGCGCGAACCGCGACGATAGGCTACGTCCAGTCTTTTATCTGGAATCCTCTGTGAAAAAAATAGGCGGTGAAGGAACAATAAATAAACCGTATATAATAGTGGATTAGCATAAAGGAAAAGTAGGAGGCGGCGTTGTCCGCCACCTAGGCCTGGGCCAAAATTTATGTGTGACTAAATAATAAGTTTGAATTTAAAAACATGGTGGGAAGGATCTGGGAGATAAAACACGTGTTATGCTAAAAAATCTCTAACGACAGAGTTGCTTGGTAAATGTGAAATTGATACTTTAGTATTGAAAGTGATGATTTTTGGACTAAGGTTAAAAAGTTTTTCAAGAAATTCGTGTTAATACGAAATATTTAGAGACATTTTTCTTTTATTATAAATAAAAATGAGGCTGTTGAGAAAATTAATTATTTAATTTCTCGACGGCCTCTATTTTGATTATAATTTTCTGTATAAGCCAATAGCTATTCCTAAGATGGTGATGTTTTGAAAAATTAGTGGAGCCATGCTATCATTTTCTGGTTGTAATCTTATGTGATCTTTTTCTTTATAAAAGGTTTTTAAAGTTACTTCATTATCTTCGGTCATGGCTACTACTATATCACCGTTTTTAGCACTGCTTTCTCTTTTAACAATAACATAGTCATTATCATAAATACCACGATTAACCATTGATTCCCCACTGACATGAAGGGTAAATACTTCTTTATTTTGAGGAATTAAATTAGCTGGTATTGAAAAAAATTCATCAGGTTGTTCAATGGCAGTGATAGGATTGCCTGCGGTTATTTTTCCTAGCAAAGGAACTTTGATAATATCGTCATCTTTTTCTAAATATTCATTTTCTACTAATAATTCAATAGTTCTAAATTTGTTGTTAGTAGACCTTAAATAACCAAGAGTTTCAAGATTTTTAATGTGAACAAATACTGTTGCTGGACTGCTTAACCCAATTCCTGCACAAATTTCTCTTATAGCAGGTGGATATCCATGCATAGCGATGTACTTCTTGATGTAGGTAAGGGTTTCTTTTTGCCTTTTTGTTAGCTCTTTTGGTTTATTCATATGGGTTCACCTCAGTAATTATTTTACATGAATTATAAATCATTGTCAAACAAATGTTTAGTTTTAATGGCAATTTACAATATGCAATTTATATGGTACAATTGTTTTGTTTGGTCCTCGTAGCTCAGTAGGATAGAGCGATTGCCTCCTAAGCGATAGGTCGGCAGTTCGATTCTGCCCGAGGACGCCATATAACAATAAAAGACTGTTCGAGGTCTTTTTTTTGTTGGAGGGTTTTATTTTTGATTAGATTGTGATATGATTTTATCATACGAGGAGTGATTTTTCATGGGAAAGATGGATAACGAAGCTATTAATAGTATAAAAATATTAGCTTTAGATATGATAGATAAAGCTCAAAGTGGGCATCCAGGAATAGTTTTAGGAGCAGCACCAATATTGTATGCTCTTTATAAAGAACATTTAGATGTAGTTCCTAGTAATAGTACTTGGATTAATCGCGATCGTTTTGTAATGTCTGCTGGTCATGGATCGGCTTTATTGTATTCAGTTTTGTATCATATGGGTTATGATATTGATATTGAAGAATTAAAACATTTTCGTGAATTGAATTCTTTATTGCCTGGACATCCAGAATATAGAGTTACACCAGGGGTTGATGTATCAACTGGTCCTTTAGGAGAAGGTGTAGGCATGGCTGTTGGTATGGCTTTAGCCGAAAGGTATTTAAGAACGATTGCCAATATTGAAAAAAAAGATTCAAAATTAATTGATTATTATACTTATTGTCTTTGTGGTGATGGCGATTTAATGGAAGGAATTAGTTATGAAGCCTTGTCTTTTGCAAGTACTCAAAACTTGAATAAGTTAATTATTTTATACGATAAGAATGATGTATCGTTAGATAGTAGTACTGATGCAACTTTTACGGAGGATGTCTTTATTCGTTTTGAGGCCTTAGATTTTAATATTATTGAGGTTAAAAATGGTAGTGATTATAAAGAAATTTCGAAAGCCATTAAAAGTGCTAAGAAAAGTAATAGACCTTCAATCATAGTTTGTCATACTATTATTGGGGAAGATTCATTATTAGAAGGCACTAATAAAGTTCATGGTGCCCCTCTTACTAGTAAAGATTTAAAACATGTTAAAGAAGAATTAGATTATCATAATGAACCATTTGTGATTGATGATGCAGTTTTAAAATATATTCAAAATGATGTTAATAAAAGAGTGTCAAAAAAATATTTAGCTTGGCAAGAAGAATACAGTAATATAAATACTAAAGAAAATCCAGGATTACATGCTCTTTTAAATCTTTTAGAAAGAAATAATTTTGTCATTGATTTTGATGATACTAAATTCAAAATTAGTGACGAATATCGAGAATCTCTTCGAGATAGCAATCATAAAATTATGAATTTTATTTCTCCTAAAAATCCTTTCTTTTTGGGAGGTTCAGCCGATTTATCGAGTTCATGTAAAACTAATTTAGATAAATCAAGCATGCAAACTAGTGATAATCCAGTGGGGAAAAATATTTATTTTGGCGTTAGAGAACATGCTATGGGAGCAATACTTAATGGAATGGCTTTAGCTAACTTGAAAGTTTTTGGTTCGACTTTTTTATCATTTAGTGATTATTTGAAACCGGCGATTAGAATGTCTGCTTTAATGAATTTACCTGTGACTTATATTTTTACACACGATTCAGTTTATGTAGGATGTGATGGGCCGACACATGAACCAGTTGAACAATTAACTATGCTAAGAACAATACCAAACTTTTTAACTTTTCGACCAGCAGATATAAATGAAATTATGGGATCTTGGGAATATATTTTGAAAAATAATTGCCCAACATCATTAGTAATTAGTAAAGAAGTTAGAAGTAAACAAAAAAATACTAATGCAAAGTTTGTTAAATATGGTGCTTATATGGTGCGAAAAGAAAAATATCATTTGGATGGTATCATTATTGCGACTGGTCAAGAATTAGAAATGGCCTTAGAAATTTCGAAAGATTTATTTATGTTAGGTATTGATACAAGAGTAGTTTCGATGCCTTGTATGGAATTGTTTTTGAAACAAAATCCTAAATATGAAGAACAATTACTACCAAAAGATGCACCAACATTTGTAATTGAAACTGGTTCTAGTCTTATTTGGAATCGTTTTGCTAGTAAGCCAGAATATATTTTTGGCGTTAATCGTTTTGGGATGAGTGGTAAAACAGAAGAAGTTGTCAAATATTTAAAAATTGATAAAAATACTATTTTGGAAAAGATTGCTAAATTTTTAGAAAAAGATGATATAATCGACATTATTTGACAAAGTTAGAAAAGTCTTCATGTTATCATTGTAGTGGTGATAAGAGATGAGGACTTTTTATATATTTAAAATTAGTAAAGAAATGGGGATTTTATTAAAAGAATCGCCTTATAATTTATTTAAATCGTTGGAAGATATTTATTTATTAGATAAAGCTAGTATATCT
>CAKOMU010000066.1 GCA_934096755.1 uncultured Bacilli bacterium
ATTTGTGGTTGTTCAAGAGTTAATTAGTACAGAACAAGAAATACAAGTAGAAAAAGGATTTGATTAGAATGTTTTTAAATACTATAAAAGCAGTATTAAATGATAATTGGCCCATACTTATAATATTTATTATTACGATGATTACTTTACGTTTTTTTTATTTTCGAGAACATAGAGAAAAAATGAGTTTTTATAAAGAATTTTTACAAATATTATCAATTGTTTATATATTTTTATTATTTCAACTTTTGACTAAAGTGGAATTAAATCAAGGTAGTGGATATAATTTAGTGCCATTTACAGAAATATTTCGATATGAAGTGGGTAGTAAATTATTCATGTATAATGTATTTGGTAATATTATTGCCTTTGTAGTATTTGGGATTATTGTTTCGGTATATATTAAACCAAAGTCTATTTTATCACCATTTTTGATATCTTTGATTACTTCTTCTACAGTGGAATTTGTACAATTAAACATTGGGCGTAGTTTTGATGTCGATGATATTATTTTAAATGTCCTTGGCTGTATTATTGGTTATTTGTTATATATAGGTGGTAGTGCTATTCATAATCATTTGCCAAAATTTTTACAAAAAGAAGGAATTTTGAACATTATATGTTTCATTATTCTAATAATTATTGTAATATATGTACTTAGAGTGATGGGAGTGATCAATATTTAATGAATGATTATGAAATTATAAATGAATATTTAGGGGTTGTTAATTATGACTTTTTGCCAAAGATTATTGATAAGACATTAGAAATGGAAAAGGTCGAAAATGCTATTTTGAGTATTATATTTATTGATGATGAAAAAATGCATGAATTAAATAAAGCTTATCGTGGCATTGATCGTACGACAGATGTTTTATCGTTTGCTTATGAAGATAATATGCAAGAAAAAATGGATATGCGTATATTAGGGGAAATTTTTGTAAGTATACCTAAGATGCAAGAACAGGCAAAAGAATATGGTCATAGTGAAGTAAGAGAATTATCTTTTTTAGTAGTTCATGGTATTTTACATTTGTTAGGATATGATCATACACTAGGTAAAAAAGAAGAAGAAGATATGTTTAGACGTCAGGAGTTGGTATTAAATGAGTTTGAAGAAACAAGAAGAAAATAAAAAAATGAGTTTTAAAAGATTTTTAAATAGTATTAAATATTCTGTCGAA
Source organism: uncultured Bacilli bacterium (assembly GCA_934096755.1). Taxonomy (GTDB): domain Bacteria; phylum Bacillota_I; class Bacilli_A; order RF39; family UBA660; genus Onthocola_B. The sequence continues at coordinate 1,185 of CAKOMU010000066.1, forward strand.
GGTTTGGTACATGCTTATAAAAATGAACAAAGTTTATTGTTACATGGGATGTGTACGATTTTAGTTTTATTATTAGGTGTATTACTAAAAATCTCTTTTAATCAATGGGCTATTGTGGTTATTGCTTTAGTAGTAGTTTTAGCAGTAGAATTATTAAATACAGCGATTGAAGCAACAGTAGATTTAGTGACACAAGAAATTCATCCTTTAGCTAAGGTAGCAAAAGATTGTGGTAGTGCAGCAGCTTTTGTTAGTAGCATTATGGCAACTATTATATGTTTATTTATATTTATCCCTAAAATTATTGCACTGTTCTAGGAGGTTTTATGCATAGTGGATTTGTAAGTATTATAGGAAGACCTAATGTTGGTAAAAGTACGTTAGTTAATACAATTATTAATAGAAAAGTAGCTATTACTAGTGATGTTTCTGGAACAACAAGAAATATTATTCAAGGGATATATAATGATCAAGATGCTCAAATAGTGTTCGTGGATACACCAGGTATTCATAAACCAATAAATAAATTAGGAAAGGTATTAAATAAAGAAGCTTTGGCATTAACTAAAGATGTTGATTTAATTTTGTTTGTAGTTGATGTGGCATCGGGAATTGGACGTGGAGATCAGTTTATTTTAGATTTGTTAAAAGCTAGTGATGTACCAGTTATTTTAGTATTAAATAAAATTGATGAAATTAGTCAAGAAAAATTATTTCAAATTATTGCTGAATATAAAGATATTTATGCCTTTGTAGAAGTGGTGCCAATATCGGCTTTAAAAAATGATAATATCAATAGATTAATTGAGGTTATAAAAAAGTATTTGCATGATGATGTAAAATATTTTCCAGAAGAATATTATACAAGTAGTAGTCTTAAATTTATGGCTAGTGAAATAGTAAGAGAAAAATTATTGCATGTTACAGAAGATGAAGTTCCTCATAGTATTACTTGTTATACAACTAGTTATGAAGAAAAGAAAGATATTGTAAATATAAGTGTTGATATAATAGTCGATAGAGATAATTTAAAAGGCATGATTATAGGGAAAAATGGTAGTAGATTAAAGCAAGTTGGTACTTTAGCTAGAATGGAATTAGAAAAAGAGTTAATAGGAAAAAAAGTTTATTTAGAATTATATGTCAAAACTATTAAGAATTGGAAAGAGAAAGAGAAATATTTAGTAGAACTAGGTTTTGTAGATAATGAATAAAAAATATAAAATGTTACCAATATATAATTAGGTGATAAAAATGAATAAAAAGGATGCATGGAAAAAATTTCAAGAGTCAGGAAAAGTAGAGGATTATTTAGAGTATAAAAGACAAGAAAAGAAGGATTAAATGTGTTAGTTGAAGTAGATGGTTTTATATTAAGTGAAGTAGCATATGGTGAAACAAGTAAAGTTATTAATGTTTTTACCTATCAATATGGTCTTATTGGAATTATGTGTAAGGGAGCTAAAGGCTTAAAAAGTAAGAATAGAGTTTCGACGATGAGACTAACTTATGCGAAATTTAATATAAAATATAAAAAAGATAAATTATCTACTTTAATTAGTGCTGATATTATAAATCCATTGAAACTAATCAAGAGTGATATAATCTTGGTTAGTTTTTTGTCTTTTTTAAGTGAACTTACTGAACAAGTAATTAAACAAAGCAATCAATATAAATCTATTTATGATAATTTTATTAATGCAATTTTAAAAATTAATGAAGGATTAGATCCAGTGGTTATAACAAATATATTAGAAATAAAGTATTTAGATTATTTAGGAATATTATTTAGCTTGGATAGTTGTGTTGTGTGTGGTAATAAAAATAATATTGTGACTATTGATGCTGATAAAGGAGGATTTGTTTGTAAAAATTGTGTTGCTAATGAAGTTATAGTGGATATTAAAGTTATTAAGATGATGAGAATGTATTATTATGTGAAAATAGAGGGAATTAAAGATATAAAAATTGATGATGGAATAATTAAAAGTATTAATATGTTTTTGGATATGTATTATGATAGATATGCAGGTTTATATTTAAATAGTAAGGATTTTTTGAAAAAATTGTTGTAGGAGGTTTTTGTGGCAAATTTAACTTTTTATTATGGTACTATGGCAGTAGGGAAGACAACAAAGTTATTACAAGATCATTATAATTATTCTAAATATTTAATTAATTTAGTGCTTATGAAACCAAAAATTGATACTAAAGGTAATGATACAGTGGTTAATAGAATGGGAGAAAATATTAAAGTTGATGTTTTAATTTCTAAAAATGCTAATTTGCTTAGTAAAAAATATTTACATAAATATATGTATGCAGAATTTATATTGGTGGATGAAGCTCAATTTTTGTCTAAAGAGCAGGTAAATCAATTATGGTTTATTGCCCATAAATATAATATATCTGTTATTTGTTATGGGCTTAAAAGTAACTTTAAAGGTGATTTGTTTACTGGATCAATGCAACTTTTTGCTAGAAGTGATGAAAAGCATGAGTTGACTGTTAATTGTGTTTGTGGAAAAACAGCGATGTTTAATGCTAGAAGAGTTAATGGTCAATATAGTTTAAGTGGTAAAGAAATAGTTATTGATGGTGAAAAAGATAAAATTGAATATATTCCTTTATGCGCTGATCATTATTTGGAATATGTTTTGAATAATAAATATAATTAAGAGAAAAATACTTGCATGGTAGAACTAACCATGCTAAAATTTTATATATAGTAGTGGAGGCTTCCAAAGAAGGAGGCTTCCAAAGAAGGAGGCTTCCAAAGAAGGAGGCTT
>CAKOMU010000067.1 GCA_934096755.1 uncultured Bacilli bacterium
GGAGTGATGAACTCCTTTTTTATTACAAAAAAAAGTGTAACTATTTATAACTGTTCTTCATTATAGAATCAGTTTTACTAAATAATTACACCTTTTAAAAACTAATATAGATAGTTATTACAAATATTTATTTATTGAGTATTGTCTAGAACCATCCGCTTTAACATAATATTCTTCAATAATTTCTTTATCGCCTTTACTATTTGGTATGGATACTTGAATCAATAGAGTATAACCAACTATACCATTACCCGTATTATTTAAAACCGGACCAATTTCGCTATTTAAATAAATATCTTTAGTATTTAAATTTATTTTACTAAATTCTTTCTTTAATTTTGTTTCTTCACTTGCTATTAATGCATTTACAGGAGCTACAATATTGTTATCTTGATACATATTTAAATCAAGAGCACAATCATTATCACTGACGTTAACTGCTAAAATGTATTTGCTAGTATCATAATCAGTATTACCGTATTTACAACTTGAAGGCTTATTAGTATTACCAGCATTACCCGTATTATTACTTTTTTTACCAATTACTAGTGTAGCTGACATAGGGGAAGTGGTATTACCAGAAGAATCGCTAGCAGTAATTTGAATTGTATAAGAACCTTCTTCTTTATAACTACTATAATCAATTTTTTCGCCATCTTGATTTAAACCTAATCCATAAAATTTTATAATACAATCTTCTTTACTGTTATCTTTACAAGAGTCCACAAAATCATCAGATTTATAAGTTTCTCCTAATGCAATGTTGACATCTTTTGTAGTCAATACTGGAGCTTCTGTATCAACGACATTAACTTTTGATTCATATTTCTTACCATATACACTTATGGTCACTCCATAAGATCCAACTTTTTTAATATTAACTTTATCAAAATTGGCTTTAATATCATTTTCTTTGACATTTTCTAGTTCTGCAAAAAATAATGTTTTATCAGGTAATTTAGAGTTTACTTCGACGGCAACACCATCTCCTAGTTCGATTACAGCATCACTATGAGAGTTACCTCCTTTTACACTAATGACCACTCCAATAGAAATTACAATCAGTACTCCAACTATGGCTCCAATAACAATGGTTGAAGTTGCAATGCTGTTACTTTTCTTGACTTTTTGATTAAAAAATTTTGCCATTACCATTCCTCCATATCTTATTACACTAATATATTAGCATAAATTTAATCAACTTCCAACTAAAAGAAAAAATGTTAACAAAATTTAACTAAATATTTTTGTGAAATATGTTATCTTTAAATATAAATTTTGCTTGTAAATATCATTAAAGTGTGATAATATCTTATTGCAAGTTTATATTTTATATATAAATTGTTAAGTGGAAGGGATAATTTGCGGACTTGCCCACAACCACTTACGCGAAAAAAATTTTTAGGAGGTGTTTTCGTGGCTAAAGAAGTCGTTAAGAAAATCAAATTACAAATTGAAGCTGGTAAAGCTACACCTGCACCACCAGTTGGTACAGTATTAGGGCCTGCTGGAATTAATCTTGGAGAATTTTGTACTAAGTTTAATGAAGCAAGTCGTGATAAAATGGGCGATGTAGTTCCATGTGAAATTACAATTTATGATGATCGTTCATTTGATTTTGTATTAAAAACTGCTCCAGCACCATTTTTATTAAAAAAGGTTGCTAAAGTTAAAAGTGGTAGTAAAAAAGGTGCAAATGAAATTGTTGCAACAATAACTCAACAAGAATTAAGAGAAATTGCTGAAACTAAAATGCCAGATTTAAATGCGTATGATATCGATGCTGCAATGAAAACTATTGCAGGAACTGCACGTAATATGGGAATTGCTATTGAAGGTGTTAATGATGCTGAATTAGCAGAACAAGAAAAAGAAGCTCAAGTTGAAGAAAAAGAACAAGCTAAACGTGAAGAAGAATTAGCTGAAATGGAAGCTGAAGCTAAAGAATTAGCTGAAGGTAATGTAGATGTTCCAACTCATGCTGATGAAAAAACAGAAGAAGAATAATAAAATATCAAATAATAAATGTCCGCTTAATTAACCACAGTTAGGAGGTAAAAAATGAAAAAATATGGAAAAAAATATGTGGAAGCATCAAAAAATGTAGATAAAAATACTGTTTACAGTTTAAATGATGCAATTAAACTAGTAAAAGAAACTTCTACAACTAAATTTGATAGTACTGTAGATGTAGCAATTAAATTAAATATTGATCCAAAAAAATCTGATCAACAACTTAAAGGATCATTGTCATTACCAAACGGAACTGGAAAAACTAAAAAAGTTTTAGTTATTGCTAAAGGATCTTTTGCTGAAGAAGCAAAAAATGCTGGAGCTGATTATGTTGGTGAAAAAGACTTATTAGACAAAATTAAAAATGAAAATTGGTTTGATTTTGATGTTGTTGTAGCAACACCTGATATGATGCCAGAAGTTGGAAAGATTGGTAATATTCTTGGACCTCGTAATTTAATGCCAAATCCTAAAACTGGAACTGTAACTACAAAAGTAGGTGCGGTTGTAGCTGATTTGAAAAAAGGTATGGTAACATATAAAAATGATAAATTTGGCAATATCCACACTGTTATTGGCAAAGTATCATTTGATGAAGAAAAATTAAGCGAAAACTTAAATTATGTTATTACTACTATCGCTAAAGCAAAACCAAGCGCAGTAAAAGGTACATTCATTCAAAATATTGCTATTTCTACTACTATGGGACCTGGTATCAAAGTAGATAAAAATAGTTTTGACATTTAATGAAAGTTATAATATAATACGAATTAGAAAAAGCGAAAACCGAAGACAGTAGGCGTTTATAAGTCCTACCGAGGGGATCTTAAAACTCATTTTAAGCTTCCCTGAGGAAGCTTTTCTAATATTATAAGGAGGAAACATGGCAAGCACAAAAATTCTTGAACAAAAAAAACAAGTTGTTAGTGAAATTACTGATAAACTTAAATCAAGTGAAAGTGTTATTATATTCCAATACCAAGGAATGACTGTTGAAGAATTAAGTGAATTAAGAAGAGAACTTAAAAAAGCTGATTCTGAAGTTAAAGTTTATAAAAACACTTTGTTAAAAAGAGCTGCTGATGACATGAACATTAATCTAGATGGATTTTTGGAAGGTCCAAATGCCATTTTATTTGGTAAAGAATTGTTAGAACCAATTAAAATTGTCAGTGAATTTGCAAAAAAACATGATAAATTAGACATTCGTGTTGGTGTTATAAGCGGTAGCGTAGCAGATTTAGCTACAATTAAAGAATATGCAGACATTCCATCAAGAGAAGGTTTACTAACTATGTTAGCTGGTGGCATGATGCAATATGTAAAAGATTTAGCTATAGGTTTAAATTTATATGCTGAACAATTAGAAGGGAAGGAATAATTATTATGGCAAAATTAAATAAAGAAGATTTTATTAGTGCATTAAAAGAAATGACTATTCTTGAAGTAAAAGAATTAGTAGATGCAATGAAAGAAGAATTTGGTGTTGATCCAATGGCTGTTGCTGTTGCTGCTGCTCCAGCTGCTGCTGCTGAAGAAGGACCAAAAACTAGAACAGTTGTATTAAAATCAGCTGGTGGAAACAAAATAGCTGTTATTAAGATTATTAAAGAAATCACTGGATTAGGATTAGTTGAAGCTAAAGGTTTAGCTGACAACGGCGGAAATATTAAAGAAAATATTCCTGCTGAAGAAGCTGAAGCAATTAAAGCTCAATTAACTGAAGCTGGTGCTGAAATAGAATTAGCTTAATTTTAATTCAGTCAAAAATGGCGAAAACAATTTCGCTGTTTTTTTATTGGCTGAAAATAAGTAATGGCAAACACTTTTATTAGCTATCACAAGTATAAAAAAATAAAGTTATATTCATTAAAATGAAAAATTTGCATAAAATATAAAAGCTATACCATTCAGTTTTTCTTAAATCAGTCTATTT
>CAKOMU010000068.1 GCA_934096755.1 uncultured Bacilli bacterium
GGTCTTCCACTATACACCGTTGTTCCTCTTTCATATCCATAAAACGCTTCTGCGGTAGCATCATTAGTAGAATACCCACCAAGATACCAAGTTACATTAGCTATCATACTTCGATAACCAGCTTGTATTCCTTTTTGGGTATAATCACAGTTAGTGGTTACCGATGAAGAAATAAAACAATACCCAGAACTAGTTCCATCTTGAGCATTATAATATGCTCCATTAAGAAGTTTATTCAAACTAGCTTGAGTCCAATCATTTGTACCAGATTTATCCCAAACAAGTCCATCTAATGTTTCATCTCTTATTATTTTTACTAAATTTTTACCACTAACACCATGAGAAGCAGAATCAAATACACCTATTATCCTCCATAATTCATTATTAAACCATACATAATTATTTGGATTCTTCCCTTCATATCTATAACCATTTTCATTTACCACTTGTCCAGTTCCTTGTGTTGTACCAGCCAGCGAAGTAACATAACTATTTAAATATGTTTTACTTATAGTAGTAAAGTCTATATCACATGATACATTTCCTGTTATATTTTCAATTGCTAATTTCCATTCATCATATAACCATTTTCCTTTTGCATTTTCACAAGTTACACTTGCTTTATATAATCCTTTACTAGGAAAACTATTTGTACTCTTCCCATCAAGTGTTAATGCATAAGTAACTCCATCTTGTTTAAATGTCTTTTTATTATCTTTATTATCAATAATGATAAAAGTTATAACTATTAAGATAAAAACAATTGCTATACTTACTATTCTAATTCTTTTTTTCATAATTATTAACATACATTTTAATATTATTTATTAATTTAGTTTTTAAAAATAAATTATTATAATTATTATTTAGATATTCTTTCCTATCTATTATATCTAAATTATCTAAAATAACATAATTGGTATTATTTAATTCTTTATTAAATATTTCAACAATATTTCTATCAATATCATCTAAATGGTATAGTCCTTTCTTTAACACATATATTAAAGAATCTGGATACAACTCTTTTAACAATTTAATTTTTTCTTTCATAGTTTTAATGTTTAATAGACTTTCTAGAATAAATACGTATATTTATTCATATCTATTTTTTATTTAAGATAAATCTAGGGATAATTTATGTTTCTTATGCTTATTTTAATATTCTCTTAAGAATATAACATCAAACATATGAAGCTCTAAAATGCCCATTGCCGTTGTTCGCGTTGTTGTTCACATTACCGTTATAGCTCACATTGAACACGTTGTTGCTGTTAAACGAATTAGGCATTTATTTATAAATTATCCATTATTAATTATTTCATTTATTTTATATTCACTTAGTAAACTATGAGAACGTTTTATACTCATAATAGAACTAAAATAATTCGAAAAATTAATATATCCATTATTATATAAATACTTTGTTCTTTTTATTCCCTTTCTTATATTCCTTTTACCAACATTTGTTATTTTTATTATAGTTTTTTTATTTTTAACTTTAAATAAATATCCTAAAAATGTAATACCTCCTTTACTACTAGAAATAAATGTCTTCTTTTTATTTATTTTTAGTTTATATTCTTCATTTAATACTTGCTCTGTTTTCTTTAAAAATCTATTTAAATAAGTTTTTGATTCGTGAATAAATATATAATCATCCATATAGTTTATAAATGTTATTGAGTAATATAATGTTGCAATCTATTTAAATAAAATATAGACAAGAATTGTGATGTTAAATTACCAATAGGTAAACCACATCCAGATTCATACTTCGGTAATTTTTCATTTATTCTACTCTCCAAATAACTAATTTTTCTATTGACATAATCTTTATTTATACTATCAATAATTTTAGAAACTAAAGCATACTCTTCTTCATTTAAATCATCTACTAATAATGATTTTAAAACCTCTTGATTAATACTATAAAAGTATTTACTGATATCCAATTTTAAAAAATAAAAGTTATCATATTTTTTTAACTTTTCTATCTTTCCTTTAAATATTTTCAATGCATAACTAGTTCTAATAAAAATTCTTTATACTTATATAATATTTTAAAATCATTATTATTTACTCTAAACACGATTCTATAGCCTCAATTATTTTTTCTAATTCTTCACTACCTAACATTTTGATTTTATTTTCAAGAACTTCCATTCTTTCTTTGATATCAATTTTATTCATAGCTTTTTTCATATACTATTCATAACAATTTAAATTATGATAGTTTTTACATAAGGGGCTTTATCATCATATATTATTTGATATGATATTTTCTTTTCTTCTAACATATTTTTAACTTTAGTTATTGCAGAATCTGGAAACCCACTTTTTCTTTTATCTAGAACTTTATATCCAAACAAATAGTTTAATATGTACGAATCATCCTAATAAACATTATAAAACTTTTCAGAATTTTTATACAAAATCAAATACTTTTTTCCTACATTATTCAAGACCATCAACTCCTTATTTACGAATAATAAAGTAATTTACAAATATTACACATTTACCTCCTCAAATTTGGTCAACCTAGGTGGCGGACAATCGCCGCCTCCTACTTAGACTTTCATTTTACATCCCAATGATATATGGATTTGCCATACTTCCATCTCCATCAATTTTATACACAGAAGAATCGAGATACAAGACTGGACGTTGCCCATAGCCGTAGCTCGCGCCGTTGTAGCCCACGATACCGTAAGAGTTCACAACGAACACGCTGCTGCTAGACGAATAAGGCGATAATGTCCATTCATATCCTTTACCCAAAAGCCAACTTTGACCTCCACAATAAGTAATATTATAAGAGCTTAAATTTTTTGTTCTAACACAACTACTAGATAACACACTATATCCATAATCACTTGGATACATTAGTCCTATATATCCAGTTGTACTTGTTGGTCTTCCACTATACACCGTTGTTCCTCTTTCATATCCATAAAACGCTTCTGCGGTAGCATCATTAGTAGAATACCCTCCCAAATACCAAGTCACATTAGCTATCATACCTCGATATCCATCATGTATTCCTTTTTGGGTATAATTACAATTACCAGTAACAGTTGAGGCACCATAACAATATCCTGAACTAGTTCCATCTTGAGCATTATAATATGCGCCATTAAGCAGTTTATTCAAACTAGCTTGAGTCCAATCATTTGTAGCAGATTTATGCCAAACCAGTCCATCCAAAGTATCAGCCCTTATAATTTTTACTAAGTTTTTACCACTTACACCATGAGAAGCAGAATCAAATAGTCCAATTATTCTCCATAATTCATTATTAAACCACACATAATTATTTGGATTCTTTCCTTCATACCTAATACCAGCACTCACTGTATCTATGTTTTGATTATAAGTACCAGATTGCAAATAGAATATTACATTATCTGTTCCACTGGAAGAACTACCATCTTTTTGATAAGTAACCTTAATAACATTGGAAGTAGTAAGATTTCCTAAATAATAGCACTCATAATTAGTATTAGATATACCTTTTAAAGATTTAACTTCAGTATTATCTTTGTAAAATTTTGTATAATCATAATTTTTTTCACTAGATTGCTTATAACAAATTTGATAATACCCAGCTGATGAAACTGTAAATGTCATTGTAGATGTAGTACTATTAGTATGATTTGTACTTGTCCATGTTTTATCAGTGCTATTCCAAGTAAATGG
>CAKOMU010000069.1 GCA_934096755.1 uncultured Bacilli bacterium
ATATTAAATTGGAAAATAAAATTGGAAAGGATTTTAAAGTTAAAGTAAATACTTCAAAAGATTATGATTTAATATTTAAAGTATTGAAAATTGATGAAAATCATTTAGATGAGGGAATTGGTACTAAATATAGTGTTATTTATCAAGATTATAATTTGGATTTATATTATGAAAAAGTAATGAGTGATGAAGAAATTAAATTACAAGAAAAACAAATTGCGGATTTAAAGGTATCGATTGAGAGAAGAAAGAAACTATTAAGTAATGAAAATTATTGTAAAAAGGCTCCACAAGACTTAGTGGAAAAAGAAAAAAAGACTTTAGCTAGTGAAGAAAATAAATTAAAGGAATTATTAAAATAATTTGGACTTTATTAAAGTGATACCATTTTGTACATCGGCATCAAGGGATATAGGTAGTAGAGATAAAGATTTAGAAAACTTAACTAAGACTGGTGATTGGTTAAATGGTAAAAGATTTAAGACAAATACTTCTAGTAAAGAGGTTGATTTTTGGTTAAATAATTTAACTTTAAAATAGTTAAATTATTTTTTTGGAAAAATTTACTACTATTTATTTTTAAAAAAATTGATGATATACTGTTATTAGAGATGATGATGGTGAAAGATGTATTTTTATATAAAGTTAGTAGACCAATTATTACTGTTTTGTTTAAGATTATATTTAGGCCTAAAATTTTTAATAAACATTTAATTCCTAAACAGGGGCGTGTAATTTTAGCAGGTAATCATACGAGTAATTTAGATTGCTTATTATTAATTAGTTCTACTAAAAGAAATATTCATTTTTTAGCTAAAAAGGAATTGTGGTATGGATTAAAAAAAGTAATATTTGCTAATATGGGATTGATTCCGGTTGACCGTAAAAATAAAGATCATCAAGCATTAGAATTAGCCATAGAATGTTTACAAAAAGATTTGTGTGTGGGTATTTTTCCAGAAGGAACAACAGAAAAAAAGGGGCAATTATTACCTTTTAAAATGGGATGCGTAAAAATGGCTAATGTAACGGAAGCTTTAGTAGTACCATTTGTCATTAAAGGAAAATATGGCTTGTTCAAAAAAAGAGTAATGATTAAATTTTTAGCACCAATTAGAATTGGTGAATCTTTGGAAAATGAAAATAAAAGACTGAGAAGTTTAATAGAATTAGAAAGAGGGAGATAATACTTATGAATATATTTAATTTATTTAGAAGAAGAAAACCTATTCCAGAACCATGGGCAAAATATTATACAAAAGAACAATTAAGTTTTAAAATACCTAATATTAGTATGTATGATCAAGTAAAAAAAAGCGCTTATTTGTATCCTGATTATGTTGCTTATGAATATATGAAAAATCAAGTAACTTATAAAGATTTTTTGGAAGATATCAATAATTGGAGTAAAGTTTTTAAAAACGCAGGTATTAATCATGGAGATATAGTTGCTATTTGTTTACCTAATGTTCCTAATGCTTTGGTAGTGCTTTATGCTTTAAATCGAATTGGTGCTGTTGCTAATATGATTCATCCACTTTCGAGTGAAGAAGAGTTAAAGGAAAGTATAACCTCAACTAATAGTAAATATTTATTTATGTTTGCTGATTTTCATGAAAAAGTGGATAATATTATTAAAGATGTTAATTTAGAAGGAGTTATATTTGTCGATGCTGGTTTTTATATGAAACCAATGATGCGTTTTTGTTATCAATTATCGAGGTTAAATGTAAGTAAAAAATATTTAAAAAATGAAAAATATTTTACATGGAAAAATTTTTATCAAAAATACTTTACTACGGAAACAATGAAATTCCCAAAGTTTGGAGCTAATACTCCGGCCGTAATTATTCATAGTGGGGGTACTAGCGGTAAAGCTAAAAACGTTGTAATTCAAAATAGATGCTTTGTTTTAGGAAGTATTCAAGAAAAGATTTCTTTAAAAAAATTAGTTCCTGGTGATTGTTGTCTAGCAATTATGCCAAATTTTCATGGTTTTGGATTAAGTGTGCTTATGCATACGCCGTTAGCACTTGGATGTTATACTATTTTAGTTCCTAAATTTGATGCTAAAAAATTTGATATTTTATTTAAAAAAACTAAGCCCTCATGTGTACTAGGAGTGCCGACACTTTATGAAGCTTTAATAAGTAATAATAATGTGAAAAATTTAGATTTACATAATTTAAAATATATTGTTTCGGGTGGAGATATTCTTCCTAAAAGTTTAGAAGATAGAGTAAACAAATATTTAGAAGATCATAATAGTTTAGGTAGAATTACACAAGGTTATGGTCTTAGTGAAGCTTTAGCAGCGGTGTGTTTAGCTAGTGATGATGTCAATAAATCAGGATCTGTTGGTATTCCGTTAGCGGGTAATCAAATAAAAATTATTGATCCTGCGACAAGGTTAACACTTCCTTTTTATGCAGTTGGAGAAATTTGTATTCATTCTAAAGCTTTTATGCAAGGCTATTTGAACGACGAAGCAGAGACTAATACAGCTTTGCAAGTTCATGAGGATGGCCATATTTGGTTACATACTGGTGATTTAGGTTATATGGATACAGATGGTTTTATCTTTTATAAAGGTAGAATTAAAAGAATGATTATTACTAGTGGATATAATGTATACCCTGCTCATATAGAAGAAGTTATTGAATCTCATCCAGCGGTTTTACAATGTAGTGTGGTCGGTGTGCCACATCCATATAAGCAAGAGGTTCCTAAAGCTTTTATCGTTTTAAAAAGTGGTTATATTAGTATGTTCGTTAAGGATGACATTAAAAAATATTGCAAGAAAAAGTTAGCAAAATATATGATTCCTAATGAATTTGTTTTTCGAAAAAGACTTCCTAAAACTAAATTGGGTAAAGTGGATTTTAAAAGTTTACAAGCTGATACTAAGGGAGATGAAGTATAATGAAAATGCCGTTTTTGTATCGCTTTGGAAGATTTTTGTTAGGTCCAATTTTTAAATGGTATTATAGACCAACAATTATAGGAAAAGAAAATATTCCTAAAGATGGTGCAGTATTAATTGTTGGTAATCACAAACATTTATATGATCAATGTTTAACTATAATTTCTACGAAAAGATTTGTTCGTTATATGGCCAAAAAAGAGTATTTTGATAGTAAAAAAACAGCTTGGTTTTTTAAAGCTGTAGGTTGTATTTCTGTGGATAGAAGTAAAAAAGATGATGTAGCTACTAAAAAAGCAATGGAAACTTTAAAAAGTGGAGGAGCTATAGGTTTGTTTCCGGAAGGGACTAGAAATAAAACTGAAAAATTTTTGTTGCCTTTTAAATTTGGAACTGTGTCAATGGCTAAAAAAACCGGAGCGTGTATAGTTCCGTTTGGAATTACGGGAGATTATAAGTTTCATAGTAAAAATTTAGTGATTCGCTATGGTAAAGCATTTAGTATTGATGATATGGATTTAGAAAAAGCAAATGAATTGTTATATCAAAAGGTCGAAAATTTAATGGAAGAAAATATAAACGAAAGGGACAGATCTAAAAGATGTCGAAAATTGACGACCGAAAATTCTTGCAAAAAAATAAAAAACAGTTAGAATAAAACCTTGTAGGGAGGTTTGAAAATTGCAAGAGAAAGTAAAGCCATTTTATAGTTTTAAATATGATATAGTTTTTAAAACGATTTTTGGAGATGAAAATAA
>CAKOMU010000070.1 GCA_934096755.1 uncultured Bacilli bacterium
AATCCAAAGTAAGAATATTATCTGTTAAGTCTACGTTTAAAATTTGTGTGTTTTCGGGAATCACTGCTTGAAAACCATCCCGAATATATGATGAGCTTTTAGTGCCAATCGTTAGTGTTTTAATAATCTCTTTGATTTGTTCAATAACATCTTCGCTATTTTTAACAATGCTACTACGTGCGACATAATTTTTGTCATCGACTAAAAAGATTGGCATTTCTTCTTTTGTAATCATACTTAATGATTCTTGTGTAGTCACATTACTTGTCGGGAAAAAATAAATAATTAATAAAAGAAATAATGCTAATGTTGCCACACAAATTCTTCTAATAGCTGATTTTTTTATCATGAACATCCACCTAATTAATTATATTTTAACCAAAGAAAAAAAGACCTAAGTCTTCAAATTATTAATTCACCTAATTTAATTAATTCGATTACAGCTTGTGCTCGGCCTTTAACTCCTAATTTTTGGATGGTATTAGAAATATGATTTCGTACCGTTTTTTCGCTAATGTGCAATGTCTTAGCAATTTCTAAAGTCGTCTTATTTTGAATTAATAGTTCAAAAACTTCTTGCTCTCTTTCTGTTAATATATTTTTTTTCATAAACGCTCCCTTTATAAAAATAACTCCATAATATTTTATGAAGAATTTTTATTTTGGGGATAATTATTCAAATTTTACGGTAATATATCGTTGTTTAGTAAAGAGTTTTTGGACTTCTTTAATGATATTATTAGCAATTTCAGTATTATGTTCTTTATTAGCGATGACAATACTTATCGTATCTTTTTCAATTTTAACAAAATTATCATATTTAAATTTTTCTTTAATTAATTTTTCAATTTTTTCACATTCTGTTTTTTTATCACTTAATGCTTGTAAAGCATTATAGGCATCGTTCTTTTCTTCAATCGTTGCAGCATCATCCAATAAAATATTTTGATAATCGCTCATTTCTTTTAATACGGTTTCATCATCTTCCACTTGTAAGGCTACAATAATATCGTTATCCTTAACTTCTACAACTTTACTGACATCATTTTCCCCATTCATCACACTTAGTGACTCATCTTTCATTGTAACATAGTAAATACCTAAAACTAGTACTAGTGAAAATAATGTTACGAACCATAAATTTTGTTTGTTAATCATAAACAATCCTCCCATAATAAAGCTATTTAACTATATGTTTTAACTAGGTAATTATGCCAATTGTAATTGTTTTGACAAATATTTTATTTTTTGATAGAATAACATTCATAAAAAAAGGGGGGGGTTTTTATGTTAAAAAACACAATATTTTCTTATTTTAATAGTTATACACCAGAACAGGTAGTATCAGCTATTAATAGTTTGCCCGTAAACGAACAAAATTTTTTGTTTTATATTTTTGGCTCGGATTTAACCAATCCTGTCGTTAAAGAATTAGATATCGCAGAACAACAAAGATTTAATTTAGTACTTTTACCAAAATTAGCAAAAAATTTACAAGCAGACCTTAGTAGAACACTAGATACATTTCAAATTGACATAAAATTGGATAGTGATCAAGAACTTGCTCTATTATTAAAAAAACGTCATACATGTGATGAATTATGCAACATCCTAAATATCGATTATCCAACACTATATCAAAAATTATTATCATTAAAAAATAAAGGGATGATTCTGCAATCTTTTTACGATGCACTAGGTAATTTATCATTTGTAAGAACAAATACTATGCACGATTATAGAGAGATTCATAAATTGAATCAAATGCGTAGTATTAAAATGAATCCAGAAGAGACTACGATGAAATTCTTATTATTGGCAGATTTACATATCTGCAATGACCTAGAAAGATTAGATTTAATTGATAAAGCTTTTAATTATTGTGTAAAAAAAGGTATTCATATTATTTTAAATGGCGGAGATTTTATCGATGGTACTTATACTCAAGGAGTTCAAAAAATTAGTGAATTAGATAAACAAGTAGAATATTTTTTAAACAATTATCCTTTTGATAAACACATTTTAACTTTTGGAGTTGGTGGCGATCACGATATCAGTTTATATAATCAGGCAGGAATAGATTTCATTAAATTATGTGAAAATTATCGACCTGATATCATTATTCCCGGCTATAATAATGCTTTTATAAATTTGCAAAAAGATCTTATTCATCTGTTTCATCGTATTGATAAAGGATACTTATGTCAAAGTAAAGCTAAAATTGTATTACATGGTCATTTTCATAAATATGCTATTGAACAATCAAATGGCAAATTACACATTATGGTACCAGCGTTATCTAATATCAATCAAAAAACCCCAAGTGGTTTAGAACTAGAATGTCATTTTAATAATGGACAAATTACAGATATTAATTTAAAGCAAATTTATTTTGGCAATAAAGACTTAGTTATTAGTGAAAAAGAATATGATTTGACAAAATTAGCTAGTAGTGAAGAGCTGTTAACAAGAAAACGCCAATAAATGATCAGGAATTTCCTGATTTTTTTTTTAGAACCCTTGCGTGAATTTAGATTTTTCGCTATAATGGTCATAAGGTATAGGAAGTGGGATGGATGCGAAAAATTATTGCTAGTTTAGATATTGGTAGTCATACGATAAAGCTAGTTGTAGGTGAAATTGTAAAACACAAAGTAAATATTTTAGCTTGTGTAGATACACCAGCTCGTGGCATTAAAAAAGGTTTTATTGTGAACCCAGAAAGTGCCATTGAAGCTTTACATGATTGCTTTCTTAAAGCTGAAGAACAAATCGGTTTAAAAATAAGAGAAGTTATTGTAAGTGTACCTAGCAATGGCTTGGATTGTTTCTTAACAGAAGGTTATACTAGTATTAATAATGAAGAAAGCAAGATTACTGGTCAAGATATAGTAGCATCCTTAAACTCTGCAATTTACAATAAAATTTTAGATAATCAAGAAGTAGTTGCCTTATTACCTACCAAATTTTTAGTCGATGATAGTATCGTAACCGAAAATCCAATTTCCATGCGTGCTCTTAATTTAAAAGTAAAAGCTGTGACTGGAGTTATACCTAAAAAGAATGTCGTGGCAATCGAAAAATGCTTAGAAAAAATAGGAGTTAGTATCACAAATATCACTATTAGCAGTCTTGGAGATTATTATGAATTTAAAAATGCCAAAAATAGTACAGAAGTCGGTGCTGTTATCAATATAGGAGCTTCAAAAACTACTGTATCAATTTTTAATAAAGGTATTCTTACTGGCTGTGAAGTAATTGATATGGGCGGAGATAACATCGATTATGATTTAGGCTTTGTTTATAAGATTAATCGTAAAAATGCCTTATATTTAAAAGAGTCTATAGCTTTAGCGGATAAAACCAATGCGCGTCCCAGTGAATCAGTAATACTTGAAAATAAAAATGGTGATGCTATTAAAGTTAATCAGTTTGATGCTAGTGAAATAGTTATGGAAAGGCTAGAAGAAATACTAAATTTAGCAAAAAAACAAATAAATCTCTTAACAAAAAAAGAAATTAGTTATATAATTGTTACAGGGGGAGTAACGGAAATGGCAGATTTTAAAAACATTTTAGACTATGTTTTTAATAATGCTGAATTAGGATCTGTTACAGAAATTGGGGCACGTCATAATAAATATTCAACTGCAGT
>CAKOMU010000071.1 GCA_934096755.1 uncultured Bacilli bacterium
CTTCTAGAAAGGTAGAGGCTTCTAGAAAGGTAGAGGCTTCTAGAAAGGTAGAGGCTTCTAGAAAGGTAGAGGCTTCTTTTTATGACTAAGAAAAGAAAAGTATGTATTATTTTAGGAGCAATAATTATTTTATTTATGGGGATAATTGTGTATTTAAATAAAGGGGAACATCCTGTTTATCAAGATAAACATTTTAGTAGAGCTGTAGAAGATAAACGAATATCCATTTTGATAGAAACAAAATATGGTTCTGGAGAATATGAAGAATCTAAAGAAAATAAATGGCCAAATGGTTATAATTATAATACTTCATTATCTCGTTGTGAGAATGATAGTGAATTAGTTTGGAATGAAGATACAAGAAGTGTTTTATTAAAAGCTAGTTTAAGTGATAAGTGTTATGTTTATTTTGATGTTGTACTACCTTTAGCAGAGTATATTAAATCTCAATATACAGGAACTCAAGGCGAAAATAATTTATATTTACATGATAGTACCTTAGAAAATGGGGCAGAAGATGATTCCTATCGTTATGCAGGATTTAGTGATACCACTAATAATTTTGTTTGCTTTGGTTATGATTCTGTTGATAGTGCTTGCCCAACAGATTACTTGTATAGAATAATAGGTGTATTTGGTAATCAAGTAAAATTAATTAAATATGATTATGCGAATAGCAATTTGTTAGGAACAGATGGCGATTTTGATAGTGACCATCAACCATATACTCCAGATGACTTTTCAACATACCGAGGAACAAAAAATACAATTGATATTTATTGTTGGAATTGTTCGAGTAATGATAATAGTGTCAATCAGTGGAACATAAGCAATTTAAATATAATTAATTTAAATACCAATTTTTTAAATAATATAGGAGAACAATGGTCAAATAAAATAGCAACACATACTTGGCAAGTTGGAGGAAATACTTGGGAAAAAATTGGTAATATGAGTGCATCAGGAGCATATCAAAATGAAATTGTTTCACCATCAACTAGTTTAACATATGCTGCAAAAGTAGGCTTGTTGTATGTAAGTGATTATGGATATGCTGCAGCTCTTAGTTCGTGGACGACAGCTTTAGAATCTTATAATAGTCCATCAGTAACAAGTCTAAATTGGATATACATGGGCTTGCATGAATGGACAAATTCGCCTCAATTATCAGCTTCAAATTATGCATTTAGTATCCATAGTTCAGGTAGTGTTTATAATAGTTATGTACATTATAGTAAGGCAATTCGACCGGTTTTTTACCTCGACTCTAATGTAGCTTATGCTGGTGGATCCGGCACTATTTCTTCACCAATTTTGATATCTTAATATAAAAATCATAATCACAAAATAAGATTGTGATTTTTTTTCTATTATTTTTTCCATGATTATTATGTAGACTTTACCCCAGAAATCTAGTAAAATGAAAATGGTGAGATTATGAAAAAACATAACATGTTGACAATTAGTTTTTTAGTTATTATCTTTGGTTGCATGATTTTGATTCCCTTAAATTTTGTTTTAGGTAAAGTGGGAATAGTGGAAGTAAATCGTGATAATTATACGTCATATGTTCCTAAAGAAGAAAATAATATTGTGGACAAATTAGAAAATCGTTTAGAATCTTTAAAAAATACTTTAGAAAATCATATCACGAATAATTTTCCACTATATAATGTTTTAAATAGTTTGTATCAAAACTTAAATTTTGATTTTAATAAAATATTTTATAATAATGTTCCATTAAAAACTAATAGTGATGGTGAATATGTTTTCTATGATAAAATAAATGGCTTATACTATTTAGAAAGTAAGTATTCCCATAGTGAATTAACAGATAAAATGAACAAACAAATTAATTTTTTTAATAATCTAGCTGAAACTGGATTAGACGTATACATTTATATTCCTACTCGCTTAGAATTAACAGATATAAAAGATAATAATCTTCATAATTTTGTAAGTGAATTTACTTCTCATCTTGATAAAAGAATAACTTATCGTGTGATGAATGTTGATAATATTGATACTTATAAAAAATATTTTTATAAAACTGATCATCATTGGACAATGTATGGTGCTTTAAATGGTTATGAAAGTATTATGGAAATGCTTGATAAAACCCCGCTTAATAATTTGGATATCGTATCTAAAAATGAAAAAAAATATTATGGATCTCTTGCTAAGACGGCTTTAAATACAGAAGTCTATGACAATATTTTAGATGTTGATTATTTTCCTGACTACCAAGTTTTAGTAAATCATCAAACTCCAGATTCTTTATTTAAACCACGAAAAATTAGAACTGATCGCAACTATACATATTATGATTATTATGTCAGCTATTTTAATGGACAATATGGTAACATTATCTATGACTATCAAAATCCTAGTCAAGAAAATTTGTTGATTTTAAGTGATTCATATGCTTGGCAAATTGATTATTTGATTGCTGCATCGTTTAATCAAACACACGTTATTAACCTTCGATATGATGAATATAAAAATAAAGATTTTTCACTTAGTTCTTATGTAAAAGAAAATAATATTTCTAAAGTCTTATTTCTTTATGAAGGTGGATCCACAATATTTGATCAATACAACTACAATTTTGAAGGGAGAATTAAATAATGGTTTTTTCTAGTTTAATATTTTTGTTTTGTTTTTTACCAATATTTTTAATGTGTTATTTTCTTCCTAAAAAAAGAAAAACACGTAATATTATTTTATTAATTTTTTCTTTATTATTTTACGGTTATGGTGAACCAATTTACATAATTCTCATGATTCTATCAATTATTATTAATTATTTTATTGCCATCCAAATGGATAAAAGCATCAAACCTAAAAATTACCTGCTTTTAGCATTAATCTTTAATATCGGTTTATTGTTTGTATTTAAGTATTATGACTTTTTTATGGGTAACATCAATAATATATTTCATATAAATGGTAAATTTTTGCGATTGAGTTTACCAATTGGTATTAGTTTTTATACTTTTCAAATCCTTACTTATGTGATTGATGTTTATAAAAAAGAAGTACCAGTTCAAAAGAGTTTAATTAACCTAGGCTGTTATATTAGTGCCTTTCCTCAATTGATTGCTGGTCCTATTGTTCGTTATTCCACGGTCAATCAAGAATTAAATGACCGAGTTGAAAATAAAAAGGATTTTCATGATGGCATCCGCTTATTTATCATTGGTCTTGCAAAAAAAACATTGATTGCTAATGAAATGGCTTATGTAGCCGATACATTATTTGCTACTAATTTAACTGAACTTGGCTTTATTGGAACTTTAATTGCTGCTATTTGTTATACTCTACAAATATATTTTGATTTTTCCGGATATAG
>CAKOMU010000072.1 GCA_934096755.1 uncultured Bacilli bacterium
ATGCTATAGTAATCGTTAGTCGTAATATAATTATATTGCCAAGTATCAGGATTGTATTTTGCTAACTTGTCTTGATAATCTTTATATGTTTGCCTAGATACTTCATCCATATTATCTTCATCATAAAAACTGGCTCCGTAAATAAAACTATTGTCGTGGGTTTGTAAGTACTTAGAAAGTCCAGTGATTAGTAAAATAAATGCCATGCAAATAATTAAAACTATATAGGTACTTTTTTTATGAAATATTTTATAAATTTCATTTTTAATAAGTGTAAACATTATTTTTTACCTCCAGTCTTTGCTAAAAAGGCTTCTTCTAAAGTAAGAATTTCTCCTTTTACTTCATAGATATCAATATTATCTTTAACTAATTTATTAATATATTTAGGTATTTGCTCTTTAGCACATGTAATTTTAAAACTCGTCGAGGTAACATCAAACATCTCTTTAAATTTAATATTTTTAGTGCTATTAACGTGAAAAATATAATTGTTCGTTTGTTGTTTAAAGTCCGTAATTTTGCTTTCTTCAATTACACGACCATTTTCAATAATTAAAACTTTATTACAGAAACTTTCTAACTCTGCTAAATTATGACTTGAAATTAAAATGGCCATTCCTTTTTCGGCTAATTCTTTTAAAAGATCTCTTAGTTCTTTGATTCCTTCTGGATCTAAGCCATTTGTTGGTTCATCTAATATTAAGATGCTAGGATCATTAATAAGACTTCTAGCAATTCCTAACCGTTGACGCATCCCTAAAGAATATTTACTAACTTTATCATTAATCCTTTGTTCTAACCCCACTAGTTTAACAATATCGATGATCTTATCTTTGGAAATATTTTTATATAAACTAGCTGTTAAAAGCAGATTTTGCCATCCCGTTAAATACATATATGTGTCAGGATTTTCTACGATTGCCCCAACCTTTTCAATAGCTTTAACAAATGTTTTTTCGATGTCATGCCCATTTAAAACTACTGTTCCACTATCAATACTTTGTAAGCCTAAAATAAGTTTAATCGTCGTAGTTTTACCACTGCCATTGGGCCCAATAAATGCTAAAATATCTCCTTTTTCTAAACTAAAGGAAACATCATTTAAAATCTGGCGATTGCCAAATTTTTTGTTTAAATTTTTTACTTCTAATACTTTATTCATCATATTCCTCCTGTTGGATTAATTATAACATATTAACGCTTAAATGTTTTAAAATATACATCTTTTAGACGGTCAGTAGACACATGCGTATATATTCCAGTCGTACTTAAATTGGCATGTCCCAATAATTCTTGCACACTGCGAATATCAGCTCCGTTATTTAATAAGTGCGTGGCAAATGTGTGTCTAAGAGTATGAGGGGTGACATGAGTCTTAATTGCTAAATTTTTCATAATTTTTTTAATTATGTCTTCAACTTCAAAAACGGTTAGAGCATCCCCTTTAGAATTAGTAAATAAATATTCCTGAATGTCTACTTCTTTTAAATATAAATTTAAGTATTTAGCAGCATACTCTCCGTAGTAGACGATTCGTTCTTTTTTCCCTTTTCCCGTAATACGAATTGTTTTATGAGAAAAATCAATATCCTTTAATTTAATATTTATAATTTCACTAACACGAGCTCCGGTGGCATAAAACAGTTCAATTAATAAACGTTCTTTTAATCCTTCAATACTGTCAATGGAAATGGATTCCAATAATTCTTCCATTTCTGTATAGTTCAAGTAATTGGGTAATTTCTTTTCTAATTTAGGATTTTTGACATTATTAAAATGATTGGTTAGGACAATATTTTCATTAACTAGATAATTGTAAAAAGTACGAAGTGCACTAATTCGTCTAGAAATTGTAGAATTTTTTAAATTTTTTGTATCTAAATATTTCAAATAAGCTCGAACTATTTCTTTATCAATAGCATGGTAATCTTTATTTTGTTTTTTCAAAAATTTAAAAAAATCAGTTAAATCCAACTGATAATTTTTAATTGTATTATTTGAAAAATTTAAATTCTTATCTAAGTAGATAAAGAAATTATTGACGTCCTCTTTCATCTTTCTCATCTAACCCCTCGGTATTTATTTTTGCTCTATACTCTTCGATTTCAGCAATCGATTGTCTAATATTTTTAATTTGCTTGGTAAAATAACTTAAACCAATTTCATTTTCCTTCCGTTCTTGAAAGTCTTCAAAATCACGTATGTAGTTTGTCTTGTCATTAGTATTACCATTACTACTTAACATAGCCCGATAATAGTTTGCTTGTGCAATTGCTATGTCAAATTGCCTTTGATAAATAGTTAAACAACAATATAAGATGTATTCAATATCCAATTTACTCAAAGGATTCATCACTGCTATTTCTTCATCAGTTAGGCTTTCAGTTTCCTCTGGATATTTTTCTCGATATTCCATTATCAATTTTTGTTGGTATTTATCTTTTTCTTGTTCAAAAAAATCCATATTTATTCCGCCTTTTCTATTAAAATATATCCCTTTAAATTCTTTTCATAATTTAAATCTTGAGATGCATCTAAATTGACAAAAGTTACTGTGGCATCCCAACGATCATATTTTTCGCTAGTAGTAGTAATTGGATGGTTCGTCGCAATGTAAAAGCGCCCTTTTTTTGCCGTAATATCAAAACCACTTACTCCACTAATGGTAACATATTCTAACCCATTTATTTGTGTAACTTCATTTCCATTAGGATCTTTAATACTAAAAAGTAATTCTGCATTTTTATCTTCCGTAGAATATACAAAGTCGTTATCTAATATTTCTAAATAAAGATTGTAATTAACACTCGTCGGTGTTTCCGGATCATTGGCTTTAATATAAGCTTGTGCAAACGTATTAGAAGAAAGATTCCCCATATTTTTACTAAAGTTCTCTCTAGTAGCATAAAGATTTATTGG
>CAKOMU010000073.1 GCA_934096755.1 uncultured Bacilli bacterium
CAAGGTGTTATATATAGTAAAAAAGAAATTAAAAAAAATGTGACTGAAGAAGAATATGCCAAAATTTTAGAAATGCATATACCAGGAGTTACGGGAGAAATTACTTGGGAACGTACTTATCCTTATCAAGATACTTTACGTAATATTTTAGGAAATGTGGGAGTTATACCCAAGGAAGAAGAATCTTACTATTTAAATCAGGGGTATGAATTGACTGATATTGTGGGGATTAGTTATTTGGAAAAACAATATGAAGAGTATTTGAAGGGGACGAAAGCTAAGTATGTAGTTTCTAGTGATTATACCTTAAGAAAAATAGAGGATGAGAAAAAGGGAAATGATTTAGTTCTTTCGATCGATATAGATTTACAAAAATCTTTAGAAAATATTGTTGATGAAAAAATTAAGTTAGGTCAAAATTATGGTAATACAGAATATTATAAAGATTCCTATGTTTTAGTAAGTGATCCTAAGACTGGAGAAATAATATCTTTGGTGGGTAGAAGACTTAATGATGATAATACTTTTAGTGATATATCTTTAAATACTTTGACAAAATCTTTTACGATTGGTAGTGCTGTAAAAGGCGCAACGATTGCCGTTGGATATAAATATCATTTAATTGAACCAGGAGCTTTTATTACTGATGGTTGTGTGAAGTTAAATTTTGTGCCTCAAAAATGTAGTTTTAAATCTTTAGGAAGAATAAATGATTTGACGGCATTAGCTAATTCTTCTAATTACTATCAATATTTAATTGCCATTAAATTAACTGGACAAGATTATACTCCTAATATGAAGTTAAACGCGACGATTGATCACTTTAATATTTATCGAAATATGCTTGCTAGTTTTGGCTTAGGAGTTAAAACAGAAATTGATATTCCTAAAGAACAAGTAGGAATTATAGGTAAAACAATAGCTGATGATTTATTGCTTAATTTAGCTATTGGTCAATATGATACTTATACACCACTCGAAGTTCTACAATATATCAATTCTGTTGCCACAGGAAAAAGACAACAATTAAGTGTTTTAAATCGAGTGGTCGATAGTGAAAAAGTAATTTATAAAAAGAATAATAAAATCTTAAATCAAGTTGATTTAGAAAAGGAAGATTTGGAAAGAATTAAAGAAGGAATGAAATTAGTTCTAAGTGAAGGTACTGGTAAATTTTATGTGCCACAAGGATTAAATTTTGCTGGTAAGACAGGAACTAGTGAGTCTTTTCTCGATTTAAATGGAGATGATTTGGTGGATGTTGCCACGATTACTTCGACCTTTGCTGGTTTTTATCCGGCAGATAATCCTAAATATAGTATAGTGGTCATTACTCCTAACGTTTCACATAAAAATGGTAATAGTGAGGCCTTTTATTTTGGGGCTAGTAAAATTACTAAAGATGTTGTCATGACGCTAGAAAGTCGGTAAAGTGGCAACTTTTTTGGAAAAACGAAATAATTTAGTTGAAAATTATGTTAATTTTGGTATAATTAATTAAGAGAAATTTAGTAAGGAGGCAAATTTATGGCAAAGAAAGAAAATCGTAGTGAAGTTACTATGAGATGTACTGTTTGTGGTTTTGAATTACGTCCTGTAAGTAAGAATAGAAAAAATACTCCAGACCGTCTTGAATTAAATAGATACTGTCCTAAATGTAGAAAAACTGTAGCTGCTAAAGAAAAGAAGTAATAGAAAAGAGGAAAATTTATGGATATTAATATTAATGATATTAAAAATGGTATGACCATTATAATGGATGGTAATTTATATACTATTGTAGAATTTCAACATGTTAAACCAGGTAAGGGACCAGCTTTTGTTAGAATTAAAAGAAAAAATTTAAGAACTGGTTCAGTTACAGAAGATACTTTTAATACTAATATTAAAATTACCAAAGCTCATATTGAAAAAATTAAAGCAGCTTATCTTTATAGCATGGGGGATACTTATGTATTTATGAATAATTCTACTTTTGAACAAATTGAAATACCTGCTTCTGTTTTAAAAGATGCTGTTAATTTCATTAAAGAAGGATTAGAAATAGATATTGATAATTATGAAGGAGAAATAATTGGTATTACTTTACCAGAAAAGGTAGAGTATGAAGTTGTGGAAACAGAACCAGCTGTTAAAGGAAATACAGCTACTAATGCAAGTAAAGATGCCAAAATTGAAACTGGTTATGTTGTAAAAGTGCCTTTGTTTATAAATGAAGGTGAAAAAATTATTATTTCAACTAAAGATGGAAAATATTCAGGAAGAGCTTAGGCTCTTTTTTTCTTGGATATAATATGTTATTATACATAATAGGTGGTATAGTGATAGAAATAATTAAAAATAGTAAAAATATAAAAGATGAAGATGTAACGGATACAATTGTAAGAGTAAAAGCGTTGGTGATTAATTCTAAAAAAGAAGTATTGATGGGGCATTCTTATTGTGAGTATCAGTTTTTAGGTGGACATGTAGAAGATCAAGAAGATTTAAAGCAGGCTTTAAAAAGAGAACTACTAGAAGAAACAGGATTAGATTATGATATTAATAGTTTTAAACCTATTGGAGTGTTGCAGAAGTATTTAAGTGAATATCCTAGAGTAGGTCAAAATACTAAATTAGTCATTTATTATTATGAAATTAAAGATGATAGAATACCTAATATTAGTAGAGCTAATTATACTTTGGAAGAACAAGATGGTAATTTTAAATTGAGATATATTCCTTTTGATATATTAGAAGATGTTATTAAAGAAAATGTTTTTTTATGTGGTGATGGGCAAGGGATAGCTTTAGAAATCTTGGAGTTTTTGGATAAAT
>CAKOMU010000074.1 GCA_934096755.1 uncultured Bacilli bacterium
GGAGGCATAGTTTCTGTAAAGGATTCAAATTGGATGTTAAGTTGGACTATAAATAGACAACCCCACTTTAAAAATCAACCAAAAGACCAACTTGTTGTATGGGTTTATGGATTATTTACTAATGTTCCAGGAAATTATATAAAGAAACCAATGAGAGAATGTACAGGTAAAGAAATAACAGAAGAATGGCTTTATCATTTAGGTGTTCCAGAAGATAAAATAGAAGAATTAGCAACTAACTCTGCTAGTTGTGTTCCTTGTATGATGCCATATATAACTGCATTCTTTATGCCTAGAACTGCTGGTGATAGACCAAAAGTTGTTCCAGATGGATGTAAAAACTTTGCATTTTTAGGTCAATTTGCAGATACAGTTAGAGATACAGTATTTACAACAGAATATTCTGTAAGAACTGCTATGGAAGCTGTTTACACATTATTGGATGTTGATAGAGGTGTTCCAGAAGTTTTCGGCTCATGCTACGATGTTCGTGTTTTACTAGATTCAACCTCTAAAATGATGGATGGTAAAAAAATTACAGATTTAAAGTTGCCTTTTGCTGCAAATATGGCTCTAAAAAAAGGCTTAAAAGAAATTGAAGGAACAGTTATTGAAGATTTAATAAAAAGATATAATTTAATTTAATTTTTATTTTTTCAAAAAAATATACGGGTCGACAGAGGCGTCGACCCCTACAACGTTTTACATTAGAAATATAATATTTTGAATTTTTATTATTTTTTTCTCATATACTTTTTTAGGTGATTTTTTTGAGGAAGTTGAAAGTTTTTTTAATAAATGGAATTGTTTTAACTGCTACATCTTTTTTATTACAGACGATAGGTTTATTTTTTAATGTTTATATTTCCAATAAAATTGGTTCTGAATCTGTTGGTGTGTTTCAACTTTTAATGTCCGTGTATACTTTTTTTATTACTTTTGCTCTTTCTGGTATTAATTTATCTTGCATGAGAATTATTTCTGAAGAAATTGCTAAAGGTTTTTCTGGAAATACAAAAAAGGCTATGAAATATTGTTTAGCTTATAGTCTTTTATTTGGTGGTCTAGCTGGAGTTTTATTATTTGTTTTTACTCCTTTTATTTCTACGAATTGGTTACATGGTAAGGTTTCTTTTACACCACTATATATTATTTCTTTTTCACTTCCTTTTTTAGCCCTATCTGCAGCTTTAAAAGGCTACTTTTCTGCCGTAAGACGTGTTTCTAAAACTGCCTTTTCGGAAATTTTTGAACAAATTATACAAATAATTATAGTTACTTATTTAATAAATTTATTTATGCCTCCAACGGTTGATTATGCCTGCATTTCTTTGGTTTTGGGAGCTACCATTTCTGAAGTGTTTTCTTTTATTTTTATATTTATTTTATATAAAATAGATTCTAAACAATATAAAATGTCACCTAAAAGCAATTCTAAATTTGTAGGAAAATTGCTTCACATTTCTTTGCCTATTGCTTTTA
This sequence comes from uncultured Bacilli bacterium, assembly GCA_934096755.1. Classification (GTDB taxonomy): domain Bacteria; phylum Bacillota_I; class Bacilli_A; order RF39; family UBA660; genus Onthocola_B. The sequence goes on from CAKOMU010000074.1 coordinate 1,483, forward strand.
CTTCATATGTTAGGTCTGGACTTTCTACTTTACAACAATTACTTATACCCTTTAGATTAGAAAAGTCTGGTATATCTTGTGAAACAGCGCTTTCTCAGTATGGTCAAGTTAGCGGTATGGTAATGCCTATTATAATGTTTCCTAGTATTTTTATATTATCTTTTTGCAATTTGCTTATACCGGAATTTTCAGAGTACAATGTTCAAAATAAAAGGGTTCAAATAAATTATAATATTACAAAAATTATTAAATATACTTTATATTTTTCTACTTGTATTTTTGGAATATTTTTATGTTTTAGCAAAGAACTTTGTACTATTATTTATAATATGCCTGAACTTTCTACGTATTTAGTTGTGTTATCTCCTACTATTATTTTAATTTATTTAGATAAGGTTGTAGATAGTATTTTAAAAGGATTAGATAAGCAAGTTAGAGTTATGGGAATTAATATTTTAGATTTATTCTCTTGTTTAGGATTTATTTATTTTCTACTACCTGTAGTTGGTATTAAAGGTTATTTATTTGTAATTTTATTTAGTGAAACTCTAAACTTTACTTTAAGTTTAAGAATTTTAATAAAAGAAACTCACTTTAAATTTGATATTACAAATATTATAAAACCTGCTTTTAGCTTAATTTGTAGTATTTTATTAATATTTATTTTTAAAGAATTTTTTGACTTACATATTGTTAATTTAATTATTCTCGTTTGTATGTTTATTGTTTTTTATTTGTTAATTTTAAAATTTTTAGAAAAACGAATATTATGAATTCACTTTAAATACTAGATTTTTTCGAATTTTTATGGTAAACTCTCATAAGTGTGAAAAGCTCTAATATAGTAATAATTTACTTTTTATCTTTTCGTTTTAGGCATTAGGAGATGATCTTTAATTGAAAAATAAAATTTTAGATTATGAACAAGTAAATGAAATTTTAGACAATTATACAAAAGAAAACATCTTCTCAGAAACAGATGATCTAGGAAAAACTGAATATGGTTTGAAAATTAGACATTTTATAGTTGGTAATGGTAACAACGACATAGTAATAACAGGTGCAACAC
>CAKOMU010000075.1 GCA_934096755.1 uncultured Bacilli bacterium
CTTTAAGATGTAAATTAAGGAGGAGAAAACTCATTAGTTTATGATAGAATATTTTTTAATCTTTCTTATAAGGAAGATTAAAAAACACGTTTGAATAAGGGCAGATTATATCTGGGGTCTTTGAATCCATATTTGTGGCTGCTCGTCTTTTACCTTATTAATAATCTAGTCTTAGAAAGTGAGTCACATTTTGAACATATAAATATAGCCTAACTCTTGTTTATAATATTTTTTTCATAAACCTTGATTTATACCCATAAAAAAGTGCAAAAGTTTATCTTTACACTATTTATTATTTTTTTTATAAATTAATATTCCTAATACTATGGTAATGGCAATAATTAAAAATGGTGCCACTTTAAAATATATCCATTCAAATACATGCCAAAGTGTCCCTACAACCGACCATTCTGGGTTGCTATAATCCCATGATAAATAAGGACTTTTTAATATTACTAATAAAACAAATAATATTATTAACCCTGTATCTAATACAATCATAAAATTTATCAGTTTATTTCTTCTTTGCTTATGTTCATTTGATATTTGTTTATTTATATCTTCTAATTTTTTGGCTATTTCTGTTAAGTCATTTTGTTCTTTTTCATCAAGATTTTCGCCAAGAAGCTCACTAACTGGAGTTTCAAAAATCTGGGATATTGCAATTAGCATTTCAGCATCGGGAACCGATAATCCTGATTCCCATTTAGAAATTGTTTGTCTTACTACATGTAATTTGATACTTAATTCTTCTTGTGAAAGTCCTTTCCTTTTTCTTAATATTTTTAAATTATTTTTTAACATATTTCACTTGTTCCTTTCACCAAGTAATTTTATTATAAACACTTTATTGCTACAAGCAACTTATTTTAACATGATAAAAACATCTATTCTAAACATCAAGTAAATATTTTAATCATTTGTCATTATTTAATTTCATATACAAAATTGGATGAGCATTACCCTGTTCATCTAAATTCGTCCTTTTATACACTTGAAATTCCATGTGCTTATAGAATCCTATGGCGTCTGGATTTTGTTCATTGACAGTTACTTCATTAATTTTGTATTTTTCTCTACCGTAACTTAATAATTGTTTTCCTAAGCTTTTTCCTCTTTCATTATTTTTAATAAATAACATTTCTATTTTATTAGCTTCTACTCCCATGAAAGCAATAGGTAAATTGTTTTCATTTTCCAAAACTAATAAATGAGGAACTTCTTGTAACGCGTGAGGAACATATTTTTTAATATTCAAAATTTCAGCATTTTCAAAAGAAATGTATGAGTTGCTTTAACAGAATATTCCCATACTTCTAATAACTGGTTTATTAATGATAAATTTTGATTTTTAATTTCTTTTATATTCAAGTGATTTCCAATCTTAAGCTTAAAATATTATTGTTTTATTTAGTTTGCTAAAGTATTTGCTAATTAACCTTATTATTTTGGCGAATTACTTGATACAAGTATAAAGCAATGCCTATTTCAACGATAGACAGTAGAATTAATATGCCAATTACCACAAGCATTGGTTTATAAAGTAAAATGATTGTAAAACTTAAGCTCATAATTGCGCGCATTATTTTTCTAGATAAATCTAACGTTGTCAAAATTGTTTGCTGTTGTTTTTTAGAGGCTGTTTTTAATGCTAAATCCTGTATATATACTTTAAAAGGGTCCCTTATAAATAAAATTATAATATATCCCAATCCCATTACAATAATTTTTAACGAAAAAGATAAACTGATAAAATATCCACCAAAAATTAAACAAAGAGATAAAGCTAATAAACACGGCAATAAAAAGCCTACTTTATCATTATATTTTTGATGAATTTTATGGAAAGACATGTTTGATATGACCCTGACGATTCTGGATATACATAATATTATTCCAATTATAATAGCAGTTTGATTAACATCTAATGTTTTTAGCAATTCTTGTTGAATAAATAGTTTGCCATTTGATTGACCTGAATTAACAATTGGATAATAAAAACCATAAGATAATATTATAGCTACTAGAATGTGAGAATATTTTGATGAAAATAACTTTGGATTTTTATTCTTTATTTCTTTTTTGTCACTATCACTTTTAGTATAATCAATCATGAAAAATGAAAGTATAAAGCAAAAGAAACAAACAGTTACACACCCAATCATAGGTAAATAATAATTAATATTAAACATGATACTTGCACAAAATGAAACTAACATGGTGGCTACTGCATATACAGTGTTTGCTTTAGTTCGTTCTTTTATATATTCATTTTCCTTACCTTGTAAATCCAAATTGTTTTGTAGTATAGCGTTAATCATATTTAAGAACGTAAAAGCAATTTCACAAATTATTTTACCTAATACTACAGTTATGTAATTTTCTCCAAACGTTAGTAAAATACTTGATAATAATAGTAAAAATGAACCTAATTGAACTGATTTTGTATTT
>CAKOMU010000076.1 GCA_934096755.1 uncultured Bacilli bacterium
TTAATGAACAACTATAAAAATACAGCAGAAGAAATTGTCTTAAATGAATATGTTTTTATATAAATAATCTTCAAAAAAGAGGAAAAAATTATCAAAATAATTTAATCCTCTTTTTTTGCTTTTTTGAATATGGGAATAAAATCTATGTCTAGTCAGCACTGAATTTATACTCCCGCATAAATTCTACTATGGGAATTACCATACCCTTTATCCTATTTTTTGTTTTCTTTTTGAAACTATATTAGTTAATATAATAAATAATATTGAGAACCACAAAATTACTATCATATTTGTTATAATAGGTTGCATTGTTTCTAAATTAAATACTTCTAATGTCTTTAAAGATTCATTACTACTTATATAATAATATGATGGCAAAATATGAGCAATTTTCAAAACTCCATCTGGTAGCCATTCCATAGGAACAAAGGCACCACATAAGAAACTTGATCCTAATGCTATTACATTGACTATACCATTTATTGCATTTTTATTTGAAACTAAATTTCCTATAAACAAAGCAATAGTAGTTGCACACATGGTAAATATAAATGAATTTATTAAATAAATTATTCCTTGATTAGAAAACATTACATCTCCAATTAAAACAAAACTTAATGCAACATACACACCCCATAATATTATAGAAAATAAACTGTTTGATAATAGTAATTGTCTATTAAGTTTTCTATAATCTGTACTGCTTATTATAGTTCTTTTTTGAATTTTTATATCTTTAAAACTTGATAAAACTAAACATATTACATATACCAAACAAGCAAGTATACTATAACTTGCAAAATTATAGTAAAACGTTGCTTTTGCTAAACCATCTGTATCAAGTTTAGAAGTTATTTCAACTTCACTTTCTTTAGATAATGTTTCATTTATTTTACTAATTAATTCATCTTCATTATCTATACTTTTTTGATAAATATTTGCAACTTTAATATATCTAGATAATAACATTTCAGCAAATGATGATTTATAATCTCCTGTACTTTTTATATTTATTTCTGGATTTTTACCATACATAAAATCTTCACTATAATTTTCAGGAATATAAATTACATAATTTACATCTCTATAAAATAGCCCATCATTTATTGCTTCTTCATTATTATTTAATTCTATTATGTTGCTATTAACTGTTATGTATTTTATTAAATCTTTTGTAATTCCTTTTTCTTCATCATAATTTACTATCATAATATCTGGTTTACTTGCAACAAAGTTTGTACTATTATCACTTGTCTGCATATTGAATCCACCAAATCCTATTAAAAAAACTGTATATAGAATTATGATAAATTTGTTTTTATTTAATATTTTCAAAAATGTTTTAAATACTATCATATTTTTGCCTCCTTAAACTGATATAAGAAATTGCTATCAATATTAAAGCAAAAATAAGTAAACTTCCAATATCAAAAATATATCTATCTAATGTGTTATAGTAATATAGTGAATAAAAGCCATCAGTAATCATACTAGCAGGATTTAATTTATTTATAATTGGAATATTTTTATCAATTATATATTTCATTGTTATTCCCATCATACCAGACAAAAAACATCCTAACATTGTAATTGCTATAATAATTCCTGTTTTAACATTATCATTTGACTTTATCGTAGTTGCAACCGCTACTCCTAGTGATAATCCAGCTAAACTTCCTGCCATTGCTAAAGCAATATCTAATCCTAGTTTATTACCATAGTCAACTTTTAAAACAAATATCGTATAAAGGAATAAAAGAGCAACTCCTACTAATTGTGTAATATAACTAGCAAGAACACTACTTAAAATGATTTTTCCTTTTGAAGTTGGTGACACTGATACTCTCTTTCCTTGATTAGTCATATTGGCTAAATTTTGATTTATTGCAACTGCACCTAATAATCCTCCATATAAACAAGCCATTGCTATAAGTGTATAAAACTCTATCATTGTATAACTTAAATTACTATTTGAAACATTATTAAGTCGCACATTACCTTCTTCGGTCAATTCTATTACCCTATTATAAATACTTTCGTAGTCAATATTATAATTAACGACTATCATTTCTTTTTTTATTTCTTCTTCAGATAAGTATTTTATAATATTACTTGTTTGTGTTATTTCTTCTGATACATACTTAAATATTGTTTCGTTGATTCCACTTGTTGTAAAGGTTAGTTTTGGTTCATCATTTACTAATTTCATATAGCCTACTATTTCTTCATCTTCTAATAATTTTTTTGCTTCTTCCTCAGTTGTATATCTTGTTTCAAATAATCTATCATCATTATTCTTATCACTTAATTCTTCAAAAGCAGTTTTAAATATTTCATTATTATTAAAATCATCATTTTTAATAATTGCTATATTTATAATATCTAATTTTTCACTACTTTCTAT
>CAKOMU010000077.1 GCA_934096755.1 uncultured Bacilli bacterium
TATAATAATCAAAGTGAATATTTATTTAATAATAATGTAAATCAAACAAATAATTATTTCAAAAGATTAGTTAAATTGGGAAAGAAAACAGTTGTTGTGATATTAAGTTCAGCTTTTTTGCTTGGTAATGCACAAGTAGTTAAAGCTGATACTAATGCTAGTGAATTTAATACGATTCAGGTAATCCATAATGATGAATTAGATAATTCTTTAATTAGTGAATATATAAATGAAGAGTTACCTAAATTAGAAGTGGATTTATTAACAAGATACGATGTACAAGATTTGGTATATACTGCTATTAAGAACAATACTAATCTAAGTATAGATGAAAAAATATTATTGTTGAAGTATAGCACTATTGTTTTGGATAACTATAAATATATGGATTTAGCAAGAGTACTAAATAGTTTGAATAAATTAACTATTCATTATTATTCTTTTAATTTTACAGATTCTGTATGGCAAGTTAGTTTAAGTGGAACTTGTAATTCTTTTACTAACGAAATAAAATTTTATAATGTAGAAAATTTTGAACAAGTAAGTAAAAAGGTTTTTGCTCATGAAGTATGTCATTTGTTTCAACCAACTTTTAAAAATGAATATAGTTCCTTTTTTGTCGAAGGAACTAATAGTATAACAGTTGAGGATTATTTTGGGACTGATCGTAGTTATGAAGATAATAATAAAATAATAAGATTGTTAGGAGAAATTATAGGTAAAGATGTCATAAAACAATATTATTTTGTCGGTGATTTGAATGTTATCAAAGAAGCTTTATTAGCAATTATTCCCGATCAAGCATTAGTTGATAAATTTATTAGTTTAACTCATCAGTTTGATTCAACTAGTTATCAGGAAGATCAACATCAATTAATTAATCGTCAAATGCGTAATATTTTGGCTACTTTTTATGAAGCAAAATATAATCGAAAAATTGAAGATGATTTAGTAGCTTTATATTATTATAATGAAAAGGAATTTGTCAAAAAAATGGATTCTGGTGAAATGAGTCAAGGTTACGATGGTTACGTATCAGTAGAAGAAAATCCGCATATTGTGAATAAGCGTGAAAAAGATGAAAAATATGGATTTACGATTACTTATAATAAAATAGACCATTATGATGCCATAGATCGAGAAGATGCTATAGAACAAGGAATAATTGCACAAGATAATGGAGAGGATATTTTAATTTTTACTGATTGTTATATTAATAAGCTAACTAACAAAGTTATGGTGCCAGTTGTTAAAACTTTTGATAAAAAATTTGAATTTAATGAAACTAATAGATATTTAAATAGTACTTTAAGTAGATAGTATATATTTATTACTTTTAGACCATAATAATTATGGAGGTAATAATTTATGAAAAATGAAAATTGTGATTGTTGTAAAGATGCTAAGTTTGGAGTAGCTTATATTGATCCAGAGTCAGGTTTGCTATGTAGTAAAATTGACACTGATATGAAACTTCCTAAAGGATTAAAGATTTTAGCTCCAAAAGTTTGTACTAAATGTGGTACTACGGAATGGAAAACGATTGATAATTAAGTTTTAAAGTGCTGAAAATAGCACTTTTTTAAATGTATTAAATATAAAACAAGTTATTTATTTTACTATACTTAGATTGTATCTTATAGTAAAAATATTTTTTCATATGTTTTATTTTGTCTAAAAATTAAATTAATGATTTCGAGCCTATACCGAAGTCTTTTTTTATAATTTCAGTTTTTCTACTATATGTGATAATTTTTTTAATTATTTGTGTTATATCTATAGTGTATTACTCTTTAAAAAATAATTCTATTTTCATATTTAAAGAATTGCTATAGTTATATGTTTGTTGTCAATGTTACATAGATATTGACGGATGATGCCACAAAGGTCAGCTAGTTGTTGTATGAGCAAGACGATATTTTTTTATATTTTTTCTTATTATTTAATAACAATATTTATCAGTATGAATGTATATTGTTTCTAACATGAGATTCACCTTTAATTATTTTTAATAAAATTATAAGAAAATTATATAGTCTAAAAGTTGCGCGTATGATATAATTGTAGTAATAGTAGAGGAAGTGATTTTTGTTATGTTTAAAAATAAAAAAAAGACATATATTTATCTCAGTATTATATTTGTCTTTTTGCTCTTTATAATTACTGTAATATATAAAAGTAGTACAGGTAGATCAATATATAAAGATGAGCATATCGATAGAACTGTAGAAGATAAGAGAATATCTATTTTGATAGAAAAGAAATATGGTTCTGGAGAATATGAAGAATCTAAGGAAAATAAGTGGCCAGATGGTTATAATTATAATGC
>CAKOMU010000078.1 GCA_934096755.1 uncultured Bacilli bacterium
ATTCGATTATATTCAACAAATCCCCCTGTGTCAAGAGATTTTATTTGAATTTTGCATATTTTTATATTATAATTCTAAAATAGATTGGAGTTGATTTTATGGCATTTGATGGAATTGTAACAAAAAGTATAATAGCAGAGCTAAGAAATACTATCATAGATGGTAAAATTAATAAAGTTTTTGAACCAAATAAAAATGAAATTATATTAGGAATATATGCTGGTGGGAAAAATTATGCTTTAAATATTTGCATTGAATCTTCTAATTGTAGAATGCACCTTACTACCCACAGTAAACCTAACCCTCATAATGCTTTAAACTTTTGTATGCTGCTTCGAAAGCATATAATTGGATATAAAATAAAAAATATTTATTCAATAGGATTAGAAAGAATAGTATATTTAGAATTAGAAGGTTATAACGAATTTAATGATTTAACAAAGAAAACTTTAATAGTTGAATTAATGGGAAAACATAGTAATGTTATTCTTATAAATGATAAGAATTTTATTATAGATGCAATTAGACATTTAGATATAGCATCTCATTCAAATAGAGATATTTTGCCAGCTCATGAGTATGTTTTACCTCAAACCAATAAATTAAATTTTTTAGACGTTAAACAATTTAATGAATTTTATAAAAAAATTCTTGATAAAGAAAATACTATTGATAAAGCAATATGTTCTACATATACAGGATTTAGTATGAGTTTTGTGCAAAATGCTTTGAAAAAATTTAATATTAAGAATGATAATTTTGAAAGTAATAATCTAGTTGAACTTTATAAATATTTTAAAGAACTATTAAATTATATAGACAATGTTACAGGAGAAATCTTAGACTTAAGTGTTTCTACTAATAAAACAAAAACTGATTTTGTTCCTTGCTTAAAAAATTCATATAATAATCAAGATCCTTTAATTGAGTCAAAACAAACAAATTTAGATTTTAACTTTTTTATTGATGATTTTTATTACAATAAAGAACAAAAAGAACAGTTTAATTCTAAAAGAAACAATATATTAAAAGTTATTTTAGTATATTTAAATAAATATCAAAAACGTCTACAAAACATTAATAAAAAGCTAAAAGAATGTGAAAACAAAGAAACTTATCAATTATATGGTGAACTTATTACTTCTAACCTATATAGAATAAAAAATACCAACGAAGATAAAATTCAATTAGAAAATTATTATGATAACAATAATTTAATTACTATTCCTTTAGATAAAAAATACTCTGTTGCAAATAATGCAAAAAGATATTTTAAGAAATATAATAAATTAAAAAATGCACTAGAAATATGTGCAATTCAAAAAAAAGAAACAGAACTTGAATTAGATTATATAGAAAGTGTTGTATATGAACTAGAAAACTCTACTACTTCAGCAGATTTAGAACAAATTTATGCAGAAATATCTGAAAGTTCTATTTTTAAAGATTCTTTCAATAAATCAAAAAATAATAAAAAGAAACAAAATGTTCCAAGTTCTATTCAGCCAGTACAACTAAATATAGATGGATTTATAGTTTACGTTGGAAAAAATAATATTTGTAATGATTATTTAACAACAAAACTTGCAAATAAAAACGACTTATGGTTCCATACCAAAGACATTCATGGAAGCCATGTTGTTCTAAACTTAGAAAATAAAACACCTAATAATGAAATAATACAAAAATGTGCAGAACTTGCAGCATACCACAGCAAAGCAAAGTTATCTTCTAATGTACCTGTAGATTACTGCTACATAAAATATGTAAAAAAGCCTAGTAAAGCAAAAGCTGGAATGGTAATTTATACACATAATAAAACTCTTTTTGTAAATCCTAAAAAATTTTAAACTATGCTAAAATATAACTCTTTTATTCGGGTCGTCGAGGACGCCGACCCCTACAAGGTTTGACAATATTTTAGATTGTATTTTTTATTTTTGGGCACGGAGCACCGTGCCCCTACAATGTTTTACGGTATTTTTTAAAGACAACATAATAATTAAGATTAAATTTCGCGAGGCAAGTGGGGACCTTTCCGGCATTCTTCAAAATTCTTTTGAATTTTGTTAGAAGGACGTGAATGGGGAGCCTCGATGAAATTTTAGATTAATTTATTATGTTGGTTTATTTCATATTTTTATAAATTTATATATATATTTTTTTAAAATTCGAAGATTGCAACACCAAGGTATAAAAAAACAATATATTTTTAGTCAATAATATGAAACATTTTTCACTTTTTATTTGCTAAAAATTGACTTTTTTACCAAATAAGAGTATAATATAGGTTATGAGAGAAAAATTTAAGGAGGTACGT
>CAKOMU010000079.1 GCA_934096755.1 uncultured Bacilli bacterium
AGATGTACTTGAGTTGGTAGAGGAATGGTGCGAAGAGTGCTCAAAAATATAAAATAGTACATTTCAGAGATAGATTTCGGAATTTATGATTAAAAGAGTATAGGAGATGAATGAAAATGAATGAACAAATTCAAACACTAATCGCCAATTCAAGATTGGCATTTGTACAAGGAAAATACCAAGAAGCATTTGATATAGCGAAGGAAGCCATCAAAGTGGATCCTAATAATGCAGATGCATATTTATGCGCTGGAAATGCAAATATGTCATTTGAAAAATATGATGAAGCAATAAAATATTATGAAAAGGCAGTAGAGTGTGAGCCAGAAAATGGAGATAGATATTTTCATTTAGGATATGCACTTGCCACAAATTCACAGTCAGCAGAAGCACTTGCAACATTTGCAAAAGCAGACGAAATGGGATGCTCGCCAGAAGTTACTGGTCAGTTGGAGCTGCTATTATTGCTGGAGCCTGTTGGGGAGCAATAACAGGTGCAGTTATCGGTGGTGTTGCCGGAGGGATAAATAGCTTGAAAAATGGTGGCTCATTTTTTGAAGGGTTTGAAAATGGAAGTTTTGATGGTGCTATTGGAGGAATGATAGGTGGCACCATATCGGGAGCATTTGCTGTTAAATTGGCATTCAAACCGGGATTATCGCTTACATCAAGTATTTTAAAAAATGCTGGGGTAGGAGCGCTTTCTTCAGGCTTTTCCAATTCAGCGGTAACAACATTAAATTATATAATAGGCCACGGAAATTTTAACGGAGCAATGGATGATATTTTAACGGCTGGCTTTTCAGGAGCAATAACAGGCGGAATAATTGGTGGAGTATCTGGAGCGTTTTCGTTTGCAAAGTTTACGGTACAAGAGAAAGATTCATTGACTAGATATACTGGAAACGAATATAGAAACATCAATAATTCATTAAGAGGTTTGGAGACGGCAACACCAGAAAATCAGACAGCAATTAATAACATTCAAGCTGCAATGAATAAATCTCAAATGCCAAAAAATATGATATTATATAGAGGAAGCGACATTGCAGAGTTGGGAGATATAGGAAATCTTTCGACTCAAGATATGGTTGGAAAAAGTTTTACAGAATTAGCTTTTACAAGTACATCAACAAGTAATCAAGTGGCATCAGGGACATTTAGCGGAAACCTTCAAATGAGGATATTTGCAAAAAGGGGAACTCATGCTTTGGACCTCTCTGAATTGAGTCACTATTTTGGTGAAAAAGAAATATTATTTGGAGCAGGACAGCAATTTACAATAACTAATGCAAACATACAAAATGGTGTACTATACATAGATGTTATAGCAAAATAAGGAGTTGTTATGGAACAAAAAATATTGACATTAGCAGAAAAATGGGAAATAGATGCTCAGGCGTACAGGAAAGGTGCTTCTGCTAGAACATCATCTCCCCAGTGTGAAAAATGTAGATATAATATTATTGGTGATGCTATGAATTGCGAGAAATATAAAAAGAAATACAAACCTGACGATATTATATTTTGTGAAAAAGAGTGTAACTATTTTGAAAGTAAAAACAGAATAGAATTTGATATTTATACAGATAAAGATAATTCATTATATGGCGGCATATTGGGGTTTTGTATTGGAGATATGATTGGGGTTCCTGTGGAATTCACTAGAAGAGTAGAACGAAGCATAGATCCGGTAAAAGAACTTCGTGCCTATGGCACATATCATCAAGGGTTTGGAGTTTGGTCAGATGACACATCATTAATGATAGCATTAATCGCCAGTTTAATTGATGGATTTTCGCTTGAACGTTTATCGAATTATTTTGTTAAATGTTATAAGGAAGGAATGTTTACACCAGAGGGGGTTATGTTTGACATAGGAAATTCGACAAGAATAGCCATAGAAAATATCATAAAAGGGGTTTTGCCTACAATGTGTGGTGGAAGTACAGAAAATGATAATGGAAATGGTTCGTTAATGAGAATATTACCTATAGCGTTTTTGAACATAACTAACAAAGATCAGAAAAAGATGGTCGAAAGTGTTTCTTCAGTAACTCATAGACACAAACGTTCACTTTTAGCAGGAATAATATATGTGAATTTTGTTTCAAATCTATATAAAGGTTGCAGCAAAGAGAAAGCATATGATAGAACAATAGACTTTGTAAAAGAAGAATGTAAAGATGAATATATGGGGGAATGGCAATATTTCAATAGAATATTAGAAAAAACAATTATAAATGAAAAGTTGGATAGAGTTAGAACAACAGGATATGTTG
>CAKOMU010000080.1 GCA_934096755.1 uncultured Bacilli bacterium
GAGTTATGAAAATATTTGTGATGAATGTCATGGAGATGGAGTTGTAGAAAAAACTAAAACTTTAACTGTTACTATCCCAGAAGGTGTTGATGAAGGATATCAACTTCGTTTAAGTGGTAAAGGTAATGCTGGTATTAATGGTGGGATGCCAGGTGATGTCTTTTTGGAATTTAAAATTAAAGAACATCCTTTATTTGAAAGAGATGGGGCTGATATTTATTTAGAAGTTCCTATTACGATAGTGGATGCTGCCTTAGGTTGTAAAAAAGAAATTCCAACTCTTTATGGTAACATCATTTTAGATATTAAAGCGGGAACACAAAATTATACTAAGTTAAAGATCAAGGGTAAAGGAATTAAACTTCCTAATAGTATTGGTAAAGGTAATATGTATGCTGTAATTAATATTATTACACCGACTAAGCTAGATCGAAAACAAAGACAATTATTACAAGAATTAGCTTCAACTAATTTAGAAGATTCTAGTGAATTTAAAAATTTTAAAAAGTTTTTATAGATTTCTGCGGAAATCTTTTTTAATGGTGACATTTTGTTGACATTATGTGTATACTAAAGTATAATTTAGGTAAGAAAATAAAAGGAATGATGCTAATGAGAATGAGATTTAAATCGGCCCTTATTTTGATATTTTTATTAATTGTTTGTTGTGGATTCATCGGGGTTGGTTATAGCTTTTATCATGAAGTTAATAACGATGCTGATGTTGTTATAGATGGTGATATTACTGTTAACTACTTGAGTGGTAAGACATTTAAGTTAAATGGTAATAACGAAATTAGTTTTTCTGTTACTAATAATGATAATAATCAAAAGTATTATTATATTCAACTGACGGATGTTTACGCTAAAGATGTTTCTTATGAATTAACTTCCTCAAATGATTTAGAAATTAGTAATTCACTTAAATCAGACATTATTTCTAATCAAATAGTAATTAATGGTAATGAAACAGTAAATTATATTTTGAAATTTAAGAGTGATAGTAATGATGAATATTCTGGTACTATTCAAGTGGGGTTGAAAAACGATGAAAATGATACTTTTGCTGATTTAATTTTAACTAATAATAAAGTAAGTGATACTCCTCTTAGTGGAATTGGTACTGTTGCTTTGGAAGATGAAGGTTTGTTAAAAACAGAGGATGATTTAGGGGTTGCTTATTATTTTCGAGGTAATGTGACAAACAATAATGTTTTGTTTGCTGGATTGAATTGGAAGATTGTGAAAATAAATGGTGATGGCTCTGTTAAGTTAGTTTTAGATGGTATTTTAGATGAAATTACAAAATATTATGATAGTGTTACTTTATTTGATTCTTCTACTATTCATGAAAAATTAAATAATTGGTTTAATATTAAATTAAATAATTACAGTGACTATATTGCTTATTATAAGTTTTGTAACGATCAAGTTTTGGAAAGTGATGGTGTTACTTATATTGCTTATAATAGGATAATTACCAATAAAATACCGACGATGGTTTGTTTAGGAAGTGCCACTAATGAAAAGATTGGTTTGTTGACTGCTGATGAAGTGATGTTTGCTGGTGGCGCTAATCAAGAAAATAAAAATTATTATTTATATAATGAGAATATTAAAACAGTATATTATACGATGACTAGTGCTACATTTGATGGAACGTATTTTCCTTTTGCGGTTAATGCAGATGGTTCAATTACAACTGGAGTGTCGGGAGCTCTGTTAAGAGGTGTTAGACCAGTTATAAATATTATTAAAAATGCTAAAGTTACAGGAAATGGTACCGGTGATGATCCGTATCAAATAATTATCAATGAGGCTTAATGATTTAAGCCCTTTTATTTGACTAAAAAACACTTTTGTGTTATAGTAACCGCAAAGAAGAGAAGTGTTGGCCAATGATACTTTACATATGTTAATTAACATGTAACGTCAAAAGTTTACAGCAGTAATGTAAAATTTACATTTGGGTATTAATTACTAAAAGTAGAAATGTTATAATGTTGATGTGGTGGTAGAGAAATGAAAATTTTTGAAGATATTTGGAGTTTTTTAAGTGCTCTTAGATTTGTTGATATTGTTTTTTTCTTAGCAATATTAATTCTTATGGTTCTGGTAGTAACTTTAATTTATTTTATTAAAATCAATGATAGTGAAGAGAATAAAAAATTAGAAGAAACTACAGAAATGAAGATAGTAAAGGAACTTAAAGAGAATATGAAAAATAATGAGCCAACGATTAAATTTATTGATTA
>CAKOMU010000081.1 GCA_934096755.1 uncultured Bacilli bacterium
ATAAAAAACTACTCATAGTCAATTGATTTCGAGTAGTTTTTCTTAAGATAATTCTAAATTGCAAGTTTCTTGATCGATTGATAAATTTTTATTAGCCACGATTTTTTTACCATTAGCACAATCCAACAAATTATATTTTTCAAATGAGTATTTTTTTGCTAGTTCTTCATCTTCATTATTTTTAAGAACTTCGTAAGTATTATTAGTAATTAAATCATTCCAAGTAAGACGATTGTCAGTTAAAAGATAAGCTAGTTCATAAATGTTATCCATTTCATATTTAATATTAAGTGAACTAATACCATAGTAGTAATAATCTTTTTCTTTAACTAAATTTGTTAAAACAGCATTTTCATTATTAACTACTTCAAAACTATATTCATCGTATATATTACTAGGTATTAAAACCGTATCTTGCAAAGTAATCGTTGTAACTCCATCTTTAGTGGTAAGACTATCTACTCTACCAACAACATCGATAAAGTCATAGATGCGATATTTACTTAGTTCTTCTTTGGTATTAACTAATATTTTATAATTTAAATTAAAACTAACAAATCCATTAAGACTATTGTTGGTTTTGGTATATAAAGCCAATTCTAAGCTTTCTACTCCACTAATTTTACTGATTTTACCATGAACCCGAACAAAACGATGATGGTAATCTTGAAAGCTATCGGTTGGTTCATTTAAAAGATCATTGATATCAATCGGGGTAAGTAAATTGGGATCACAAACAAAGTTTTTCTTATAACCATAATCTAATGTTAAATTACCGTTACAATCGTACATACGATAGAAAAAACTATTATATGTTTTGATATGGTTGCCACTTTTGATACCATAGGCATAAATGGGAATACGCGATGCTTTAGAAATTAATAAGGTATCTATGCCATAGGTTAAAGTTAATAAAACCAAGGGACTTAAAATAATCAAAAAAATATTTTTTTTATGATTTTTAATTATGCTTAGTGATATTAAAACAATACCCACAAAAATACTGATAAGCCGCCAGATGCTATATATATTGATTAAATATGGGCAAATTAAAAAGGTTAACCCTAAGCCTAAAAATATAATTGTGCGTTTCTTCATAAAATACCTTCTCTCTTCATTTATATTATATACTATTTTAGGTATGAAAAAAAGTTGATTTATTTCAACTTTTCACTTATTTGACTAATTTAAAGCTTCTTTTAATTTGCTACCAGCTTTAAATGATGCAACTGTCTTTGCAGGAATTTTAATAGCTTCTTTAGTTAATGGATTAATTCCTTCTCTTGCTTCACGTCTTTTAGCACTGAAAGTACCAAATCCTACTAGAGAAACCTTTCCATCTTTTTTTAATCCAGCTGTAATTCCAGCAATTGTAGCATCTAATGCACGTGCAGCATCAGCTTTTGTTAATCCTGCTTCATTTGCAATTAATTCTACTAATTCAGTTTTAGACATAACTTTACCTCCCATTATCTAAAATATAAATCGTAAGACACTAGCCTTACATATTAAGGTTATCAAAAAACCTCGGTAAAATCAATAAATTTTTAACATTTTTTGTAAAATTTTTCATTTTAAGAACTAATTTGGCATTTTCAATCTAAATTTTCTTCTTTTTGTCATGATAAAATCAGTGTTTAGTTACCCTTTAAGCCTCATAAATCAAAAAATATAGTTAAATAAAATTACGAAATGAAATATGGTGATGAAACGGTACCTGATCCACTAACATATGTGACGTTTGATTCAAGATAAAAAAACAGGACGAGTTGCAAAGTCACTGCTAATACTATCGTAGTTTACATCCCCAGTGTAATAAACGTAGAACAAAATATTTGAATAATTTGAACAAGAAGTAATAGTCCATTCATTAAGGTCCGTGTACATCCAATTACCACTAGTTATTAAATTATAGTTATAGTAAAATAAAGCAGTAGCCCACGCACTTGAAGATGCTGCATACCCATAATCACCGACATACATTAATCCTATTTGTTCAAAATGATATAAGTTATTTGGTGAAAAAATTATGTACTACACAGAAAAACTAAAGTGGATTCGTGATTGCAAAAATATTACACAAAAGGAAATTGCTAATTATTTAGGTATTAAACAACAACAATATGCAAGATATAAAAAAGGCATAAACATAATGCCAGTAACATATTTAGCCAAAATCTGCAGCTATTTAGATG
>CAKOMU010000082.1 GCA_934096755.1 uncultured Bacilli bacterium
CTGCAGTAGGTTTGATAAAGTACTATGATAGTCGGTTACAATTAATGGACAAAGATTTTTCAATATACAATTTGGAAGAACAAGAAGAATTAAGTGGAATACATAAAAAAGTAAATATAGCGGAAGATTCTCTATTAGGGAAATTGTTTAGTTACTTTTTTGACAATTAAGGGAGAATGAAATATGAATGGATTACAGATGGACCAAATCGCCAAAATTAAAGTAGTTGGTGTTGGAGGCGGCGGATGCAATGCCGTTAATAGAATGATTGAAGAAGGCGTAAAGAGCGTTGAATTTTATATAGTTAATACCGATTTACAAGTTCTAAACGCATCAGTATGTCCCAATAAAATTCAAATTGGTAAGAATATTACCGGTGGACGTGGGGCAGGAGCTAACCCTGAAGTAGGTCGTGCTGCAGCTTTAGAAAGCAAAACAGAACTTGAAGATGCCTTACAAGGCGCTGATATGGTATTTGTAGCTTGTGGCCTAGGTGGCGGGACTGGTACAGGAGCAGCTCCAATAATTGCTGAAATTGCCCAAGAAATGGGAGCTTTAACTGTAGGTATTGTAACTAAACCTTTCCGCTTTGAAGTTAAAAGAAGAATGGAAAATGCCTTAGTAGGATTAGAAGATTTAAAACAACATGTTGATACATTAATAATTATTCCTAATGATCGATTAAGAGAATTAATTGATAAAACTACAAGTTTTGAAGATGCCTTTAAAGAAGTTGATAATGTTTTACACCGTGGGGTTCAATCAATCAGTGATCTTATTGCTGTTACAGGAGTAATTAACCTAGACTTTGCTGATGTTAAAACAGTTATGGAAAAAAGCGGTACAGCTATTATTGGTATTGGCTGTAATGCTGGTGAAAATAGGGCAATTGAGGCTGCTAGACAAGCTGTTTCTAATTCCTTATTGGAGGCAACAATTGAAGGGGCAACCAATGCTATTGTAAATGTTACAGGTGGAACTAATTTAACATTGTTTGAAATAGAAGATGCAGTAGAAACAGTAAGAGAAGCTGCTAATAGTGACATTAATATTATCTTTGGGGCTATTAAAAATGAAAATTTAACTGATGAAGTAATTGTTACAGTTATTGCAACGGGATTTGATGAAGAAACTGGAGAAGAAGCTTTATTTAGTGATGATGTTCATGTTCAAAAAAGAAGACCGGCACCAACAGTAGATGATGAATATGAAATTCCACCATTTTTAAGAAGCGATAATTTTTAATTAACACCTAAAAAACGACAAATTTTTGTTGTTTTTTTTTGTACAATAAATTGGGTGCTAAAATGAAAATATATTTAGATTTAGAATTTCTCCTCAACTTTTGTTATGATTTTTTACTACTAATGACTGTGGATATAACTCTAAAAAGACACGCTAAATTATGGCGTTTAATTGTATCTGCAGTTATTGGTGCTCTGTCATTAATTGTTTTGTTTTTGCCATTTAATAAACTAATTCTATTTATATTTAAAATAATTATTAGTATTTTAATGTGTTTAATTGCCTACGGTTATCATAATTTCAAGTTTATGATTACCAATATTATTTATCTTTATATGTGTAGTGTTATTCTAGGTGGTTTTTTATACTATTTAGATACAGAATTTAGTTATAAAAGAGATGGTCTAATTTTTTATTTTGATGGTCTTAGTATCAACTACTTACTTTTAATTATTTTAGCTCCTTTAATTTTAGGTTTATATATCTTTGAATATAAAAAATTTAAAAGTACTCTAAATTATAGTTATAGCTTAGAAATAGTATTTTTAGATGGACAAACTTTAAATTGCACTGGTTTTTTAGATACTGGTAATAAATTAAAAGATCCCATTAGTCAAAAATATGTCTTATTGCTTTCCAAAAAAATATTAACACCCTATATTAATAATCGTAGTCCTATCTACGTTCCTTTTAAATCATTACATCATAAAGGCTTAATTAGTTGTTATAAAATATCTTATATTAAAATTAATAATCGTATATTAAAAAATTATTTAGTAGGTATAAGTGATGATAATTTTAATATAAATGGTACTGATGTGTTATTAAATTATAAATTATTGGAGGATATATGTTAAAAAAATTAATTAATTGGTTGATTGAAAATTATAATGAAGTCTTTTTTGTAGGATCTACAGATAAATTACCAC
>CAKOMU010000083.1 GCA_934096755.1 uncultured Bacilli bacterium
TTTCTCTTTTCATAACCTAGCACCTGCCTTTCTCCCCCTGATTCAGGTTTGATTAGCTGATCTCTCTAGGTAGGCACTACCACATGGGCAACAAAATTTATTATACTTTATATATACTTAAATTGCAATAAAAAAATTCAAAAACCCTTGAATTTAATTTTTAATTCATTTATAATGACTGTATGGGTTACCCAAGTGGGTAATGCCTATTGTTTTTGATTTAGACACTACACCTAATTTAGGTTAGTGTCTTTTTTTTATATCAAACGTAAAATTACAATTATCAATAAAATTATTATTACTAGAAGAATACTTTCTCTTTTCATAACCTAGCACCTGCCTTTCTCCCCCTGATTCAGGTTTGATTAGCTGATCTCTCTAGGTAGGCACTACCACATGGGCAACAAAATTTATTATACTTTATATATACTTAAATTGCAATAAAAAAATTCAAAAACCCTTGAATTTAATTTTTAATTCATTTATAATGACTGTATGGGTTACCCAAGTGGGTAATGCCTATTGTTTTTTATTTAGACACTACACCTTAATTAGGTTAGTGTCTTTTTTTATATCCTGAAAACTAGAATTTAAAATATATAACTACAACTTATAATATTTGCGACGTGTTTAATTGTGGCTATTTATTTCTGTAGAAAATGACATAATATTTTATAGAGGTGTTAAGTTATGGCTATATTTAAATATATTGATTTGCAAAATAAAATTGCCAGCATTAAAAATGAGGATGAATTATATAAAAATATCTGCAAAAATATTAAGGAACTAAGAAAAAGTCGTTCTAAACAATTTAAACAGATGAAAATCGACAATACGATAAATCCGTATACTACAGAAAATTTTGCTGATTTACTAAATTATAATCATACTCATTATAAAAGATTTGAAAGTGAAACTGATTCTACGAAAAGATTACCATTAATCAAAATAATGATGGCAGCTTTGATACTAGATGTGTCAGTGGAAACTTTATTAAAAGATCCTAACGATTAATAGACCAAATGGTCTATTTTTTTTAAAAAAAGAATGATGAAATAAATCATCATTCTAAAAATAGATTTTATATATTTAAAATTACGAATCAATTGTAAACGAATCAATTGTAATAGAAGAAATATGTGAATTTATATAATAATTACCGTTCCAGTGTTCAGTTCTACTAGTAATAGCACCACCTGTATTACTAATTGTCGGTGTTCCACCATTTTTTCTTACAATTGTCATTTTACCATTTTGACAACCATAACTAACATTACCGTTCCAACCAATACAAACTGCATATGATATCACTAAAGTCCAGCTTTTTTCTGTAAGTAATTTACCAGTAATTAAGTCACCATTACTATAGGCTTTTTTCCCTATAGCTATATCATTTTCTGTTGCATCAGCTTTACTCAATAAATCTTTTAATGTTTTTAATTCCGTAACATCCATTTTATTAGCATATAATTCATCTAATACTTCTGCTACATCTTTGTCTTCATCATATTGCACTTCATTAGCTTGGTAGTTATATTTATAAGTAGCATATACACTAGCAATAGGCATTCCAATTAATAAACCAATTAATACACCTACAAATAATTTTGCATTATTTTTTATAAATTTCTTCATTAGTATACCTCCTTTTAATTATTTAACAAGTAATCTAAAGCTTCTTTTACATTAGTTACTTTCCAATTTGGATTAGCTGGTGTATACCCCACTTCTGCTGCATAGATTTTTTTCTTTTTCCATTTAGCTTTAATTGTTGTATTTCCATCTTCCATTGTTAAGATATTATTCACAATTGTTACATTTCCTATTATTTCCCAACCATCAAAGTCATATTTTTCTTTAGTTGGAGTTAACAATGTAATAGTTTGTTTGTACTTTAATTCTTGTTTACTTACATCTTCACTTTCAGCATAAATACCACCATTTGGATCTATGATTAATTCATAAGTATTAATTTCCCACTTAGCATAAAGTGTATGATTACTTGCAGTCTTAACTACTGTTTTTTCATCTACTTTATTATTATAAGCAG
>CAKOMU010000084.1 GCA_934096755.1 uncultured Bacilli bacterium
TTAGTAGGCAGTGTTGAAGAAGGATATAGATTTGAAGGATACTATTCTGATAGTAATCTAACTAACAAAATGGACTTTACTAAAGAAATAACAGAGGATACTGTTATCTACATGAATTTTGTTAAAGTACCAGGAGAAGAAAATCCAAAAACTTCCGATATTAATCTTGCTTTAATTCTTGCATTACTAGGAGTATCTTCAGTAGGAGCTACACTAGTATCTAGAAAAAGAACACTAAGAGCAAACAGATAATCAAAAGAATAGACGAAAGTCTATTCTTTTTACTTTACATTACTCAAAAAATCTAGTACAATAATAATGGTGATAGTATGAATGTAGATAATAACGATAAAAAATATATTCCTAAACATGCCAGTGATTGTACATCTTTAAATAACTCTGCTGAAGTTAAAGAAAACACAAAAAAAGATATTTCATTAGAAGATATATCGATAAAAGTACCTAAAGAAAAATTGGAACCAGTTAAAGAAAAAATAGTTGTAAAAAAGAAAAAAAGATATCTAAAAAGATGGGTATGGACCACCTTTCTAATAATTTTTTTACTTATAATAGCTTTTAGTTTGTTTAAAATATTTTTTTGGGCTAAAGATAATAAAGATACTAAGAGTGTTATCGATGATATAAGTAATAATACCAAAGTTGAAGAAACCAAGGATGATGAAAATACCGAATTAATAAATGAACCAGAAATTAAAGATGAGACTAATGACTACTGGTATTATATAAAACAACCTTTAATAAATGTTGATATTAATGCTTTAAAAGAAAAGAATAAAGATACTGTAGGTTGGATTAATGTTAATAATACTAATATTAATTATCCTTATGTTCAAGGCAAAGATAATAGTTATTATCTAAATCATTCTTATGATAAAAGTTATAATGAAGCAGGTTGGGTTTTTCTAGATTATCGTAATAATAGTACTTTATCGGATAAAAATAATATCTTATATGCTCATAGTAGACTTGATAAGACAATGTTTGGCTCTCTTTCTAAAACACTAAAATCAAATTGGTATAACAATAAAGACAATCACATAATAAGATTATCTACTGAAATTGAAAATACTATGTGGCAAATATTTTCTGTATATAAAATACCTGAGGAAACATACTATATTACTACTAATTTCAGTAATGATAGTGAATATGAGAAGTTTTTAAACATTATTAAGGAAAGAAGTATTCATAACTTTAATACAGACATCAATATTAATGATAAAGTATTAACTTTAAGTACTTGCTATTCAGATACTGAAAGAACCGTTGTACATGCAAAATTAATAAAAAGGAGTTCTAGATAATAGATATAAATAACTTTTTATGTTAAAAGTTACTTATATAGTGTATTAATAGTATATTGTTATAAATATTACTAATAATAGAAAAGAGGTATAAAATGAAAAACATAAATAAAAATACAAATATAATTGGTGGGAATGCCATTAATAATGATATGTATAGAATGCTAGATGGATATAAACCTTCTTCCAGTTCTTCGTCAAAGAAAGGAAGTATTGTTGGAAACACTACATCTAAGAGTACTAGTATTTCTAGTAGAGTTAAGAGTTTAAGTAGTAATAATAAGGCAGTAAAATTTACTAGCAGTTCTAGCCCAGTTAGAAGCACTACTTCGAGTTCTAGCGGTAGTGCAAATAGAAGTTCTAATTCTAGTTCAAGAGGTGGATCATTTAGTGGTGGTGGCTTTGGAGGAAATAGATATTCTTCCAGTAGTAATACATCGGGTAGTAAAACAGATACCTCTCAAGTAAATGCTGTTAGATTTACAAATAATTCTAGTTCTTCAAATAGAACAAACAGTAGTTCACATGTTGAGGCCGTTAGATTCACCGGAAATAATCCAGTTAGTAGCAAAGCACCATTAGGAGCAGAATTTTTAAATATTCCTGTAGTAAATGTAAAAGGTGGAACTACTGGTATTGGTAGTGGAGCAAGTAGTAGAAATACAGGAACTATCAGTTATGATTTAAATAGAGATGCCGCTAATAGGGAAAAAATAGTTA
>CAKOMU010000085.1 GCA_934096755.1 uncultured Bacilli bacterium
ACGATATGATGCTTGATGCTAAGGGTAAAAAAATGTCTAAATCAGTAGGAAATATCATCAATCCTGAAGAAATAATGACTAAGTATGGTGCTGATCCAGTTAGATTTTACATGATGTATGCATCACCAGTATGGACGCCATTAAAGTTTGATGAAGATGGCGTTAAAGAAATAAGTTCAAAATTCTTTGGAACTTTAAAAAATACTTATAATTTCTTTGCTATGTATGCTAATGCTGATAAATTAGAAACCAAAGATTTTATCAATGCTAATAGTTATGAATTAATCGATAAATGGTTACTTTCTAAATATCATAAATTACTTAAAACAGTCACAGAAAGTTATAATGAATATGATTTAAATAAAGTAGTAAAACCATTAGTGGAATTTGTCAGTGAAGATTTATCTAATTGGTATATTCGTCGTAATAGAAGAAGATTTTGGAAAGGAAATTTGGATGAATCAAAATTATCAGTTTATAAAGTAACTTATGAAGTTTTAACTGGTTTAGCCAAAATGATTGCTCCAGTTGCACCTTTCATGGCTGATGAAATCTATGTTAATTTAACTGGTGAAGAATCTGTTCATTTAGCAGATTTCCCTAAGTATGATGAATCTTTAATCGATTTGGAAATTGAAGCCAAAATGGATAAAGTTAGAGATTTAATTAGTTTAGGAAGAAATGTTAGAGAAGAATATAAAATTAGAGTTCGTCAACCACTAAGTGAAATATTAATCGATGGTAATTTAAAACCTTTAATTGGTAATTTAAGTGATTTAATCAAAGAAGAATTAAATGTCAAGGAAGTTACCTTTATAATGGATCCATCTAAGTATATGAATTATACTCTAAAACCAAACTTCCGTGAAGTAGGAAAGATATTTGGCAGTAATTTAAAAGAGTTCCAAAATAAACTTTTAGAATTGTCGAATGAAGATATTACCAAGCTTCGTCATGATGAAAAAATTACTATGACAGTTGCTAATAACGATTACGAAATTTCTAAAGATATGATTGATATTCGAATTGATGCCAAATCTGGTTTTGATGTTGGTATGGAAAATAACGATTTTGTCATTTTAAATACTAATCTTACTGATGATTTGATTAAAGAAGGAATTGTACGAGAAATTGTTTCAAAGATTCAAAATATGCGTAAAGCCAAAGATTTCTTATTAACTGATCGTATTACTATTTCTTATGAATCATCAAGTATTGTGGAAGATGCAATCAATGCTTTTGCAGACTATATTAAAAGTGAAACCCTTGCTAATGAAATAATCAAAGAAAATAATAATGGTGAAGAAGTTTCAATTGATGAAAATTCTATAAAGATTGCGATAAATAGAATTTAATGATAAAATGGTTGTAAGTCCTCGTAGCTCAGCTGGATAGAGCGAATGCCTCCGACGCATTAGGTCGGCAGTTCGACTCTGCCCGAGGACACCATTTAGTCAATAATTTCAAAGTTTGAAACGCAATTATAAATAATATGGTAGCTTAGATCTACAATTAAATAAACAAGTTGGAAAAATATCTAACTTGTTTTTTGAAATTATATTTTAATTTATTGTCCTCCTTTTAGATGTTATAATGAAAATAGGAAGGAAAGTGTTTTGTGGAATACATAATCGCGATACTTTTACAATTGCTACTAAATATTTAACATTTACATTCAAACCTGAAAAAATGTTAATTATATTATAAAAACTTTCGCCTTGATTATAATCGTGCTTACAAAACCAAATATAATTATTATTTGAATCAAGATGTTGTTTTTGATGTCGATGTAGTGATATAAAAATCAGTTGAATTTAATACTAAAAATAGTTTTCAAAGTTACATTGAAAATTAACAGAAAAGTACTTGCACGTACAGTTCAACCATGATAAAATTTTATATATAGTAGTGGAGGCTTCCAAAGAAGGAGGCTTCCAAAGAAGGAGGCTTCCAAAGAAGGAGGCTT
>CAKOMU010000086.1 GCA_934096755.1 uncultured Bacilli bacterium
CAGAGCTTACAATTACTAACTAATTGCAGGGTTTGTTTGCAATGGAGTTTATCCGAAAAAGATTTCTATTATTATATCGCAGACAAGAAAATGAAAGCTGCTGTTTATTGTGCCAGATATATTAATTTTATTGAAGAAACCCTTGATTCAACAAAAAATAATCAAAAAATAAAACTCCGCAACTACTTAAACTGTATAAAGGGGGGTTCTCCAAAAAATACTTCCAAATCAGATTGCACTCTATCAGGACAAGATATCTTAAATGAATCAGAAAAATCAGTGTTAAATGAATTCTTAATAAATCAAGATAAATTAGTCTTGAATGAAGAATTAGAAGATTTCATTCACCTTCTTGAATATAGAATCTATGATCCTAAACAGATGGATGAGAACTATACAAAAATAAAATATATGCTTTTTAATAATATGATGCGAGAAATTAGATATATTGGTGCAGGCTACCAATATTTATGGCACTGGAAAGAAAAAAAAGCAACTTTATACCGAGCATATTCTGATGAGAAAAAGCAAGATAATAATTCTAATCCAAAATCAAGAAAAGAGTATCTACAAAGAATGTTTGATAATTGTATTAGTCATATGAATGAAGCTAACGAACATACTCTATCTTATTCAAAAAATGGTCTTCTTGATATTTATAAATACTTAATTTTTCCAAAACCAGACGATCTAAAAGAGAAATTACTTGATGAGGCTGGATTGATTAAATTAAAAATACCTAATGCTTCTGAAAAAAAAGTTATTTTTGAAATAATAAAAAATGCATATGTAAATTATATCTTTTCTGATATTAATTCTCCTGAATCATTTCAGGAGTTTGCTATGGGTTCTAATGAAGAGGGGCAGCCATATAACTACCCCTATACCGTTGAGATATATCCACCACTATCCGGAGAAAAAAACGAAACAGGAACAACTAAAAATATGCGTGACAAATTTCTTCCAAACTATCTTTCTTCATGGATAGACTCCAATGAAAAATTCAACTTAAGCAAAACGAAAGTAGCCGATGATAAAGAAGTAATTACTACTGGACAAATTTACAAAACGGTATGTACGAAAATTCCTTCAGATAATAAGGAAAATTTTTTCGAGAATAAAGAAGATGGTACATGTTTTAGGATAGAATTAAATAAAGATGATTTTATCTATTTATTATTAAAAATAGCAGAACACAAACAAACCAAAACCAAAGACGCTATAAATGCTATTCTAAATAAATTAAAATATAAAAAAGTAACTTTAAAACCAAATACTAATTATTCGGAAGACTCTGTATTTGAAGCTTTTTATAAAAAACGTTCCTCTGAATATAGGGATTTTATTTGTCAATTCAATATAATAGACGATTTAAAATTTACTTTTCATATTAGTATATCTGGAAAAATCTTCGAAAATGAGCCATATAAAATAAGTAACAAGAATTCTTACATTAATTTTTCAAGGGCTAAATCTTATTTATCAGACGATGTCGCATCCAAGATTTTGAACTACTTACATAAGCATTACACAAAAATACTTAACACTGAAAATAATAAGGTTGATTTTATTTTAAGCACATTGTCAGAACAGGACTATTGCTTTAATTTAATAAAACATTATAAAGAATATAGAATAGATTCAGAGGATTCAGAAATATCCATGCTAAAACACATAATTTTTAAGGAGGACCTATAATGCCACATTCAGAATTAATAAGTCTTAATGAATTAATTGATAAGTCTAATAGCAAAAAATTAATTATTCCTTTACTACAGAGAAATTACAAATGGTCTACAGAGAATGCTTCGCAATTACTAGCAGATATAAGAAAAGCTAAATGTAAAAAACAAAATGAATACACTATAGGCATGGCAACTTTTTACAATTGCGGCACTGATGATATACA
>CAKOMU010000087.1 GCA_934096755.1 uncultured Bacilli bacterium
TCTATATCCATTGTACTATTATTTGTCTTTTTTTTCAAAACTTTTTTATCAATTATCTTACTATTTTTGCCTATTTTCTTTTCTATATTTTCACTAGCTTTTAAAATACCAGCTTCTATCACATCTTCTTGTGAATATTTTTTTTGTACTTTTTTAACTTCTTCTTGGGTATCAACATATAAATTGAAATCACCAAATTTCAAGATATTCTTCAAATTGCTTTGATAATATTTATATTTACTTCTTAAAATATTTTTCTTAATTCCACCATTTTCATAAACAATATTAAATTGTCTACGGCCACTTTTTTCATACTCGTCATAATCAAAAGGCATAGACACACTAACCGTATACCAAGTCGTTGCAAAAATTTCTCCCTTAGCACAAGTATATCTTCTATCTTCTTCATTATAATTAACAATACCTTTTACTAATATATCTCCTTTTCTTACATAATCATTAATCATAACATTTACTTCACCATCAGTAACTTTTATATCACTAACAACTCCATTTTTAGTAGCTATTAAATCACAAGTCTTAGCATCTTTCTTAATATTAGTAATAATTCTTTCTTCTACTTTAACATTAACAACCATTCCTTTAACTTCAAACTCCATCCAATCTAATTGATCAGGATATTTATCCAATATTTCCTGTCTTATTTTATCTAACGCAGCATAATTCTTTTTAAAATGTAATACTTTAATTCCATAACTATCTAATTCATCTTTAATAAGCTCTCTAACAGCCAAATTTTCATGAACAACATTAATTTTAATAATCATATTTTGCAATATTATTAAAAGTGCTAAACCAAAGATAGAAGAAAAAAATATTATCCAATTTTTTCTTATAATATTTTTGATTTTAGCCAAGCCTAATTCATCTTTGATTCTAAACTTATAACTGACTAAATATTTATTTAATTTTTTTAAGTCATTTCTTTCTATTTTCAAATATAATATTTTATCTATATATTTTATTTCATATACTTTAATATTAATTAATTTTAATTTTTTGATAATTTTATAATAATCTAAGCATTTGGCTTCTACCCACACTAAATCATCAAACATATTGCATACCCACTTTAGTAATTATACCTTTTATTAATATTTCATTAGGAAGCATTTTGGTTACAAACAGATCTTTGCCTTTAATTTCTAGCGTTAATTTCTCCAATTTTAAAATAATTATAGTACTTGTCAAACTCACCAATTCTTGATAATTAAATACATGAATAAACCCTGCATAAATACTAATAAAATAATCTTTATCATATAAAAAGTTTATAAGGTTATCTTTAATATGCATTATGCATCACCTTATTAATTATATGTGTATGCTATTCAATTTATCCGCACCTTTAATATGGCCATTTTTAAATTTACAGTTCGTATGTTCATTTTTAATCTATTGTTTTTGTTTTACATAAAAAAAGAAATTATATCACTACAATTTCTTCTTTAATTCATTAATATCTTCGATGGATAATCCAGTTATTTTACTTATGATGGTTATGTCAAAAGATTCTTTTAACATATTTATGGCTATTTCTCTTTTATTTTGAGTAATTCC
>CAKOMU010000088.1 GCA_934096755.1 uncultured Bacilli bacterium
AAGAGATTCTGGCTGAATATTGCAGGCCAATCATCTTGAATGACGAGGTCCTAGGAGAGCTAACTCTGGATAAATCATTCTTCCTTTTCTTCTCAATTGTTCCTGCTATCTATTTAACAAACAGATACACATCCTAACATTATAAGTTGACCTTTCATTATTTAAATCACGAAAAAAAGAACAATCGAAGTGATTGTTCTCGGTATTTTTATAGAATATTCATTATAAATACACATTCATGCTATTTTGAATTTTAACAAACTATAGACGAATAAATATCATATAAACAACAGTTGATAAAATAATACTTAAAAAAGTATTTTTCTTCCATTTATAAGTAAACACAACAGTTACACATGCTAAAAAATAAGGGAAAAAGAGTGTTGTCATCTGTGTTTTTAAATCCTTTAGACAATAAACAATAAGAACTACCATAATAGTCATTGGTAATTTTTTTTCTAATTTTTTTAGACACTCGGGTAATTCTTTTTCTTTAAACAAGAGAAATGGTAAAGCTCTTAATAAAAAGGTAATGATTGCTGAAAGAACGATAGCACCTAAAATATATTTATTCATATCCTGTTCCTCCTTGTTTTACAAGTAAAACCATCGAAGAAATAATCAATGACGGTAGCATAAAGTTTTGAGTGCCAAACGCAACCAAACAAATAATAGCAGTAATTACCCCTACAATAGCGGGAAAATAATCTTTATTTTTTTCCAATTGATCCATAAAAATAATAATAAACAAGGCTGTCATACAAAAATCAATTCCTGTTAAATCAAAAGGAATCAAATGACCAAGTACCGCTCCTAAAACAGTTCCACTAAGCCAATAGCTTCTTGAAAAAAGTGCGACATAAAACATAACTTCCTCTTTATTTTGTTCTTCTAAATTACAGTTAACCGCATAGGTTTCATCAGTCATGGTAAAAATCATATACCACTTTTGTTTCATTTTATTAAAAACATCTATAAAAGATAAACTATAAAAAAGTTGTCGACTATTCATCAAAAAAGCCGTAACACTAATTGTAAGCAAAGAAGCACCACCACTTAGTAAAGTAATTAAAAGAAACTGAAAAGCTCCTGTATAAATCAAAAAGCTTACAAGTAATGCGACATACCAAGCAAATCCCGCTTCATTCATCATCATGCCATAAGCTATTGAAACAAATAAATAACTACACATAATAGGAATTGATTGCTTAAATGCTTTCTTTATAATTTCTTTATTTTTCATATTCTTCTAAAAAGCTATGATAAACTTTATCCTTTTTTGTTCCTAAAATACAATCTAAATTAACATTATCTAAAGCTTTGAAAATATTTTGATCAACGCTTGGGTTTACTTGTTTCATTGTTTTAATCAATTCTTTTACTTCTTTTCTCTTACTTGTTCCATCATTAATTAAAGAACATCCTTCAGTAAAACGACAGGCACAATTAATAAATGTTAAATCATTATGTTTACGCCAAGAAATAATACTTTCTTCTTTCACTAAATATAAAGGACGAATAAGCTCTAACCCTTCAAAGTTTTCACTA
>CAKOMU010000089.1 GCA_934096755.1 uncultured Bacilli bacterium
TAAGTATGCTAATCCACCATCTTCATATAAAGGATTTGGTTTTAAATCTAATCTTGGAGAATCTGCATGCGCTCCTATAACATTTAAACCATTTTCCAATTTTTCTGTACCTATTACTGCTAAATACATTGCTTTTTCTCTATTTACAAAATAAACTTTATCTCCTGCTTTTAATTCTTGCATTGTTTCTAAATCTTTAAATCCATTTTTCTCTGCAATTTCTTTACTTTCTGCAACAATTTCCCTTTCTGTTTTTCCTTTGTTTAAGAAATTAATATATTCATCTGCATACTTGAATATATTATCTTTTTTCTCTTGGCTGGCTTTTACCCACCCATCTTCTCTAATATTAAATAGTTTTTTTCTAAGTTCTTCCGCCTCGTTCATTAATATACCTCCTTAGTTTTTTCTTAGTATATCACTAATATCCCAAATTTACTATTATTTTTAAATTTTTTTTGCAGACAAATTTTTTATCTTCTTGACAACTGTTTTTTGTGTATATTTATAAATCTATAATCTCCAACTTCCAACATCTAACATCTTACATCCACAAAAAATATAAAAAGGCATAATGGTCGATAGGGGCGTCGACCACTACATTCTCATACAATATAAAATTGTCCTGAAAATTATTTTCAACCTGTCCCAGAAGTGACAAAAATTGTAACTTTGGGACAGACCCAAATGCGACAAAAGTTGTAACTTTGGGTCTGTCCCTTAATGCGACAAAATGTCGGCTGGGGGTCTGTCCCCTGACCGACATTTTTTGTTTTATAGTACTTTTTTCTTTATTAGGTAAATTCCTCCGGCTAGTGTTATTGTTGCTAGTGTTCCTATTATTGCCCATATTATTTTTTGGTTTCCGAATGGTGGTATTATTACTATGCTTCCTTCATCTGCATCTGGTTCCCAGTATAGTGTCGTTTTGCTATTATCTTGTTTCGTTGGATCTCCTATATCTCCTGGAACTGTTAATACTAAATATTTATCGTAATTACTGTTTTTATTTATCTTAGTATCTCCACTATTTAATCTATTTCCAACTTCTGATAGTAATATATTTTCTCCATTTCCTCTAGTTGTTGCATCACTTACTGTGTATCCTATAATTTTACTGTTTTCATTGTTTGTTTCTTTTCTTATAGGTTTTGTTGTGTAGTTACTCTCACTATCTTGTCCTTTTCCTGGGTTTGTAGTTGTGTGGTAACTTCTTCTTCCTACACTATTTGTTTGTTTTAGTATTTCCGTTGTATTTATGTATTGCAATTCCTTTCCACTTTTATCTGTTTCTGTTGATAGTACTTTTGATAGTGTTAGGTATAGTTTTTCACTATTATTTTCTCCGTAAGTGTCTCCTGGTTTTAATTGTGGAAAACTAATATTATCATTTGTTGTTAGTATTACACTTGCACTTTCGTAATATTTTTTAGTATCTTCATCTAACATATTTTTCTCAGTATCTGATGATGTTTTCCAGTAGTTGTTATTTTTTGTATTAGAATCGTTTTCTGGGTCTGCTAG
>CAKOMU010000090.1 GCA_934096755.1 uncultured Bacilli bacterium
TGGAACCAAGAATAATATAAGTGTAATCATTCTTTATAACGATACGTTCTATCTGTTTTTGAAATAATGCAAACCAGCCTCCTAATGCAAATAAAATAACTGTATTATAACACCATGTTGGTTGGCCAACTTTTATCTCCCAATACACAAATGCTATGGATAATATCGTAAAAATCACCATTCCAATGTATAAAGAGATTTCTTTGTCAAACCATTTCACAAAATAGAAAGAAACAAACAACAATATATACAATACAAAGATAGCAAACATATACCAGTTAGAATTTCCAATACCCACCCAACCTGTAAAAGCGAGCAGAATTGTTTTCCAGTCAAAATGTATCTTTAAGCAGATATTCATTATTTCAAATAATATAACAGCTATATCAAAATTCAACACCACGATCAGAAAACGCTTTATCGGCAATGTCTTTATATAGCCAAATCTTTTTTTCATTATCGACTTTATCATTCCAAATCCTGAATAGAATAAAAACATGGATACAACCATTTGCCCCAAATGTGACTGAAATGATTTATATGGTATATCTAATGCGCCCTCAACATTTAAATATGAATTTCCATGTCCCAGCAAAACTAATATCACAAAAATTCCTTTAATTACATTTGTCTGGCTAATACTGCTATATTCTGTGTTAAAAGTATTCGGCTTCGCTATTTCCGCATTAGCTATAATAACCATGAGCAATATAAGTATAAATAGAATCATTTACTTTCCCTCTTTTTTATCTTATTAAATATTAGAACAACAACCACTAAAATCAACGTAATGCCAGAAATGAAGGCTCCTAATATCAGTCCCGGTGTTCGGTAATGCAACGTAATTTTATGCTCGCCCTGCTCTCCTAAATATATTCCGGACCACATTGTATTCGCTGTAACAATATCTGTTTTCTTTCCATCAACCTTTGCACTCCAGCCTTCACTATATGGTAAAGATAATACAAGCAATTCATTACCTTCTGTGTTTATAGTTCCCTCAATATAATTAGAAGCAAACTTCACATTTGTCATTGGATTCTGTTTTAACTGTGTTGCCTGATTTTCCATTGTCGGCATATCTTCTGTCAATATAGAAAGACCTGAATATGTATACTCACCAGGCTCGCTTAATTTAAGAGAAATTGTCTGCGTTCCTTCATAGAAATTACCTAAACACAAAAGAAAACTATCCTGATTCCAAAAATATTTATACTGTTTCTGATACATAGTTATGGAATCTATTTTTTTTCCTAACTGACCAGTAATCACAACATTACTTGGCTTATTCCAGCTTTTATATTGATTATCTAAAATTCTCTTTTTATAAGTAGTCATTTTCTTTGGATAATAATACTGGGGAGTTGTGGATGGACTGTATGCCTTAAATTTTATATCTTTTCCCTGAATAAAAACTTCTTTTCCTTTAGGAATTTCAACTTCCATTTCTATTGTTGCATCTCTCTGTTCTACTATAATCTTATTTTTCTTAACTTTAGCCC